>DASVQU010000026.1:0-88504 GCA_036388995.1 Pyrinomonadaceae bacterium | reverse complement strand
GATTTCCTTTACTTTTACTTCAATATCATCGTTCATCGCTTTTTATTCGCTTCCGAAAGAAAGGATTTTTCCTTCGATGTTTTTTATAATAAATAAACCGCTTTTCGCATAACGAATTGCGCCGTTGTCTAAATAACTTTTTTTCGCTCCGCGCAAGCTGCGGGCGAGAACGTCTGCTTTTCTCAAATATTCTCCAATGTTTTGTGCTGAAACTTCAACTCCGTGTTTCCGAAAATGATATTTAACCGATGCCGCGACGGTCGGAAATGTTCCCGCACTCCAATTTGACAAAAGTTTTTTAGCTTCATTCAGAGTCAGGTTTTCGAGTTTCATTTTAACTCAAATCTTATCTTAAAGTTCGGCACGGCTTCGCCGACGAGCGTTTTTTGATGATTTCTCAATTCGATTCTGGCAAACGGTTTTAAAGATTCGTGTTCCGACGGTTCTAAAATTTCGAGCTGCCGCAAAACTTCCAAAACGGCGACGGGGCGCGCGCGGCGGTCGCTGCCGTCTTCGATTTTGAGCGCGATGCCAAGCCCGCGTTTCCAGCGCGGTGAAGGCAAAATGCCCGCCGTATAAACGCCTTCCGCGCCGATTTTCGAGACGATTCGCTCGCGCAGCGAGCGCATTAAAAGCGTGTCGAGCCGTTTAGGTTCTTCGCCGCCGACCATTTCCGGGTGCGACATCATTGCAGTGACCACGCAGCGGCAAGCCTCGCGCAATTCGGCTTCAAAATCTTCGGGCGGCAAAACAATGCGCGCAAACATTCGCGCCATATTTACAATTGGCATAGCGAAATTCGGCGCGGAGCAGCCGTCAATTCCGACGCCGATTTTATCGCGCGACAACCCGGAAAATCTTTCGACAATTTCTAAAATCTGCTGCTGAATCGGGTGTTCGAGCGAATCGTAATTTTCTGTCGGCGCTTTGATTTGGCGGGCAAAAGCGAGCATTGCGGCGTGTTTGCCGGAACAATTGTTGTGAAGCTGCGAAGGTTTTTCGTCGCGGCGGATGAGAGAGTGTGCAATTTCAATCGAAAAAGGCTCGTGCGCGCCGCAGCGCAAATCTTTTTCCGAAAAGCTGCTTTTTTCGAGCATCCGCGCGGCTGTCGTCGTATGAATTTCTTCGCCGTTGTGCGATGCGCACGCCAAAGCGATTTCTTTTTCGGTAAAACCGAATCTTTCCGCCGCCCCGCTTAGTAAAAACGGAATCGCCTGAAAAGGCTTTCCCGCCGACCGCAAAAACGTAACGGTTTCGGGATTTCCGAGACTCGCAATCAAATTCCCGTCGCCGTCAACAACCGCCAAATGTCCGCGATGAACTGATTCGACAATTGCGCCGCGCTCGACTTTAACCAAAATTTCAGCGTCCATCATTAAAAAATAAAACGCTGACGATAATATCACGCCTTACGATTTGAAAATTGAGAATTCCTTGAAGTGCTTTTCCGCCTGTTCATTGCGGTGCAAATGAATAAATATGGCGACTAAGGAACCTGAAAAGAGATTAAATAATGCGAATCCAAGCAATACCCATCGTTGCCCGTAAGTGTCGCCGCATCCCATACAACTATATTCCGGGTGAAGTTGATAGCGAGCGTCGTAAGCTGTTCCAAAAAAACAACTATCAAATGAAAGCGCGAAAGAAAAAACGGTCACGAACAGAATGTTTCGGAGAATCGGATTCATATTTGCCTCCGAAACATTTAGACACTTTGATTAAGAAATTGTTCCTTCTGCTTGAAAATCTCTAATGTCTTTAAAGGGATTTTCGCGGTCGGTAAAATCCGGGCGGTAATAATGCGACGCGGATTCGTATTCCTGAATCCAGCCGTTTTCCATTTCCAAATCTTCCAGAATCGAAACCGCCTTTTGCCATTCGCGCTCTGTAATTCGGCGCGAGAGCAGAATATAACGCGCATCCGTGGCGGCTTTGTTGGTCGCATAATATTGCGCCATCAAAGAAATCGCGATGCGCGGCGACAGCTCGTTTTTAATCCAGCGCAGATTTTCTTGGATGTCGGCTAAATCGTTGGGCAAAACGAGCAATCGAATGACCAAACCCCGTTTGAGCAAACCGTTTTCGTCAAAAACAAGCTCGTCGCCGGTTTGCCGGAACATTTCTTTGATTGCGGCACGCGCAAAACGCGGATATTCGCGAATCTTTGAATATTCAAATCCGGCTTCCGGCGAGGCGTATTTCAAATCGGGCAGATAAACGTCAACGATTCCGTCCAAAAGGCGTAAAACTTCGACCGAATCGTAAGCGTTCGTATTATAGACAATCGGCAAATTCAAACCATTTTCGGCGGCGATCAAAATTGCCCGCGCCATTTGCGGGACAAAATGTGTCGGGGAAACAAAACCGATGTTGTGACAGCCTTTTGCCTGCAATTCGAGCATCATTTCAGCAAGCCGCTCGTGCGTGGTTTCGTTCTTTTTCTGCTCGCGCCAGATTTGCGAGATTTGATAATTCTGGCAATAAACACATCGCAGATTACAGTTGCCAAAAAAGATATTGCCGGCGCCGCGTGTTCCCGACAATGCCGGTTCTTCGCCGAAATGGGCGGTGTATGAAGAAACAATCGGCAATCTGCCGGAATAACAAGCGGCAATTTCATCTTTGAGGCGATTGTTGCCGCAATCTTTCGGGCAAACGGTGCAGGATTCGAGCAGTTTTTCGAGTCGTTCAACTCTTTTTCTCAGCTCGCCCGCCGCCAATAGTTTCGTGAATTTTGGTTTTAATTTTTCTTCCAAAAGCATTGTGTCCATATTTGCTGATGACGGCTTCGGGTGCGACGCTGCGCGCCAATTCCCACGTAAAATCCATTTCGGCGTTGACCGTGGCGGTCGCCATTCGAGTTTCGAGCAGCATCAGCAGACTGCCGTAAAACAAAAAAATGATTCCGACTATTCCGATTGGAATTGGCAGCCAGCGATATGTGTTGACGAATCCGGCGACGGCTATTGAGACGCTGGTTAAAATAAAAAAGCCCAAGCCGTAATAAAAAGCGCCCATCGCACGCTGCAAAATCCGCGCGCGGCTCGTAACTTTGTCGAGCAGGCTGACGATTGTCTCCAAACGCCGGTCGTAAAGCGGAATCTCCGTTTTATCTTCGGTCATAATCAGTTCGCTCAAGCGTTGTTCCAAAACGCGCACGCGGTCAACCACGCGCCCCAATCTGGTCGAAGTCGAAAGCACGAGCGAGCCGGTCGCCGAAATCAACAATGCGGGCGTAATCATCGCCGTTAAAAATTCAATCGTCGAATTGAGCGCGTTCGGGTTGACGTTAAATGTTTGCAGCAGCATAAAACTCGACGCCGACAAACGGCGGCGGCAAAAATCTCTTGCCAAACAGTTTACAGTTGACAGTTAATAGTTGATAGTTTTCGCAATCGAACTGTCAACTGTAAACTTTAAACTATCAACTGTTTTGCATTAAAACCGAATTTATGACCAAAGGAACCGTCAGAGTTTTACAACATACAAGCGAAATTTTAAAAAATAATCCGCTCAATGATCCGTTTGTCCGCGATTTATATATTTATTTGCCGCCTGGTTATGATGAAACGCCTGATAAGCGTTATCCGTCAATTTACGTTTTGACCGGATTTACAGGGCGCGGGCGAATGTTTTTGAACGACCACGCTTTTCAGCCGAATTTTGCCGAGCGAATGGATAAATTAATCGGCGACGGGCTAATCAAACCGATGATTGCCGTGATGCCCGATTGTTTTACGCGCTACGGCGGCGCGCAGTATATAAATTCGTCGGCGACGGGAAACTACGAAGATTATTTGACCGAAGAAATTGTTGGGTTTGTTGATGAAAATTTACGCACCGTCAACGATAAAAACTCGCGCGCCGTGATGGGCAAATCTTCGGGCGGTTACGGCGCGCTCGTGATGGCGATGCGGCACGCCGACAAATTCGGTCTCGTTTGCTCGACGAGCGGCGATTGTTATTTTGAATATTCGTATCAGCCGGGATTTGCCGATGCAGTTCGCGCCATCAAAGGCGAGCCGCTGAAAATCATCGAGAAATTCTGGGACGAAACCAAACGCAAAGGTAAAGACGATTTTGCCGCGCTCAATACAATCGGAATGAGCGCGTGTTATTCGCCGAACGAAAACTCTCCGTCCGGTTTTGATTTACCGTTTGATTCGGAAACCGGCGAAATTTTGCCCGATGTCTGGGAACGCTGGCGACGGCACGATCCTGTTTTTATGGTCGAAAAATACGTCGAAAATCTAAAATCGCTCAAGCTTCTTTTTATTGACGCCGGAACGCGCGACGAATTCGGGCTGGATTTGGGAGCGCGTATTTTGTGCAGTCGTTTGAAAGAAAACAACGTGCCCCACATTCACGAAGAATTCGACGACGGACATTTTAATATTTCTTATCGTCAAAACCGCTCGCTCGAAATGATTTCAAACGCGCTCGAATGAAGCTCCGGCTTTCAAAAATACAAAGAAATTCGCTTTAGGCGTTTCGTTCGTCGAATTCAAAAGGTTAATTTCCTGAATTCCGGCTGACTCGTTCGACTTCCGCCGACATTTTTCCTTGCAGCATCAGCCAGAACATTTTCCAGTCTCCGGCAAACGACCAGAACGGATATTTAAAAGTCGCCGGACGATTGTGTTCGATGAAAAAGTGACTGATCCAGGCGAAAGCGTAGCCGGGAACGAGCGCTAGCGGAAACCAATACCAGGTTCCGCGCAAAACGAACCAAATCAAACAAGCGATACCGACCGAAGTGCCGATGAAATGCAGAATGCGCGTCGTCGGATGGCTGTGTTCCGCAACATAAAAATCCCAAAACTCTCGAAAATTCTGCGGTTCATTCATATTTTTAAACCTCAACGGTAGCCGAATAAATTTATTGTCAAACAATGTACAGTTTAAAATGCAAAATTTTCAATTATCGGGCGGCAGCAAAACGAACTTTGCAATGATTTTGTGGCAAACTGAATTTGAATGAACAATCCGAGAATCACAGGACGGTTTTCCGACGAGCTGGAAACTGCAATCAAGCTGGCTCACGAAGCGGGCGTCAAAATAATGGATTTTTACAACACCTCGTTTGTGGTTGAGGAAAAGCTGGGGCTTGATAACTTCGTCGAGCCGGTGACGGAAGCCGACCGGCAGGCGAGCGAAATCATCGTCGCCGGACTCAGGGAAAATTTTCCCGACGACGGGATTCTTTCCGAAGAGTTGATTGACACGAGCGACCGTCTGGCTTTGAAACGCGCCTGGATAATTGATCCGATTGACGGCACTTACGGATTCGTCAAACGCGAAGGAGATTTTGCGGTGCAGATCGGTCTTGCAGTTGAAGGCGAAGCCGTATTGGGCGTTCTTTACGAGCCGCTCTCCGAAAGATTGTTTTGGGCTGTTCGCGGCGAAGGCGCGTGGCTCGAATTGGCTGCGCAGGAACGGCAGCGTGTAACGGTTTCCAAAAAAACTCGTTTTTCCGAAATGATTGTCGCCGCGTCGCGCGCGCATTACAATCCGCGTCAGCAGCGATTAAAAAAATATTTCGGGTTTAAAAAGGAAATCCGGCGCGGCTCGGTGGGCGTCAAAGTCGGGCTGCTGACGATGCGCGAATGCGACGTTTACATAACTTTCAGCGCCCGGACGAAACATTGGGACACTTGCGCGCCGCAAATCGTTTTGGAAGAAGCGGGCGGGAGAATGACCGACCTTTACGGCGAGCGGATTCGCTACAATACGCCCGACGTGCAAAATCACAACGGAGTCGTTTCGACCAACGGCGCGGCGCACGACGAGATAATCAGTCGTCTCAAATCTTTGTTGACGGAATTCGGCAAAGTCAGAGTAAAAACCGCGAAGTTGAGGAAATAAGCGGCAATTTCAATTCAGATTTGGTTAACTCGATTCGTTTTTCGAGCGGATGCACTGCATCCGCAGCAAGTCTTCGTCAATATGAACCGGAGGCTCATTGTTAATGGAAACGATAATTACCGTTTCGCCGTGCATCATCAAAACGTTAATCACGCGAAGCTGCGCGGTTTCGTCGTTGCCGTGCTTAAACAGTAATTCGTCTCCGGGCTTTATTTCACCTTCGAGCATTTCAATCATTCGGTTGTAAATCGTGTGGAAAAAATAACGGGTTATCCGCCTTAACCCGTAGTCGGTTTGAATGTATTAAACTAATAAAACGAAAAATTCACAAGACCGCAACATAAATTCATAAAAAATTAACACATTTCTTCTCCGGTTTGAGTAAAGCCCGTCGCTGCCTTAATCATCGGACTCTTGTAAATACGAACTTCGTGAGGTTTTGTTTGCCGATAAATTCGGCTTTATGTTGTATAATAGCTGTACGGTTTTTCAAACGATGGCGCTCAAATTTTTACATATTTCCGACGTTCACCTCGGATGCACTCGTTATCATCTCGAAGAAAGTCCGAGAGATTTTTTCCGCGCGTGGTATAACGTTTTGCAGGATTATGCGGTCGCCGAGCGAGTTGATTTCGTTTTGATGTGCGGCGATTTTTTCCACAAACGCAACGTTGATCCGCAGGCGATGAATCACGCCGTCGCCGGTCTGCAATTGTTAAAAGATCACAACATTCCGGTCGTCTGCATCGAAGGCAATCACGATCAAACGCCGAACGATACCGATCATAGCTGGATTCGCTCTTTGGCAAGCTGGAAACTGCTGATGCTGCTCGAACCGAAAACGGTAGCCGACAAAGATGGAAAAGGTAAATTCGAGTTTCAGCCGTGGGACGCCGAAGATTGCTCCGGTTCGTTCGTTGACATCAAAAACGCGAGAATTTTCGGCTCGACCTGGTATGGCGCTTCGGCAAATACGGCGATTCCGATGCTGACGGCGGCGATCAAAGAAAACCGGCGCGAAGGCGCGTTTCATATCTTGATGCTCCACACGGACGTTGAAGGACATCAAACGCATCCGATTCCGGCGTTAACTTTAACGAATTTAAAAGAATTAAAATCCTTGACCGATTACGTCGGACTCGGACACACGCACAAGCGTTTCGAGATTGATAATTGGGCTTTTAATCCCGGCTCGCTCGAAGTCACTTCAATTGACGAATACCGCGAAGAACGCGGCGCGTTTCTGGTAGAAGTTTCCGACGACGGCGCAATCAACGCACAACATTTGCGCGATTATGTTCAGCGCCCGTTTCATCGTCTCGCGTTCGACGTTTCCGGGATTGAAAGACCGGAAGAAATTACTGACGGCGTGATGGCGCAAATCGAGCGCGAAGTGACGCCGCACAACATTGAATCGAAAAATCCGGCACCGATCTTGGAGATTCGTTTGACCGGGCATCTCGGATTTAAAAATTCTTTGCTCGAAACCGACAAGATTCGCGCCGAAGCGCAAAAATTGACCAATTCACTGCACGTTCGCTTGAAAAATTTCACCGCGCCCGTCGAATACGCAATTGCGGCTGATTTAGACGAAAACGCGACGCGCGAAGAACGCGAGCGCCGCGTGATTGAAGATTTGATCGCCCGCGATAATCGTTACAAGGAAAACGCGCGCGAAATGGCTGAGCTTGTCGTCGGAGCAAAACGCTTGGCTTTGAGCGACGAACCGCCGGAAAAGATTTACGAGCTGATTGCTTTGAAAGCATAATCGTTCGTTGTTCGTTGTTCGTAGTTCGTTGAAAAGAAAATCAACGAACTACGAACGACGAACGACGAACAAATCAAATGAGCGAGGCTTTAGACAGAGTGCGCGGCATAACGCAGTTGCCGCTGTTTCCGTTGCCGGTTGTATTGTTTCCCGGCACGCCGCTCCCGCTGCACATCTTTGAGCCGCGTTATCGCGAAATGCTCGCAGACATTCAAATCACGAACAATTTATTCGCTTTGCCGTATTGGGACGCGAGCGAAACCGAAGCGACCAAACCTGAAATCGGAACGCTCGGCTGTGTCGCCGAAGTGCGCCAGATTCAACCGCTCGAAGACGGGCGCTCGAACATTTTAACGGTCGGCATCGTTCGTTTTCGGCTCGAAGATTACGCGGACACCGCAGATTCCTATTTTGTCGGCGAAGTTTCGTATTTTGAAGACGAAGAGGAAGACGAAGAGTTTTTGGAACAGCGCGCCGGAGCCGTTAAAGATTTGTTTCTGCGCGTCGCACAAGGCACGCGCGACATCGCCGGGACGCGCGGTGAATTGCCCGATTTGCCGGAGATTACGCCCGAACATCTATCGTTTTTCGTCGCCGCGGCGATTGATTTCGACATCAAGATGAAATACGAAATGCTTGCAATGCGTTCGACCGGCGAGCGCCTTAAACGCCTGCACGATTTTCTCGCTCAAGCCGTGCAAACCGTCGAAGAGCGCGCCAAAATGAGCAAGCTCGCGCAAACCAACGGTCACGGCAAAAAGCGAATTGATTTTGAATGAAAGTTACAGTTTTATTTTTCGGTGCGGCAAAAGAAATTGTCGGCGCGGACGCAATCGAATTTGATTTGCCGCCGCAAATTTCCGCCGCCGCCGCTTTTCGGGAAATTCTGCAAACATATTCGGCTTTACCGGAAAAGTTCGGCAAATCTTTGCTTTTCGCAGTTAATCAAGATTACGCAAGCGGCGACGAAATAATTCAAAACGGCGACGAATTGGCGATTTTCCCGCCCGTTTCCGGCGGCAGCGGCGAAAGTCCAAAGTCTGACGAAATCCGCACTGAGACGGGATTTTTTAAGTTAACTTTTGAGCCGTTAAATGTCGGTGAAATTGCCCGTCAAGTTGTGCCGCCGACGTGCGGCGCGATTGTGACGCTCGACGGTTTTGTCCGCGAATTGACGAAAGGGAAACAGACCGAATATCTCGTTTACGAAGCCTATGAGCCGATGGCTTTGGCGGAAATGCAAAAACTCGGCGCTCTTGCCCGCGAAAAATTTGAAGTGGCGCACGTCGCGATTGTGCATCGTTTGGGACGACTTGAGATTGGCGAAACGAGCATTGTTATTGCGGTCGCCGCTCCGCATCGTCGCTCCGCTTTTGAAGCGTGCGAATGGATTATCAAAGAATTAAAACGAACCGTTCCAATCTGGAAAAAAGAATTTTATGCGGACGGCTCGGCTTGGATTGAAGGCGAGAAAATTTAACTTCGTTTTAACTTAAATATCTTCATTCTGCATTTGCTTGCCAGACGAAATTGGCATAAGATTCCAGCCTCGGCAAAACGTTTGAATCCAATCCTTAAGTTTTGCCTTATATAACCAAAACTTTTAAAAAAAAGGAAATATATGAACAGCTTTTCTTTCAAGGCAATCTTGTTTGTCGCTTTATCCGTGTTTGCATTGAGCGATATTGCGACGGCGCAGTCGCAATCAACGACTGGAAACATCGAAGGGCGCGTAGTTGATCCGAACGGCGCTGCTGTTGCTAATGTGACCGTGACCGCGACAAATCAGGACACGGGTTTTGAAAAGTCGGTAAATACAAATGAAGAGGGCAATTTTGTTTTGCCGCTGTTGCAGCCCGGAACTTACAAAGTAGTTACTGCCGCGAGTCAGGGATTTTCCAGCGCAAGTTACGAAAACGTCCGGGTAACGGTCGGCGCTAAAAATACGCTTGAAATTACTTTAAGCGTCGGTTCCGGGGTTAATGTCGTGGATGTGCAGGACACCGGTGGAGGCGTGGAAGCAACCCGCACCTCAATTTCTTCCACTGTTGAAGAGCGCCGAATTATCAATCTGCCGACAAACGGGCGTAATTTTCTGGATTTCGTGACGCTTACTCCGGGCATTGTCCGCGACCCGAATCGCTCAGGTGATTTAGCCGTCGGCGGTCAGAAAGGAACGCTCAACAGTTTGCAGATTGACGGCACGAGCAGCGACAACACCTTTTTCGGACAATCATCGGGACGCACCGGATCAGGACGCGCGCCGTCGCAATTTTCGGTTGATACGGTCAAGGAATTTCAAGTCAACCAGAATGGATTTTCGGCGGAATTCGGACGCGCCGCCGGAGCGGTTATCAACGTCGTAACAAAAAGCGGAACAAACAGATTTACCGGCAGCGCATTTGAATATTTCCGCGATGAATCGCTCAACGCCCGTTCGCCGGTTTTAGTCGCGGCTGGAAGAGCGCGACCCGCCGGACAAATCAATCAATTCGGAGGAACATTTGGCGGACCGATTAAAAAAGACAGAATCTTTTTCTTCGGCGCTTACGAAGGTCAGCGCTCGGACTTACCGAATCCGGTTGTCGTTCGTTCGCTGCCGTTTGCCCCGGCGAGCATTCAGGCTCTGCTCGGACCGAAAATTGTTTCCTACAACGTTAACCGCCAGCAGGATACGTTTCTGCTCAAAACCGATTTCAATATCAACGAACGGAATCAGGTCTGGGTCAGATTTAATCAGCAGAATTTCACCGGCACAAATCTGGAAAGCTCCGGCACGTTGAGTTCGCTGGAACACACCGGCAACAGCAACGTCAGAACCAGCACGATTTCTTCGAGCTGGACTTCGACGTTATCGCCGACCTGGTTTAATGAGCTTCGCTTTCAGTTCTCGCGCGACAAAGAACCGGGACTGGCAAATTCGGACACGCCCGAAGTCGCGGTAACGGCAAACGCGGGCGGAATTAACGACGGAACTTTTCTCTTCGGGCGAAACAATTTCAGCCCGCGCGAAACGACCGTGACGCGCTACCAGCTTGTTGACAGTCAAACTCTTATTGCTGGTAATCACACGGTTAAATACGGCGCTGATTTATTGTTCGACCGCATTTTCAACTTCTTTCCGGGGCTTTTCAGCGGCGCTTACACTTTTACGAGCTACGCGGCTTTAGCCGCCAATACGCCTTCGCGCTATCGTCAAAGTTTCCCCGGCGCGAACACAACGGGCGGCACAACACACCCGAACAACTCGGAATACGGATTTTTTGTGCAGGACGATTGGCGAGCCACGCCGAACCTGACTCTCAATCTCGGTTTGCGCTACGATTACCAAACAATTGCCAAACCGCCGATCCAAAATCCGAATCCTGCCTTGCTTGCCGCGGGTTTTGATACCAGCTTTCAACCGAAAGACAAAAACAATATCGCGCCCCGCTTAGGTTTCAGCTACGCATTCGACCCGAAAACAGTTCTGCGCGGCGGTTACGGAATTTTTTATGGTCGCACAACGGCTATTCTGACGGGAACGGCGCATTCGCAAAACGGCATTCAGGTTGTGGCGATTGATATTAACTGCACGACTTCGCCCGCTTTATGTCCGACTTATCCGAATATTTTCACAGCCGTTCCGACCGGCGTCGCCCTTGCGCCAATCAATCTTTACCTGTTCGACAAAAACTACAAACAGCCGTTCACGCATCAAGCCCGCGTGCAGTTTGAGCGCGAAATTTTTGCGAACACGACTTTTTCGGTGCAATACACGCTTTTCCGAGGCGACGATCTGACGCGCACTCGAAATGCGAATTTGTCCGCTCCGGTTCCGACAACTGTTCCGGTTTTTAGCGGCACAACACAAACATCAGAATCATTGACCATTCAAAGATTTCCTGCGGCGCGCCCGATACCGGCATTTCAGCGTATCAGCGTTTACGAAAGCACCGCCAATTCTTTCTATCAGGGCTTGTCATTTGAATTAAATCGGCGTTTCGCCAATCATTTTCAATTCAACACCAGCTACACCCTGTCGAAAGCAAAAGACGACAAGCCCGACCAAACTTCGGTCGTCGTCGGCAGTGACGATTCAAAAATTGCCGAGAATCAATTTGATTTGTCGGGCGAATACGGACGCTCGGATTTAGATGTGCGGCATCGCTTTATCTTCAGCCCGGTTTACGAAACGGGAACGTTTAAATACAGCGATAATAAAATCGTTCGCGCCTTGTTGAGCGATTATCTCGTTACCGGAATTTTTACAGCGCAATCCGGCATCGCTTATTCGGCGGCGGTTTCCGGCGACCCGAACAACGACGGCAACACTGCGAACGACCGCGCGCCCGGAACGAAGAGAAATCAATTTTCGACGCCGCCCACTTATCAGCTCGATCTTCGTCTCGGACGCATCATTCGTTTCGGCGAGCGCTATCGTTTATCGCTTTTCGCCGAAGGTTTTAACGTCTTCAACCGTTCAAACGTGCAATCGGTCAACAACGCGCTTTACAGCTTCGCCACGACCGGCGGAGGTCGTTTAACGCAAACGACGAACTTTGCCACTCCGCGCATTTTCGTCTCCGGTTCACCTTCGTTTACTTTCAATTCGAGCTACAATCGCGAGCTTCAACTCGGCATTCGCTTTGATTTCTAAAGCTCGATTTATAAAAAAGAAAAAAGGCGGGATGTGTATCCCGCCTTTTTTCTCGCAAAAATAAAAAAGTTAAACTTCGTCGCGCTCACGTTTTCTCTCGCGGAAAGTGCGATAAGCAACCAGGCAGATAAAAAGGAATAATCCGATAAAACCAAGAAACAAAACCAACTTAACCGCCATCATCATAAAACCGACCAAATCAATCAGTTGACGCAGGAAAGCGATCATCAAAGCGATTAGCGTTAAGAGGCTGCCCAAAATTCCCGCCGTTTTTAAAAATCCCATATTCATAATTTCTAACTCCTAAACTTTCAAAATCAGAATAAACTTTTTCCCGCCCGGTTTTCAAATTTATCTCTGAAACCGGGACGCCTGGTTTGAAACCACTGTCGGAAACTCTTCAGTTGCCGTAGTAAAATTAGAGGCTGTAGGAAAATTTCCGCGCACGACTCTGGCACTGAAATCAAATTCCTCTTTCGGTTCTTTTTTGGCTTTAAAATATCCGATCAGCCAGTAAACGCCGAGACCGACGAGCAGAAGCGGTAGTATTTCACGAATCGGAAGCCGCACGCCCAGCGTGGTGGACAGAAAAAACATCGTACCGAGCGCGATAAACGCAATTGCCCAAACGAGCGGTTTGGCAATCAGTTTTTGCATCCACAAATCTTCAGCCGCGCCCGCTTTCAAGCCGGCGCGAATCAAACGCGACATTCGCCATGCATCAACCGCCGCGAACAGCCACATTCCCAAAAATCCCAACACGAAAACCGGCATTCCGTTGGTCAAAATCGCCATTTGAAACAGACTGACGAAAAAAGCGAAATGAACGATTGCCTTGGCGGTTTGACCGTTGTAAGCCGCTCCCAAACCGGGACAGAAAAGCGATAAAACGGCTGAAACTACGGGCGAAATTTTTCGTTCGACAACGCCCGCGCCCGCGTTTTGTTGATGCAGACGCAAAAGTTCAACGCCCGAAACGATGCAGTCGGCGCAAAACGGAAAGCCTTTGACGCGGTGGTCGCAAGCCGGGCAAAGCCCGCGCCCGCAGCTATTACACTGGACGGCGGCGAAATTATGCGGATGGAAAGCGCAGGAGTTTGTCATCAGTTTTGCTCTCCTTCAGCGGGTTGAACAACGATTTGCCCATTTTTGTTTTGTTCGTTGATCGGCTCGGCGATGTTTGCGCCAACGACCGACGCGCCCTGCGCGTATGTTTGCTCAGCCATTTTGTATCCGGTGTTTAAAACGCTCGAAAAACTGCCGTCGGAAGACGAGCTGGTGAAAAGAAAGAATGCGAGCAGCATCATCGTCGCGGCTGATGCAAATTGCGGAGTCAAAACCGGCTGCAAAATCGGCGCTAAAAAATCGCGCAGAGCTTGTTTGATTTGTTCGATTAACGGCATCCGCACTTCGGCGGCTTTTTCCGTTCCCAAAGTGGCTTGCAAAATCCGCGCGTGCAAACTAGCTGAAACAGGCAATTCGTCGGCTTTCGCGGTGTAGCAAACGGCGATGCTGCGGACGACTTCGCCCGGCAAATCCGTGCAGCTCTGGCACAAATATGCGTGACGTTCCCAGCGATGGAAAACGGCGGCGGGCAAAAATCCGTCGAGATATTCGGTCAAAAGCTCTTCGAACTGCCCGCACGACATCGCCGATTCGGGCTGCGTCATTTGCAGAATTCTGGCTTCCATTTGCAGGGAAGGCGCGGGAGCTTCGGCTTCGCGGCAAGACTGGATTGTGAGCTTTACTTCGTTTAAAAGCGAGTGGCACATCGGACAACGCAGGGCGTGAGCTGCCACTGCGCGACTCGTCCCCTTTTCCAACGCGCCGTCGAGGTAGTCGGTCAATAAATCTTCAAATTGGTTGCAAAGTAAATTATCCGTCATTACATTGTTTGTCCCCGTGAAAAAAAGTATGAATTATGAATGATGAACGATGAATTCATCTTCTGAAATCCACCTCTCGCTTTCATTAAAAATATAAATCGGTTCAAAATTATTCATCATTCATCGTTCCTCGTTCATCATTTCATTTACGTCATCGCAACGACGCGCATCCGGCGCAGTATTTTCGCCAGCTCGATGCGCCCGCGATTAATTCGCGATTTTACGGTGCCTTCGGGAATCTTTAATAAGTCAACGATTTCCTGATACGAAAGCTCTTCAATATCGCGCAAAATAACGCACGTTCTTAAATCCGCCGGCAATTTATCAATGCCTTCCTGCACCTGCACGGAAAGCTCGCGCCGCTCCATTTCGCGCTGCGGCGAAGCCGTGACCGACGGCAAATGAAAAGCGTGATCCTCAACGTCTTCGGCGTGCGCATCCTGCGGATTGCGCTGTCGGCGGCGATAATCGTCAATAATCAAATTACGCGCCAGACGCATCAGCCAGTTTTGCAAATCGCCCTGCCGCTGATCGAATTGGTCGAGCGTGCGATAAATCCGCACGAAAACTTCCTGCGTCAAATCTTCCGCCGCGTCGCGGTTCGACGTAAAGCGATACGCGAGGTTAAAAATCCGGCGCGAATAGGTCGAAACGATTTCCTCCCAAGCCGCGCCGTCGCCTGCACGACACTTGCGAACTAATTCTGCGCCTGAATCAATCATCAATGCTTGTGCTGCTGCCACCTTTATCCTCTTTTCGGCAACTGACTAGATCTTAAAACGACAAAACATTTTGTCAAAATGAAATTACGCCGTTTCTACAAAAAAAGTTCCGCCCCCGGCTCACTTTATTAGTGATAAACATTTCCGGCGCGCAAGATGCGAAATTCGTGTTAGAATCTCGCCGCTCAACCCGGTAAATAGAGCATACACTGATTCATACTTTTTAGACGGAGAAAACAAAATGCAATACGAATCAAGACCGGTGCACCCAACCGAAACCGTATCGGAAGGCATTGATTCCGGCTTTTCTTGTGATTGGGCTTTTTTATCTGATTTTTTTGCTCATTTTCGCCGTCTTGACGAGTTTTGTTTATCAACTGATCGCCGTCCGAAATTTCTCGGCAATGGAAGCGATAATGCAAAGCGTCAGAGCCGGATTGAAAAACTTTTTCGATCTTGTCGGATTATTCATCATCCGGTTTTTTATAGCTCTCGGCGGCGCGCTGCTGTGCGGAGTCGGAATTTTATTCGTCCTCCCGATTTTGGCAGCCGCAAATTTCGCCGCTTATCTGCGCGTCTTCGGCAGAACAACTGATTTCGGCGCGCAGCATGCTCCGCCGCCGATTTTCGGCAATGAAGCTGATTCGAGGTTTTCTCAATTCTGATTATTCAATTTTTAAAATGAATGAAACTAACGAACAGTTGAGCAATCCGCTCGCAGAACGAGTACCGGTCAGCCGCGAGCTAAGCAAAGGGCAAATCTGGCAGGTTATTGGTGCGTCGAGCGCGGGAACCGTGATCGAATGGTACGATTTTTATATTTTCGGCAGTCTTGCCACAATCATCTCGCCGCTTTTTTACCCGCCGGGCAACGATACTTTTGCATTGATTATGTATTTGCTGACGTTTGCGGTCGGTTTCATCGTTCGTCCGTTCGGCGCGTTGTTTTTCGGGCGCATCGGCGATCTGGTCGGGCGCAAATACGCTTTTCTCGTTACGCTCCTAATTATGGGCGGCGCGACCGCTGCGGTCGGTTTTTTGCCAACTTACAGCCAAATCGGCTGGGCTGCGCCGATTGCGTTGATTCTCATTCGAATTTTGCAGGGCTTGGCTCTCGGCGGCGAATACGGCGGCGCGACCGTTTACGTCGCCGAACACGTACCGGACGCGCAGCGCGGTTTTTATACCAGCTTTATTCAAATCACGGCGTCACTCGGTTTGCTGATTTCGCTGGCTGTTATCATCGGGCTGCAAAATTCAATGTCGAAAGAAGCGTTTGGCGCTGACAGCTTTTTCGCGGGCTGGCGGCTTCCGTTTATCATTTCAATTGTGCTGGTTTTGGCGTCGCTTTACATTCGCCTGAGAATGAAAGAATCGCCGGTTTTCCAGCACATCAAAGCGACCGGAATGGCTTCGTCGAAACCGCTCGTTGACGCTTTTATGAATCCCGAAAACCGCCGGCGCGTCCTGATTTCACTGTTCGGCGCGACCGCCGGACAGGGCGTCGTCTGGTACACCGGACAATTTTACGCGCTCTTTTATATGCAGACGATTTTGAAAATCGAGCGCCAAACAGCCAGTTACATCATCGCGGCGGCGATTTTGCTGGCAATCCCGTTTTTTATTTTCTTCGGCTGGCTGTCGGATAAAATCGGGCGTAAGAAAATTATGATGGCGGGCTGTCTGCTCGCGGTGATTTGCTATCTGCCGATTTACAACGGAATGGTTCGTTACGCCGGAAACAACGTCGCCGCGATTCACTCAGTCCCCGACGCGGTAACGGGCGAGCCGAAAATAACTCCAGTGACGGCTGACAATCAGCCCGCGTCAGCCGCTTCTGCGCCGAACGTAACGGTGCTGACGCTTTTGATTTTTATTCAAATGTTGTTTGTGACAATGGTTTACGCGCCGATTGCAGCTTATCTGGTCGAAGCGTTTCCGGCAAAAATCCGTTACACCTCGATGTCTTTGCCGTATCACATCGGCAACGGAGTTTTCGGCGGTTT
This sequence comes from Pyrinomonadaceae bacterium, assembly GCA_036388995.1. GTDB lineage: Bacteria > Acidobacteriota > Blastocatellia > Pyrinomonadales > Pyrinomonadaceae > JALZCH01. The sequence continues at coordinate 71,618 of DASVQU010000026.1, read as the reverse complement.
GCTGCCGACCATCGGGCTGTTTGCCTGCGCTTACACGGGAAATATTTACGCCGGTCTTGTTTACCCGATGATCGTCGCCGGAATCACGTTTCTGATCGGTACAGTAATGCTGCCCGAAACGCATAATATGAGGATGTGGGACGAATTCAATGAAACCTCGCCGAATGAGCGTCCGTTGTAGTTTTCAAATCGGAAATCTAAAAAAGGCGAGGTTGTTAAACCTCGCCTTTTAAAAAATGCGGTTCTGATTTCCGGCTAATTGTAAGCCGTGAAATTTATATCGTTTTGTTCTTCTTGAAGTGTCAAGGTTTGCGTTGGCGCGGCGAATATAAATCGTTTTGCCGCGACGCTGATAACGTAGCTTCCACCGACCGGAACGTCCGTGAAACGATAATTGCCGAATGCTCCGGTTAGCAGAATGCGCGTTTCTCCGGCTGAATTTGTCAGAGTCACGCGAGCGTTACGGATGCCGCGTCCCTCAGCCGTCAGAACTCGCCCGCCGACCGAAACTGACGCCGCTGTCGGCGCAGTTATTTGTGCGACGACAAATGGCGAGAGACTCGAAACTGTTTGCGTCACCGTGCAGATTTGTGTTGCGACATTATAAACAGGCTCTGCGTTATTATCGTCAGTCCAATTGTTTTCAAAGTGCAATGAACGCAATCGGCGGCAAATTTGAGAATGCGGGACGTTCGGCACTTGAAAAGTGACCGTAATGTTGCCGGAATAAGCGGCGGAAGTGCGAACGTCGTAAGCCGCCACAGGCGAAGTCAAGCTGTAGCGCGCAGGCAAAGCAGGAAGCTGCGCAGCGCTCAAAGGCTCGGCGGCGGTGTAGCCCGCTTGCGTGATGTTGTTGAAAGTTATGTTGAAGTTGCTCGCAGGCGCGATCATCACGCCGTTTCCGACGATCTGCCGCGTCGGGCGGGAATCAATCGCCGAGTTATTGGTCAAACGAGTCGGATTTGTGCCGTCGGCGTTCATTACATAAATATCAGAGTTGCCGTGGCGGTTTGTCTCAAAAGCGATTTTCGAGCCGTCCGACGACCACGCCGGATAATAATCACCAGCCGAATTGTTTGTGAGATTGACCGGATTGCTGCCGTCGGCGTTCATCACAAAGATTTCATGGTCGCCGTTGTGGTCTGTGACAAAAGCGATTTTCGAGCCGTCGGGCGAAAATGCCGGAAAACCGTCATCCGCCGGATTGTCCGTTAATCTGGTTTGATTCGAGCCGTCCGCATTCATCACATAAATTTCATACTTGCCGTCGCGATTGCTATAAAACACAATGCGCGAGCCGTCGGGCGAAAACTTCGGAGCGAAGTCAACTGCTACGTGTGTAGTCAATCTCATTTGATTTGTGCCGTCCGAGTTCATCACATAAATGTCACCGTAGCCGGTGCGCCGACTGGAAAAAACAATTTTCGTGCCGTCGGGAGACCAGCTTGGTACATTATCATTAGTATCATCGGTAGTTAATCTAATTTGATTCGACCCGTCGGCGTTCATTACATAAATGTCATCACTGTGTAGGTGACTCGTAAAGGCAATTTTGCTGCCGTCGGGCGAGAACGCCGGATCAAAATCAAGCGCTGCGCTGTTCGTGAGGTTTGTTTGATTCGAGCCGTCCGCGTTCATCATAAAAATCTCCCAGTTTCCGGTGCGGTTGCTGGAAAAAGCGATTTTGCCGTTTGGATTTAGATTGGTAAAAACTGCGTTGGAACAAACGCCCGCGCTTCCGGCGTTGTGGATTGCCGCTACTTCGGATGCGGAAAGGGCGCGGTTGTAGATTTGCGTTTCGTCAACAATTCCTTTAAATCTGTCGTCCACGCCGTTTGTGTCGAGAAAATGCGCCGCGCCGCTGCGAAGCGGCAAGTAGTTAAAAGTCGGCGCGACAATTGCCGAACCGGTGCCGACCGGTACGCCGTTTAGATAAAGCAGCTCAATCGGCGCTGTAATTGATTTCTCGCCGACGCCTCCCATCGAGGCTAAAGCAGGAGAATAAATAAAAGCTAGCGAGGCTAACACACCTGCCAGGAGAATGCGGAACAGCATTTTTTTCATCTTCTTTCGATTCTTTTTTCAATCTGAGTTAAATTCGCTGCAAAGCTTGTTTTGTGAACCGGGGGCTGCCAAAACTTTATTTATTATTTTGTTATCGGAATAAATCTGAAAATATTCGGTTTATTTCTTTAGGCTCGAAAAGCGTAGAAAATTTATAAAGATTTCGAGATTTTTTAAATTTTATACTCGAAAAAGCCTTTGAAAATGAGGAATTCAGAGTTTGAGTTTTTGTTTGAATAAAGGCGGCGACTGCCTTTAGCGAAAGATATGCTGTGTTTCAGTGTATTAATCTGAAAACACAGCATATCTTAAGTAAGTCCGAGCGGCTTCGTCAAGGTGGAAAAAAACATTTTAAATTTTTGCAAGCCGCAAATGTTTTACCCCAAAAAGAAAATTTACGATAACATTTTCAGCGTTTTAATTTTTCGTCTTTCTAAATTTGGAGAAAAATATGTCCGAACAAAATATCGCCATTGAATCGGTTTTACACGAAGACCGAGTTTTTACGCCGCCACACGAATTTGCGCAAAAAGCGCACGTCAAGAGCTTTGAAGAATACGAGCGAATGTACGCCGAAGCCGAAGCCGATTTGGAAGGCTTTTGGGCGTCGCAGGCGCACAATCTTCATTGGTTTCGCCATTGGGACACAATTCTCGAATGGCGCGAGCCGCACGCCAAATGGTTTGTCGGGGGCAAAATCAACGCCTCTTACAACTGTCTTGACCGTCATCTTTCAACCTGGCGGCGCAACAAAGCCGCGATTATCTGGGAAGGCGAGCCGGGCGATCAGCGAACCTTGACTTATCAACAGCTTCACGCCGAAGTCTCGAAATTTGCCAATGTTTTAAAAAAAATGGGAATTAAAACCGGCGACCGCGTGGCGCTTTATATGCCGCTCGTGCCGGAATTGGCGATTGCGATGCTCGGCTGCGCGCGCATCGGCGCGACGCACACCGTGATTTTCGGCGGTTTCTCCGCTGACGCCGTGCGCGACCGGATTAACGATTGCGGCTGCAAATTGGTCGTAACGGCGGATGGCGGTTTTCGGCGAGGAACGGAAATCGTTTTGAAAACGGCGGTTGATCAAGCCGTGCGGGAATGTCCGACGGTCGAAAACGTCATCATTTATCAACGCACCAAATCCGAAATCAAAATGCAAATCGGGCGCGACCATTGGTGGCACGAAATGATGGGAATCGTTGACGCCAATTGTCCGGCGGAAGAATTGGATTCGGAACATCCGCTTTATATTCTCTACACTTCCGGCACGACCGGAAAACCGAAAGGCATTTTGCACACGACCGGCGGTTATTTGACTCAGGTCGCCCTAACCACGAAATTGGTTTTCGATTTAAAAGACGAAGATGTTTACTGGTGTACTGCCGACATCGGCTGGGTAACGGGACATTCTTACGTCGTTTACGGACCGCTTGCAAACGGCGCGACCGTGATGATGTACGAGGGCGCACCAAATCATCCCGCGCCCGACCGTTTCTGGGATATTATCGAACGTCACCGAGTCAATATTTTTTACACCGCGCCGACTGCGATTCGAGCTTTTATCAAATGGGGCGAACAATGGGCTTTGAAACACGATTTGTCCAGCTTGAGATTGCTCGGAACCGTTGGCGAGCCGATCAATCCTGAAGCGTGGATGTGGTATCACAAAGTTATCGGCAAAGAAAAATGTCCGATTGTTGACACCTGGTGGCAAACCGAAACCGGCGCGATTATGATTTCCCCGTTGCCGGGCGCGACTCCGACAGTTCCCGGAACTGCAACAAGACCATTCCCCGGAATCGTCATTGACATTATGACCAAAGAAGGAAAATCGGTCGGAACGGACGAAGGCGGTTATTTGGTTGTCAAAAAACCGTTTCCTTCAATGCTGCGGACGATTTGGGGCGACGACGAGCGTTATCGAAAGCAATATTGGTCGGAAATTCCCGGCGTCTATTTTGCGGGCGACGGCGCGCGGCGCGACTCGCGCGGTTATTTCTGGATTATGGGACGAGTTGATGACGTAATCAACGTCTCCGGTCACCGTTTGGGGACGGCGGAAATCGAAAGCGCTCTGGTTTCGCACGAAGCCGTAGCCGAAGCCGCCATCGTCGGCAGACCCGACGAATTAAAAGGTCAGGCAATCTCTGCTTTCGTCACGCTCGAAGGCGGCAGAAAAGGCAGCGAAGAACTCAAAAACGAATTGCGCGCGCATGTTGCCAAAGAAATCGGCTCTTTGGCAAAACCCGACGATATTCGTTTCACAGACACTTTGCCGAAAACCCGTTCGGGCAAAATTATGCGCAGACTTTTGCGAGAGCTTGCCGCAAGCGGAAACGTTGCGGGCGACGTGACGACTCTCGAAGATTTTTCCGTGCTGGAAAAACTGCGTCAGGATGAGGAATAAAACATCAACCGAAATAAAAAAGAAAGCCTCAGCTTTTAATAAAGCTGAGGCTTTCTTTTTTTGAAGTCCATTTTTTTATTTATTCGGATTATTCTGCGAAACGCTCTTTTGTCGGCGGAATTCCTCTTCGATTGCGCTGCACGCGGTTTCGACGGCTTTTCGCGGGCGGCTGAAAGAACCGCTGGCAATCAAATCGCCTTCTTTGTTAAAAACGGCTAATTTATTGTCTTTATCGAACAAATCCTTGCCGCCTTCGTGTTCGAGCAAAACGATAAAATCGGCTTTGTCTTTGTACATCGTAACGATGCAGCCTTTGCATTGTTCGTTAAACCGTTTCATTGTTTCGGCTGTGCGCGGTTTCGCTCCGCCTTTTGTGCCGCCGCCGCTGATAGTGACGCGACCTTTTTTGTCGGTGCTGCTGAAAATCGAATCGCTTTCGACTTCCCACGACTCGCTTTCTTCGATGTAAACACGCGGGCGCGGATTTTCCTGCGCCGGGACGATGCCTGTAAATGTAAATGCCAAAGTCATCAAAACTACTACTAATTGTTCCATATAACCTCCTATACTTTCGGGAAAAAATTAATTGCGTCTCTGCCGCAGTTAATCAAAGATTTGTTTCAGGCTGTTTAATAACAGCATTTCCGAAACGACGGCGAGGCTTAGGGCAAGACGTGTGCCATCAAAAAAAGTTGTGTTTTTTCAAGATTGAATCAATAAAAATTATCGGTTCTCAAAAGAATAAAAATGTTATTGAATTTAATTAAATGCTTGTAAAATGAGGCGCTTTGCGATTGAGAAACTCGTGATTAAGCCCTGTTTTGCGGGTTATACGAAAGAGTGCAGGGAATTTACTTTTTGGTGCAACGAAATATAACCGGGTTATGTTTTGGAGCGAATTCAAAGAATTGCAAACCGCAAGAACAGTGATTGTCCATTTTGAATTTTCAGCTTTAAATTATCTGACAATTTAAAACTGACAAAGCAGAATGGACAATTATGTTTCCCGGCGAGCAGATTTCATCTCTTTGAAAACCGCTTAATTTGCTCCCGCCAATTCGGTTTCGGAAAGCGGGGTTCGGTCTTTCGACAAAATGTGCCAGCCGATCAAACCGAAAGCCGCCAAAAGCAAAACGCCTGAACCGAAAACGGCAGGCATAAGTCCGGCGATGCGACCGACGGGGAACAGAATCGCGCCTCCGGCGAGTAGAAACGGAATCGCCGAATTAAAAATTCTGCTCCGGTAAATGCTGATTGCAAGCATAATCAAACCGATGGGAAAGAAAATACCGATCATCTGCGTCGTAGCAATAAGCTTAAAAGTGCCGCGCAAAAGCTCGGCAGCCTGATCTGCACCGCGCTCGGCGAGAACGGCATAGACTCTGAACAAAACCTGCATACTCGCGCCAGCCATCGCTCCGAAAAAAGCCATCATCCCGCCGATTAGCGCCAACCGGCTTCCGTTTTCAAACAATAGAAACGTGAGACCGAAAATAGCCGGAACGAATAAAACGAACGCGAGCCAAAGAGCGATTGTCCACTCAAACCTCAAATCGGCTATCACAGGCAATAAATCTCCGATGAGTAAAACTATCGGCGCGAGAATCGAGCAGACGCCCGCGATTTTAATAAATGGATGTTTCAAGTTGTTCATAAGATTTTTCTTCTCAAAGCCACGGAATCCAATTTGTTAAACGTTCCCAGAAACGGTCTCCATAACGAAGGGCTAAAATTCCGAAGATAATTGCAGCCACGATACCGACGATCAAACTTGCCGAAAGCATCGAAAAGCCGAAATAAACGAAATCAAAACCCAGCAGGAAGCCGAAGATTGCTCCGCAGCCGAATCTAATAATTTTTCCTGTTGCGTCTGGTTTCTCGTTCATTTCGGCAAAAAATAATTCTTTATTCTTCAACGTCCAGTGCCGCCGCCGCTCCACATTTCAAAACTGCCCCAGATGGCGTCAATCGTGTCTTTTCTGGCGTTGAACTTGTTTTCGTCGCACCCGACAATCATCACGTAATTGTCGCTTATGTCCGTTCCCACCAAAACTTTCATCCGCGATTTAATTCCTTTTGCGTCAACCGAAGCGGCTTCGGCGACGGCGTAATCGCCGCCCGCGCCGACAAATTCGGCAGTTGTTACGTTTTCGCCCATTCCGCTCAAGATTTTGCCAGCGTCATTCAACAGAGTTTCTTTCGTCGCATTGCGGTCTTTCCAAGCGAAAACGTAAATTCCGACTTCATTCGGCGTCGCTCCGGCAAAAGTGTCAACTTTTTGGACGCGCCCCCAATCGCCGGTCGAGCCGGGCGGAACGTAAAAACCGTAGCCTTTGCGGCTGTTATAAACGTAAAGCCAATCGCCCCGGCTCGGCTCTGCGCTTTTTCGACCGAGTGCCTGCGAAACCGCTTTCGATTCGCCAGCCGGACGAGCCGACGATTGCAGCTCGTTTTCCGTCGCATCGGGCGCTTCTTCCGAATTCGAATCTTCGGCGGGCGCGTCCTCTTCAATTTCCGCTTTCAATTCCTCGGATTTCCGCTGCTTTTCGCCGTTCTTTGCAATTTCGACTTTGGCTTCGGCTTTTTCGTCGGCTGAATTTGACGAGTTTGAGCGTGCGGTCGCGTCGGTTCCGATTTTGAATTGGCAAGCCGAAAAGCCCGCGCCCATCAGGAAAATTATCGCGGCAATTATTAATTGTTTTGTCATTGTTTGCAATCTCCTTTTTTTATTTTCGCTCAACCGCTTGATTTGCTTTTCTTTATGGCTAATCTTCTTCACGAATTAAATTTCCGTCGGAATCGTAAATGCGGACTCGCTTGTTTCGCCCGGTGGGGTAATTTTTCATAATGTCCATCCGCAATTGGTGTTCTTCCGCCGATTGTTTGCTGAGCAATGCGAAAGTTTCCTCGACTTCTTCAACTGTGGTCAGCGGACCGGCAATCGGTTCGCCGTCCCAGATGATAAAAATCGCTTCCCGCGGTTTGGTAAGATAGAGCGAGCCGGCAGTGCCGCCGTTTTCAAGCTCCTTGAAGTAGGAATAATCACCGTGTCGCGGCGGACCTTCGGGCTTTTCAAGACTTGGAAAACTTCGGATAATTTCCAACTTATAATCGTCTTTTGGGGAGTAATTCGGCTCTTCGTTTTCTTTCAAAGCGGTTTCTTCAGATTTGTTTTTCCGCTCTTTCTTTTCCGCCTTTTCGGTTTTCGCCTCGTCCTTTTTCCTCGAATCAGGTTTTGACTGCGACGTTTCGCCGGTTTTAAAGCTGCAAGCCAAACCGAAAAACAAAAATATTATTGCGACAAAAGCTAAATTAAATTTATGATCACGCATTTTTAAATTCTCCTTTTTAGCGAATCTCGATTGACATTTTGAAATTCACATTTTTCGACTCAATTGCGCCGAGAACGATTTTGTAATCGCCGCTTTGCGATAATTTGCCGTTCCAAAAAGCGTCGTATTCAGGCTTCTCGCCCGCCTTGCCCATCGGGTAAGAACCGTTCGGCGTGACGATGTGGAGAACCACGTCGTTGTTCGCGCCGCCTTCGATGATTTCGACATGCATTGTCTGCCCGGCTCTGGCTCCGATGAGATAAATCTGTTGTTCGCCGCTGCTGATTTTGCCGCTTACAACGGTTGAAGTTTTGCCCGGCGCGAAACGAATCCGCTCGTTTTTTGCAGACTCGTTTGACGGCGAATCGCTGCCAAGCGTAATCTCTCCTTCCGAGGCATTGAAATCCGGCTTGCTGCTCGTTTTTGTGTAAGTTCCTTCGGCGCTGACGTTCAATCCGAAACCGCAGCTTTTGAATTCGTCTTTTGCTTTGACAATGAGTTTATTGCCGGAAAATTTGAGCGAGATTTCGCAGTCTGCGGCATCGTCCGGTACGAAAACCGCCGCTTCGCCCGCGAGTCTGGCAACGCCTTTCGCCTCGCCGACATTGGCGTTTAATTCGCCGCTCGCGGTTTTGTATTCGTATGAAGCGTAAAGCTCGACGCGCAGCTTGTTTCCCTCAAGCTCCTGAACGCTGATTTGATTGTTTGCGCCGTCGGTTTTGTATTTGTATGTGCCGGTTTTGACGCCGTTTTGTTTGGCGGCAGATTCCGTCATTTCGCTTTCCGCTTCGTTGACGGTTGAATTTTCATTCGACTCGGCTTTCGTTTCGGTCGAATCGGAAACTGATTGATTGCCGCCGGTTCCGATTTTGAAGCTGCAACCCGAAACGCTCGGAATCAACAACGCCAGAATCGTTAAAACAAATGTTTTCCTAATCATCTTTTTTCTCCTTTGCGATTCAATCAACGGTTTTCAAGTGTTAGCGGATTGAAACAAGCATTTTGAAATTCGCTTTTTTCGATTCGATTGTCCCGATTACGATTTTGTAATCGCCGGTTTTTGGCAATTTCCCGCTCCAAGCCGTGCTGATTTCGGACTGCTCGTCCACGCCTTCGCCGGTCGTTCCCATCGGAAAAGAGCCGTCCGGTGCGACGATGTGGAAAACCACGTCGTTATATTGACTGTTTTCGGCGATTTTGACCGTCATTGTTTGTCCGGTTCTCGCTCCGACAAGATAAGTTTTTTCTTCGCCGCTGACAGCCGTTCCGCCCACCGTTGCCGAAGACGCTCCCGGTTTGAATTGAATCCGCTCGCCGTCGCTGCTCGCTGTTTCCGGCGCGTCATCCATCATTTCGTTGTGATTTAATTCGTCGCTGGTTTTCGTGTAAGTTCCGCTCGCGGTTACGTTTCCGCCGAAGCCGCAGTCCCCGCCCACTCCTTCGTGGCTGACGACGATTTTGTTGCCCGAAAATTTCATAGTGATCGGGCAATCAGGGTAGCCTTCAGGAACCAGAATTGCTGTCCCGTTCTTGAGCGTCACGTCTCCAGCCGCGGTTCCGGAATTCACCATCCATGAACCCGATATCTCTTTATATTCATAATTGGCGGCGATGCTCACACGCAGGCGATTTCCGCCGAAGTCTTCGACGCCGATGGCGTTGTTAATGATTCTAATATTGTTGTAGAGCGCCTTTCTGTAGCGATAAGTTCCGGTCAGATTTGTTTGCCCGGCTTCTGTTTCATCCCCGCCGCTTTTTCTTCCGATAGCAGATTGCACTTCGGCATCTTCGGATTTGTTCGCAGGCTGGTTTGATTCCGCCGCGCGGTCGGTTTTAAACGCGACGCTGCAACCCGGCAGCACGATTAGAATTGTCAAAATAAAGATCGTTTTCATTGTTGTTTTCCTTTTGCTCGGAGCGTTATTTCTTCACATACGGCTCGACAAGGCGTTCCCATGCGCTCGACATTTTTTTGTATTCGGTCGGGCAGCGAACGGCGCGGGCTTCGGGCAGAATGCCGTCTTCGACGAGAAAAGCGTATTGCTCCTGATCGCGCCCGTACATCCAGCAGGTGATGTTGTAAAAACGCTGGCTGCCGAGGCTGTGTTCATCGGCGTAAGCGCGCGGCGATGCTTCTTCGTTCATTGACCACGCGCGGAAAACAGCGGCGCCGGCGATTGCGGCATTATGCATATCTTCGTCGTTCTCGTTCAACAAAATGTAAGTCGAGAGCTGGTCAACGGAATCTTCTTCGCGCCCGGTTGCGGGCAGATTATAAACGTCAATCAAGCAATGTCCAAGCTCGTGGAGCAAAAAGAACATCGTCGCGCCGACCATCATATCGCTCGCTTCGTCTTCGGATTTGCCCATCTCGACAAAGGCGTTGTAGAACGATTCCATAAACTCGTAACACATCGTGATTGATTTTTCGCTCGGACTGTAAAAGGCGTTTTCCTGCCCGCAATCCTTGAACTTGATGGCTACGTCGTGCGGCAGCGACAAATCGTTGTTGAAAGATTCGGCGATTTGTTCGACGATTTTTTGCTGTCGAAAACGCTCGTTCACATCGGCGTATTTTTCGTTTTTGACTTCAACGTAAACCGCTTCGAAATCGCCGTTGTCGGCGGCTTCGCTTTGTTTATTCGCTTCGCGCTTTGTCGCTTTGTCGTCTTTCAACGCATTCGGGCGGCTGTCCTCAAATTTGGCTTTCGCCGTTGCAGCGGTTTTTTTGTCGCTATTTGCCGCCGATTTGCCTTCGCCGCCGACATTAAAAGAACAAGCCAGCGCGAAAAAGAAAAGCAGGATTGCCGCCGACAGCGCGCCCGCTGATTGAATTGGCTGCTGACCGTTTTGTTTTGAATTTTGCGTTTTCATTTATTTTCGTCTCCTGATTTCGAATTGGGAAAATCTCGTTCGCCCTTAGAACCTGTTAATTCGGCTTTGCGCTCGGAGTGCTGGTTCTGATTCCCGGCGTGACGACTCTGGTCGCGGCGTCGGTATTTGAATTTGAATTTGCGTTTCCGTTGGCGGCAAAACTTTTCGCAGCCGAATCTTCATCGTCTTCGGATTCAAATTTTTTCGCGGAGCCGCCGGCGACTGTAAAAGTGCCTTCTTTGCGGTCAATTTCTTTTTTGCCGTCCGCGTCAAATAAAACGGCTTCTGCCTTATAAGTGCCGGGAGGAAAACCGCCGGGAAGCGCTACGCTGAAATGCACATCACTGCTGCCGGGAGCTTCAATCGTCGTTTCTGCGCCGGGAACCATTGCGCCCGCTTTTTGTCCTTTTACATCGTCAAACAAAAGGCGGAATTTAACCGAATGTTTGTCGCTTGTGTTATTGACTTCGGAAACGACGAAGATTTTGTCGGCGGGTTTAAAGCTCTCGCTTGCTGGATTGGCTTTTTCGTTTTTGCCGAATTTCAATTCGCTCAAATTCGCCGTCGTAAAGCTCGCGCTGCAAGCCAGCGACACGAGCATCAGCATTCCAATTGCGATTAAAAAATTAATGTTGTTTTTCATTGTCAATCCTCTTTCTGTTGTATGTAATCGGCAAAAGCCGTTTGTTTTTTTGCTTTTTCAAGCGTTTTAATTTCCTGTTGGCGGCGGCATTACCGGCGTGTTGTGAAACGCGGCGATGCTCCATTTGCCGTTGTCTTTGGTCATTATCATCGTATTTAGAGCGCGACTTTTTTTCGCTTCGCCGTTTGCTTTGAATTCCAGATTCCACTCGACGTGAACGACGGCAACATCCGGGCGCAGAAAACGAACGCTTTTGATTGTCGCGGCGTTGCGGCTGTCTTTATAAATGGTGGTGAAAATTCCGATGTGACCTTTTTCGATAATGTCTCTGCCTTTTATGTACATTCCGTTGACGACGACATAATCGGCGTCCGGTGCAAAAGGCGCGGCAAACGCTTTGCCGTCGTGTGCGTTCCAGCCCGTCTCTACGTCTTTGACGATTTGCCGAAGGGCGGCATCGTCTTGATTTCCGGTTTTGGGAGTTTTCTCTTGCGCGAATCCGAGCGCCGACGCGCAGATTGTGATTAAAATTGTGCCGATAATTTTTCCTGACATTTTCATTTCTTCATTTCTCCTTTTGTTTTTGGTTTAGCGTATTTCCTGTATTGCAATCATCATCGGAAAACTTTGGAAAATCATTGAAAACAGATACCAGAGCGTTCCGACCGAAACGGTGATGAGAAACAAATTGAGCAGCAGCCCGACGGCGGCGACCCAGATTTCGGTTTCGAGCGAATAATTTTTGTAGTTAGCTTTCATCTTTATTTTCTTCCTCCTGCTGCAAATTCTTGTTTTCCTGTATCGCTTGCCCGCAATGCGGGCAAATCGCCGATTCGTTCGCCGGTCGAAGCTCATTTTCGGCTGCGAGTTTTCCTGTTTGCCGGACGGCGACGGTTTCTTCGACTTCGATAAAAATTTCGGTTATTGTTCGTTTCATTTGCTTACAATTTGCTCCGGCGTTAAAATCCGTCCGCCGGTTCTCTTATGCCCGGCGACGAGAATCATCGCGCAGGATTGCGGGCAAAGTCCTTGCAAATTTCTTGGAAAAATCTTGGAATTTTCTTAAATGACGGAAATAGTTGAAAAACAAGCGGTTATTTACCGTTTCGGGCGATTTGAGATGAATGTAAAAGAAGGCATTTTGCGCTCGAACGGCGAAATTGTGCCGCTCACGCCCAAGATTTTCGAGATGCTTCTGCTGCTCGTCCGCAACAACGGGCGAATGCTCTCGAAAGACGAAATTATGCAAACCGTCTGGGCTGATTCGTTTGTCGAAGAAACGAATCTGACTTCAAACGTCTCGCGTTTGCGGAAAATTCTTCAGGAAAACGGCGAGCAGTTTATCGAAACTTTCCCGAAACGCGGCTATCTGTTTCGCGCCGAAGTCGAAGAAATCGAACCGGAAACCGAAATCGTCATGACGCGGCGCGTTCGCAAGTTTGTCCGGCAAATCGTCGAAGAAACCGAAGATGCAGATTCCCAACCGGCTTATGCCGCCGCGCTTAGTTCTCAACCGAACAATCTCACAATTCCGTCAACGCCGCTCATCGGGCGCGCGCGTGAAATCGAGGAAATCGAAAATCTTTTGCGGCAGCCGAAAAACCGAATCGTCACTTTGACAGGCGTCGGCGGGACAGGGAAAACACGGCTCGCGCAGGAGATCGCCTGCCGACAGCTTTCGGAATTTTCGGACGGCGCGTTTTTCGTCGCGCTTGACGCGCTGCGAAACGCGGAGCTGGTCGCGCCCGCAATCGCGGAAACGCTCGGCGTAAAAGAAATGAGCGGAAAACCGATCATTGAAATGCTCAAGGATTTTTTGCGCGAGAAACAAATGCTGCTAATCGCCGACAATTTCGAGCAGATTGTTTCATCCGCGCCTTTTTTAACTGAAATTCTTAATAACGCGCCGCAATTAAAAATTTTAGTAACAAGCCGGGTTTTGCTCGGCATTCCGGCGGAACGAGAGTTTCGCGTGCCGCCGCTCGATTTGCCGGAAAACGCAGCGCAAGCTTCGCTTGAAAATTTAACCGAATTTGAATCGGTCAAGCTTTTTCTCGAACGCGCGAAGAGCGTGAAATCAACCTTTTCCCTGACCGGAGAAAATGCCGCGAGCGTTGCGGAAATTTGCCGCAGACTCGAAGGCTTGCCTCTCGCCATCGAGCTTGCGGCGGCGAGAATTAAAATTCTTTCGCCCGAACAGATTTTAATTCGTTTGGAAAATCGCCTGAAACTGCTTACCGGGGGCGCGAAAAGTTTGCCCGCGCGCCAGCAAACAATGCGCGGCGCAATCGAATGGAGCTACGATTTGCTGCCGGAAGCCGAAAAGATTTTGTTTCGGTGTTTGGCGGTTTTCGCGGGCGGATTTACGATTGAAGCGGTTGAATCAATTTGCCCGTCGGACGAAATAGATGCGCTCAATTGTTTGACTTCGCTGATTGAAAACAGTCTGGTCGTGCAAACGGAAACGGCAGACGGCGAATCGCGTTTTCGCCTTTTGGAAGTCGTCCGCGAATACGGCTTGGAAACGCTTGCCGATCACGGCGAAATTGAAGAAATGCGTCGCCGTCACGCCGAATTTTTCTTCAATTTAGCGACAACGGCACAGACCGCATTGAGCGGCGCGGAACAAACGAAATGGTTCTCGATTCTCGAATCCGAACACGACAATTTGCGGGCGGCTCTGGTTTGGAACTTGGAAACGAACCGCGAAAATGCTTTGCGAATGGCTCGCGCTCTCTGGCAATTCTGGTTTGTGCGCGGGTATTTGAGCGAAGGCAGCCGGAACTTGCGCGAAGTTTTGAGCCGCACGATTGATTTGCTGATTCCGGTTCGCGGTGAAGCTCTGGTTGGCGCGGGATTTCTGGAACGGATGCGCGGCGATCTTGAAAAGGCGTATGAATTTTGCGCCGAAGCGCGGACGTTAGGCGAAAAAATCGGCGACGCGAACATCATCGCCAGCGCATTAAACGGTTTGGGAATCGTCGTCGCCGCGCAAAACGATGAAACGGCAGCGCGGGCGTTTCTCGAAGAAGGTTTGCGGGTCAGTCAAGAGGCGAAAAATCAACGCTTCATCGGACTTTTTCTCAATAATCTGGGCGAACGCGCCCGGCAGCGCGGCGATTTCGAGGACGCGCGGCGGCTTTACGCGGACAGTTTGGCGATTCAGCGCGAACTAGGAAACACTCGCGTTGTCGCCATCGCGCTCGGAAATTTGGGGCGTGTTTCGTTTTTGCAAAACGATTTTAAAGCGGCTCGGGAATTTTACGCGGAAAGTCTGGAAATCAACCGCTCGCTCGGCGATTTGCACAGCATCGCTTTGCTGCTAGACGGTTTTGCGGGTTTGGCGGCGGACGCGCAGCCGGAACGTGCCGCCGAACTGCTCGGCGCGGCAAACGCTCTGCGCCAAACAGTCGGTTCTGATTTCGACAAAGCCGATGCCGAGTTTTATGAGAGAATTTATCAAAAGATCGAAGCCAATTTGGAAAAAGAAGATTTGGCGAAACACTTGCGCGACGGCGGCACAATGAAGCTGCCGCAAGCAGTTTCTCTCGCTCTCGACGTTTAACAATTTAGGCGAACCGATTGTCTAAAAGTTAAAAGCTTAATTGCAAACCGCCGCGCGCCGTTGCCCGCGCGGTGCGAAAACCGTTTTCGTAATAATCCTGATTGAAAATGTTTTCAATCGTTCCGAACAAACGAACGCGCCGTTTGTCGTTTCCGGTCGGAATCTCGTAGCTTGCCGTTAAATCGCCTCGCCGTTGCCCTTTAAAACGATAAATTCGGTTTTGAAAAGTTTGATTGCTGAAAATTGACGCCAGATAAGAGCCTGTAGCAGCAAAATCGAAGTTTAAATTCAAACGCTTGGCAATTCTTTGATTGACGACAAACGAAAATTGGTGAGTCGGAACGCCGAGCGTTTGCAAAATTCCGCTTCCGGGGATTTGCGGCTGGCGCTGGTCGCTGTTGGTAAAAGTGTACGAAGCGAAAATGTTTGTCGTCGTAAAAGGTCGAAATTCGGCTGAAAATTCACCCCCGCGCGCAATTCCTCCTTTGGTGTTCAGATAACCTCCGCTTGTTCGTGTAGTCGAGCCGATTGCCGGAACGACGTTTTCAAAACCGATTGTGTCAATCAAACGGGTGTAAAAATAAGTCGCCGACAAACGAACGCGGTTGTTTTGCAGCGTTTGGTCAACGCCAGCGTCAAAGGCAACCGAGCGTTCGGGATTTAAATTCGGATCGCCGAGCAAAACAAATTGATTCGGAGTTAAAAACGTCGCATAAAAAGTGCCGAATCTTTCGTAAAGCGACGGCACGCGATAACCGTTTCCGGCGTGCGCGCGCAATTTGGTGTTCGTCGAACGGAAGAAATAAGCCGCCGAGCCGTCGAAAGTATAAGCGGCGGGCGGATTATCGAGCGCCGCATTTTGCAGCGGCGAATTTGCGCTGAAGCGCGGCATTTCCAGATTGAAAAACTGAGCGCGGAAAGCGCCCGAAAGCTGAAGGCGCGAGTCAAAGGCTTCGAGCTGGTCTTGAATGATAAATGTGTTGCTTGACTGCGCGGCGTCTGTTGTATTGGTTTGCGAGCTATTGACGGGAAAATTGTCGTTGCCGTATTTTTCGCGCTCGAAACCGTAGCCGACGGTCAGCAAATTAGATTGCAAAGCGACGTTTGTTTTCGCCTGAAAGGTTTGAATGTTTCCGTCGAAATCCGAGCGCGTGCTCCCGCCAAACGGCTGAAACGCGACGCCCGAAGAACCATTAAAGTTTTTCCGGCGCGTTGTCAGATTTTGATATGAAAAACGATATGTCGCGGATTGATTGATAATTCCGTCGAGCGCGGTGTGAAAGTTGAAAAAACGCGATTTTTGCGATGCGTCCGCATCGTTCGCATCGGGAATAAAAGTCGCATTTCCGGCATTTAATTGATTACGCGAAGTTCCGTTTTCGTATCTTTTAAGCTCCGAACGCGAAAGCGGGCGCGTTTCAATGATTTCGTTTGTCGCCAAAACGCCGATTGTGTCCGGGTTTGAATTAAGTTGAACGAAGCTGTCCGAACCGTAAAAGCGCGCGGAAACGTTTGTTTTTTCATTCAGCGCGAAGGAAAATTTGGCGACACCGTTCGTATTTCGCGCAGCATCATCTCCGTCAATCCCTTTGCTCAAATTCGTGTGCTGCGCGCCCAGACTGTATTTAAATTTGTCGGCAAACGCGCCGCCCGCAAAATTGGCGCGCCCGCGCAGCAAGCCCAAACCGCCGCCTTCGCCGAGAAACGAAAAACGCGGGCGACCGCCGCCTTCGTCGGTGCGAATGTTGAAAACGCCGCCGATAGCGTTTGTGCCGTAAAGCGATGAGCCGGAGCCGCGCAAAACTTCGATTCTCTGAATATTTGTCACCGTCAAATCCGACAAAAACGGCGAAGCGTCGCCGGTAATTGCGGTGGGATCGCGGAAACGCTGCCCGTCAATCAAAACTGCCGTATCCTGATTTCGCAAACCGCGCGTTTTGATATTCGCCGTGCGCCCGAAACCGCCGAGCTGCTGGATGCGCAAGCCGGGAACCGTTCGCAGAGCGTCAATAATCGAGATTTCATTGCGCTGCTCGATTTCCTGATTCGACAAAACCGAGACGGATTTTGAAGTTTCGTCAACGGTTTGAGCTGTTCCGGCGGCGATTGTGACTGTTTCTTTAATTCCGCCGGACATTTCGAGATTTAAATTGACCTGGGCGTTTTCGCCCGCAGCAAGCGTCACGGCTGTTTGCTGATAAACGCCGATTGACCTATTGCCCGTTGCCGAAGCCGCGAGCGTGTATTTTCCCGGCGGCACATTTTCAAAACGATAATTGCCCGCGCTGTCGGTCGCGGTTGTGAATTTTATATTTTTATCCCGTTGCGAAACGAGCGAAACGGTTGCGTCGGTGACAATCACATCGCTGTTTTGCGTAATTTTACCCGATAAATTTGCGGTTGTTTGTGCGAAAGCCGCGAGCGAAAATAAAAACGTTATTAAAAATGCTGTGATTAGTTTCATTTTTCCTCTTAATAAATGGTTGTAATTCGTAAATTGGTTGAAAACGGATGGCGGTCGAGTAGAACTCTGACGCCGAAGGTTTCACGTAGATTTTCCTCAGTCAAAACTTCGCCCGGTTTTCCGGCGGCAACGACTTTGCCGAGTTTGAGCAGCAAAATCCGGTCGGCAAACTCCGCCGCTGCATTTAAATCGTGTGTGATGACGACTGCCGCCGTTTCCTGGGTTTTGCACTTTTTTTGCATCAGCCGCAAAAGCGAAACTTGATGCGCCAAATCGAGATTTGCCGTCGGTTCGTCGAGCAAAAAAATTGAGGCTTCGGCTGCCAAAGCGCGGGCGAAAACCGCTCGCTGCCGCTCGCCGCCCGAAAGCTGATTCATCAAACGTTTTTCAAAACCGGCTAAATCCGTTTCGATTAAATATTTCCGGGCGATTTCAATGTCAGTCTCGGTTTCCCAGCCGAACGCGCCCGCGCTCTGGGCGAAA
The DNA here is from genome assembly GCA_036388995.1 of Pyrinomonadaceae bacterium. Lineage (GTDB taxonomy): Bacteria > Acidobacteriota > Blastocatellia > Pyrinomonadales > Pyrinomonadaceae > JALZCH01. The sequence goes on along the minus strand of DASVQU010000026.1, from coordinate 53,786 downwards.
CGCCCGGCGAGAACAAATTCCAAAACCGTGACCGGAAATTTCAATTCGGTTTCCTGCGCGACGACCGCGATTTTGCGGGCAATCTCGCGTCGCGAAAATTGAGCGAGCGGTTTTTCGTCCAATAAAATCTCGCCTTTTAAAATCGGAATCGCGCCGTTCAAAGCGCGCAGCAAAGTCGTTTTGCCCGCGCCGTTCGCTCCCAAAAGCGCGATGATTTCGCCCGCTTTTGCTTCAAGCGAAACGCCCGAAATTACCTCGCAAACGCCGTAAGCGACAGTAATGTTTTTGGCTTTTAGCATTGGTTTTAACCGCCGAGACGAGGAGACGCCGAGAAAACAAAATAAAAGCAAGGAGAAATAACTCTCAAAATTCTTTTCTTAACTCTGCGTCTCCGCGTCTCGGCGGTTAATTCCTCCTCAACAAAAAAATGAACAACGGCGCGCCGATTAAAGCCGTGATTGCGCCGACCGGAAGCTCGCGCGGCGCGATTGCAGTGCGCGCGATTGTGTCGGCGAACGTGACGAAAATCGCGCCTGCCAGAGCCGAAGCCGGAATTACGAGGCGATTATCTGCCCCGCTCGACAAACGGACGAGATGCGGCACGACCAGACCTACGTAACCGACCGAACCGCTCGCCGCAACCGAACTGCCGACGAGCGCCGAAGCGGTCAAAAAAACAATCAACCGCACGCGCCCGACTTCGACGCCGAAATCAAAAGCATCACGCTCTCCAAGCATCAGCAAATTCAACGCTCGCGCTTGCGAGAGCAGCAAAATCAACCCGACGGCGACCGCCGCCAGCACAAACCAGAGCGAATCTTTTGTCGCGTTCGACAAATCACCAAGCAGCCAGAATGTGTAAGAACGCAGACGCGCAGCGTCCAATAGACTGGTCATCAAAACAATCAGCGACGAAAGAAAAGTCGTTACAATCACGCCCGCCAAAACCAGTCTTTCCGTGTTCATTCCGGCGCGGCTTCGCGCCAGCGAGTAAACGACGAGCGTTGAAAAAGTCGCGCCGACGAAAGCCAAAAACGGGCGAGCGAAAAAGATGTTGTTTAAATAAACAAGTGCGAGCATCGTTCCCAAAGCCGCGCCGTTTGAAACTCCCAGCAAATACGGTTCGGCGAGCGGATTTCTGAGCAGCGATTGATAGCTCGCGCCGGCGGTCGCCAAAGCCGCGCCGACGCACGCGCCGAGCAAGACGCGCGGCAGTCGGATTTCAAATAAAATCGCAGTTTGCTCGGCGGTCAATTCGCAGTTTCCGCCGAGCAGATTGCAAATTGTTTCGTAAAACGGCAGACGCTCGCTGCCGAGCAGCACAGCCGCGAAAATGGCTGCGACGAGCGCGGCTGTGAGCAGCAAAATTGTCAAAGAAGCACGGCGCATTTTATTTCTCAAAAACTTGCGGATGCAGCGCACGCGCGATTTCTTCGAGTCCGTCAACCAGCCGCGCTCCCGGACGCGCGAGCAAATCGCCGTTGATTTTGAAAACTTTGCCGGTTTTAACTGCCGGAGATTCTTTGAAAATTTCAGACGGCTGGCTGTTTCCTTCGCTCATTGCATCGCCGGATGACAAAATTATCGCTTCGGGCTGCGAGGCGAGCGCGGTTTCTTTGCTGATTCGCGGATAGCTTTCGGCGACATTTTTGGTGACGGAATCGCCGCCCGCGCGGGCGATTAAATCCGTAACAAACGAATCGCGACCAATTGTGAACGGTTCGGGCGAAATCTGAACAAAAACTCGAATAGGTTTTTCGTTTTTAACCCGATTTTTGATGTGAGAAATTCTCTGCTCTAAATTGCGGACAAGCTGTTCGGATTTTTCGGTTGTTCCCAGCAATTCGCCGATTTGACGCAAATTTCGCAACGTGTCTTCCAGGCTTTTCGGATTGGTGACAAAAACCGGGATGCCGCGATCTTCCATTCTTCCGGCAAAAGATTCGATTTGCGAGGCGGTTGTCACGAGAACGAGCTGGGGTTTTTGCGCGATGATTGTTTCGAGATTTGGATTGATTGTGTCGCCGATTTTTGTGATTTTTTGCGCTTCCGACGGGTAATCGCAATAACTCGTTACGCCCACCAGTTTTTCGCCCGCGCCCACGGCGAAAACGTTTTCCGTCAAACTCGGTGCGAGCGAGACGACGCGCTCGATTTTTGCCGGGACTTTGATTTTTCTGCCCAAATCGTCAATCGCTTCGCGCGTCGTTTGGGTTGAGACGCTGTTCGCCGATTCAATGCGGCACGCTGTTGATAGCGAAGCCGCCGCGACTAAAACGAGAATGATTAAAAAGATTTTTGTTCGCAAAATTGAAAAAGCCTCGATTTTGTTTGCTTTCACTTGCCAAGCGTGAAAGCAAACAAAATCGAGGCTTTTTCGGCAGCCTTGAAGGAGAAAAACAAGGACTAAAAAAATCGCCGCTAACTTGATTGCCCGAACGTCTTGACGCGAGACGCCGATTAGGCAAAAACATTCAGGCAGGTCATCAGACTAATTACGAATTACGAATTACGAATTACGAATGTCGGAATTTGTTTAATTCGTAATTCGTAATTTGAAAATCGTAATTGATTTCACTGTGGCGCGACCGTGCGGGATTTTCACCCGGCTTCCCCTGCTTCCAGCGCGCATCTGTTCGATACGCGCATCCAAATGTCTTCTTTTGCCAAAGAGCTTTCGAGCGGAAATTTCGTCACATTTAAAATTTTCCGCCGTTTGACGAGCAAAGTAACATTCTCGCCGCTGAAAAGTCAAAACCGCGCAAGCTGTTCGGAAAAAACGCTTGAAAGATAATTCTTTTGTCGTTATTCTGCGAATGTTCAAACAAAATATAAAAATATGCCCAGCTTGGATAACGAAAACGTAGTGGCTGTCATTTTAGGCGGCGGCGCAGGTTCCAGACTTTTTCCTTTGACGCATCCGCGTTCAAAACCCGCCGTTCCGCTCGGCGGAAAATATCGTCTGGTTGACGTGCCGATTTCAAACTGTATTAACTCGAACATCGCGCAGATTTTTGTTTTGACGCAATACAATTCGGCGTCTTTGAATCGCCACATCTCGCGCACGTATCGTTTTTCAAATTTTTCTTCCGGCTTTGTCGAAGTTCTTGCCGCCGAACAGCGCCCCGATTCGCCTTCGTGGTTTCAGGGAACGGCTGACGCGGTGCGGCAAATGCTTCCGCATATTCAGGATTGGCGCGTGGACACGATTGTCATTTTGTCGGGCGACCATCTTTACCGGATGGATTATCAAAAATTTTTGAAACGTCATTACGAAACCGGAGCCGACGTAACGATTTCCGTGATTCCCTGCACGCCCGATCAAGCCGAAGGTTTCGGGCTTTTGAAAACCGACGAGCAAGGGCGAATTATCGAATTCGCCGAAAAACCGAAAGGCGAACGGCTCGAAGAGATGCGCGTTGACACCGGAAAATTTTTCGGTCTCGATGAAAAACAAGCCGCCGCGCGACCGTTCCTGGCTTCGATGGGGATTTACGTTTTCAACTACGAAAAGCTTGTCAATCTGCTAAACCGCGACCCGAGCTGGATGGATTTCGGAGGCGAAATAATTCCCGAAGCGATTAAATGCTGCAATGTGCAGGGATATTTGTTTCAAGGTTATTGGGAAGACATCGGGACAATCAAGGCTTTTTACAACGCAAGTCTCGATATGACTTCGCCGCTCCCGAAATTTAATTTTTTTGACGCTTCCGCCCCGATTTACACGCGCTCGCGTCATCTGCCGCCATCGAAAATGCATTCGTGCGATGTCAGCGAATCAATGATTACCGAAGGCTGCATTATTCAGGGCGCGACGATTCGGCATTCGATCATCGGACTTCGCAGCCGGATCGACCGGGGGACTCGAATTGACGATTCGATCATTATGGGTTCGGATTTTTATGAGTCAATCGAAGAACTAGGCTCCAATCTGCGCGCTAAAATTCCGCATATCGGAGTCGGCGCAAACACAACTATTCGCCGCGCGATTGTTGATAAAAACGCTCGAATAGGCGATAACGTGCGGTTGGTCAATCAAAACAGAGTCGAGACCGCAGATGGAGATAATTATTTTATCCGCGACGGAATTATTATCATTCCGAAAGGCGCGACGATTCGAGACAACACTGTGATTTAGAATTATTGCGGCACAGGCGGCGCAACCAATTTGCGCCGCGTAAGCATCTTAAAAACACTTTTCAGACAGCGTATTGTTTTCACAAAATGTCGAATCGAAAAAATTTGGAGGCATCGGTTATGCATAGCAATTTTCTACGACGCGCGGGTTCGTCTGTGCTTTTGTTTGCTCTTTTTTGCGGCGTCACACTGACACCGGCGGCGGTTTTCGGACAGGAAACCCAAAAGCAAACACAAACGGCAAAAGATAAAAAAGAAAAGAAATCCGATAAAAATAAACAGCAGCAAGGCTCGCAGCCTTCCGCCCAGCAGGTTGCGCAGGCAAACGGCAAAGGCGCGCTGGCGACCACTGAAGACCCAGCGATGATCGGCAAACGCAATATCAACAAAGGTCTCGGCGGCTGGCTCGGCGGTTCGATGGAAAAAGAAGTCTCTTTCGGGCGACAGCTCGCAGCCGAAGCCGAAAAAGAATTAAAGCTGGTTGACGATCCGATGATTACCGAATACGTTAATCGCGTCGGGCAAAATGTCGTCAATCACTCAGATGCCAAAGTTCCTTTTACGATCAAAGTCGTTGATAGCGACGATGTGAACGCTTTCGCTCTGCCGGGCGGTTTCTTTTACGTTAATCGCGGCTTGATTCTCGCCGCCGACAACGAATCGGAATTGGCTGGCGTAATGGCGCACGAAATCGCTCACGTTGCGGCGCGTCACGCGATGGAAAATCAAGGCAAAGCCCAGTTGATGAATTATGGTATGCTCGCCGGAATCATTTTCGGCGGCGGTATTCTCAGCCCGATTTTGCAAAACGCGGGCGGATTGCTCGGCGGTTTGGCGATGCTCAAATTCTCGCGCGGAGCCGAAGAAGAAGCCGACAAATTAGGCGTCCAGTATCTCTACGCCGCCGGTTATGACCCGAACGGAATGGCGACGATGTTTGAAAAGCTCGCCGCGAAAAATAAGAAAAAACCCGGTACGCTTCAAAAGCTCTTTTCGACTCACCCGCAAGCGCCCGACCGCCGCGACTCGACAATCACGCTTGTCTCTCGTTTTCCCGAACGCGAAGAATACGTGATGAGCACGTCGGAATTTCAAAAGGTCAAAAAATATTTGCTCCGGCTCTCAAACGCCAAAGCGAGCATCGCGGGCGATATTGACGAAACGGAAAATTCGCGCCCGACGTTGAAAAAACGCCCGCAGGAAGATCCGAACGCGCCTGCTCCGACAACTACCGAGCCGACCGATGAAAAGAAAAACGACGGTCCGCCGGTCTTGAAAAAACGCGCGGAACCGACACCGCAGCCTTCGCCAAGCAATTAACGAGGCTCGAATAAAAATTAAAAAAGGTGAACGCCGACAAAGCGTCCGCCTTTTTTAATTTTGTGTCGAAATACATCGGTTAATTCTTGCTGTCAACTTTTTCGCTAGCTGATATAATCGCGGTTTATGTCAGTCAAACTTTCCGATATTCAAGCCGCCCGGACGATTTTGCAGGACATTATCGTTCCGATTCCGATTGTCAGCGACCCGAAACTTTCCGCCAAGCTTGATGCAAACGTTTATTTGAAAGCCGAGTGTCTTCAGCGCGGCGGTTCTTTCAAAGTGCGCGGCGCTTACAACAAAATCTCGCGTCTGACAAAAGAAGAGAAAAAGCGCGGAGTCGTCGCACCGTCGGCTGGAAACCATGCGCAGGGCGTGGCGCTCGCTGCTAAATTGAACGAAACCAAAGCCGTCATCGTAATGCCGGAATTCGCGCCTTTGACTAAAATTATCGCCACACGCGGTTACGGCGCGGATGTGATTTTACAAGGCAATACGTTTGAGGAAGCCGCCGCGCACGTCCAGCATCTTATTGAAACCAAAGGCTACACGCTGGTTCACGCTTTTGACGACGAATTAATTGTTGCCGGGCAGGGAACAATCGGAATGGAAATCGTTGATGATAAACCGGAAACGACCGTTATCGTCGTTCCAATCGGCGGCGGCGGAATCATTTCAGGGATTGCGATTGCAGCGAAAAATCTGCTCCCGAATGTGCGCATTGTCGGCGTCCAAGCCGAGACGTGCGCGCCGATGAAAGAATCGGTCGAAGCCGGAGAACTGCGCGTCGCGCCGTCTGCAATGACGATTGCAGACGGCATTGCCATCAAGCGCCCCGGCGCTGTAACGCTGCCGCTGGTACAGGAATTTGTTGATGAAATCGTGACCGTTTCAGAGGATGAAATTGCCGATGGAATCGCTCATTGCGTTCAAAACGTCAAGCTCGTTGTTGAAGGCGCAGGTGCAGCGGGCGCGGCGGCGCTTTTGGCGGGAAAAATTAAAATCGAAAAGAAAGATAACGTTTGCGCCGTGTTGTGCGGCGGAAACATTGACGCAAACCTACTCGCCCGCGTTCTCCGGCAAGTAATGGTGCGCGAAGGTCGCTATCTCTTTCTCAAATTGCTCGTGCTTGACCGTCCCGGCGGTCTCGCGCCTTTGACGGCTGAAGTGGCGCGCACCGGGGCAAACGTAATTGATATTTTTCACCGCCGCGCAATGTGGCTCGCGCCGCTCGGACAGGTCGGAATCGAAATGCTTTTGGAAGTGCGCGACCGCGCGCACGGGCGCGAAGTCGAGCAGCATCTCGAATCGGTCGGCTATCACGTCATTCGTGAAAAACCGGGTGATTGGACTGATTGACTTTTACTCGGTTTGAGAAATAGCCGAGTTGTTGCCATTTGCTGCAAGCAGGTTAACGAATTTTTTAGCGGCGAGCGACAATTGCCGGTCGCTGCGGTGAATTACGGCGACCGAGCGCGTCCATTCCGGTTCGGTGAGCGCAACGACCGCCAGTTGACCGCTCCGCAGCTCGTCTATGACTGACGGGCGCGGGACAATCGCCAAACCGAAACCGACTTCGACCGCGCGTTTGATCGTTTCAATATTGTCAAACTCTGCGGCTTTGCGAACGTTCACGCTGTAGTTTTTAAAAATTTTGTCGGTCGCTTTGCGCGTCGGAATATCTCGCTCGAAATGGACGAAATCAAAGCCGTCAAGCTCTGTGGCTTTGATTTCCTGGCGCTCGGCAAATTCGTGATCGGGCGGACAAATCAGCACCAAACGGTCGTTCTGCATCGGCACAATCGAGATTCCGCGCCGCTGTTCGGGATAAGCGACAACGCCCAGCTCGACCGTGTTGTTTAAAACATCGCGAACCACGCGCGTCGTGCGCGAATATTCCAAATCAATCTTTGCATCGGGAAATTTCGACATAAATTCCCGGACTTTTGCCGGCAGCTCGTGCAGTCCGACGCTGTAAACGGTGGCGACGCGAACCGTGCCGGAAATCGTTCCGACGATTCCGCGCATATTTTCCTGCAATTGGTCGTAAGCCACGAGCACGTTTTTACATTCCTGATAAAAAATATCGCCGCTCGGCGTTAATTTTAATTCGCGGCGTCCGCGCACGCGCTCCAAAAGTCGGCGTTTAAATTTTTCTTCCAGATTGCGAACCTGCTGGCTAACCGCCGATTGCGTGACGAAATTGCGCTCGGCGGCGAGCGAAAAACTTTGCGTTTCGACCAAATCACAAAAAATTTTCAATGTTTCGATATGCATATTTTAATAATAAGTATTTCTCAAAACTTAATGTAAGATAATTCATTTTACCTTATAATTGTCCACTAGTAAGATGCAAAAATAAGAAGTAAATGTGGTTTTACCGGCAAGCAGAAAGCGGGAAATATTTGAGTTTTCCGGTTTGAAAAAATATAATGCCTGAAATTTTTGTTGAAAAAATAAAATCATATTTCGCTTTCCGAGGCTGAAAAATTTATGGCGATCAGGATAAGCAAGACTTTTCTGCTGAGAAAACTGCATCAATTAACCGGCATTGTGCCGCTCGGCGCGTTTTTCTTCGTGCATATGTTTACGAATTCAAAAGCAATGAGCGGCGAAAAGGTTTTTAACGATGCCGTTGCTGATATTCATCACATTCCGTATTTGTTGTTTGTCGAAATTTTCGGCATTTTTCTGCCGCTTCTGTTTCACTCTGTTTACGGAATGTTTATTTCCGCCGAAGCTCGCAACAACGTTTTCAGCTACGGTTACGCGCGTAACTGGTTTTATTTCTTTCAGCGCGCGACCGGTGTTTTTCTGTTTTTCTTTCTCCTTTTTCATATTTTGAATATGCGATTCGGCGTAATTCCGGGGCTTGAAACTTACGGAAATCCGGTAGCCGGAAATGCCGACCGAGCTTATGACATCGTTGCAAGCGAATTTCAAAGCACAGCCATTTTCATTTTCTACATCCTTGGCGTTGCGGCAACCGCTTGGCATTTGGCTTACGGATTCTTTTTGTTTGCGGTTGATTGGGGACTCGTTATCGGCGAAAAAGCTCAGAAATACGCTCTTTACGGTTCGGTCGCTTTAGCGATTGGATTATTTGTCATTGGAGCAAACGCTGCCGTAGCTTTTGTGGACAAATGTGGATTGCTGCCTGATTCGTTTTGCGAAGAAGCGGAAAAAAGCAGAATTGTCGAACCCTCAAGAGACGGGAAGACTAGAAAGTTTTAATTAGAATCGTAAATAGTAAATCGTAACTGCTCATTTCAACGATTTATTATTTACGATTCACGATTTACGAACAAATGGCAAAAAACGGAATCAGAATTGCGATTATCGGCGGCGGTTTGGCGGGACTTGCGGCGGCGATGAAAATCGCCGAAAAAGGTCACACGGTTGATTTGCTGTCGGTCGTTCCCGTAAAACGCTCGCACTCGGTTTGCGCGCAAGGCGGAATTAACGGAGCGGTCAACACCAAAGGCGAAGGCGATTCGACCGCCGAGCATTTTGACGACACGGTTTACGGCGGCGATTTTTTGGCGAATCAACCGCCCGTCAAAGCAATGTGCGAAGCCGCGCCTTCGATTATTTATTTATTCGACCGGATGGGCGTTCCGTTTTCCCGCACGCGCGAAGGTCTTCTGGATTTTCGCAGATTCGGCGGGACGAAACATCATCGCACGGCATTTGCCGGAGCCTCGACCGGACAGCAGCTTCTTTACGCGCTCGACGAACAAGTGCGCCGCTACGAAACGGAAGGCATCGTCAATAAATACGAAGGCTGGGAGATGTTATCACTCATCCTAGACGATCATCAGGTTTGTCGAGGCGTAGTGGCGATGGATTTAAACTCGCTCGAATTAAAAGCGTTTCCCGCCGACGCCGTAATTATGGCGACCGGCGGACCCGGTTTGATTTTCGGTAAATCAACCAATTCGATGGTTTGCACTGGCAGCGCAAACTCTGCCGCATATCAACAAGGGGCGAAATATGCGAACGGCGAATTTATTCAGGTTCACCCGACTTCGATTCCCGGCGAAGACAAATTGCGTTTAATGTCGGAATCAGCGCGCGGCGAAGGCGGCAGAGTTTGGGTGCCGAGAAACGTCGGCGACAAACGCAATCCGCGCGATATTCCCGAAGCTGATCGTTTTTATTTTCTCGAAGAAAAATATCCCGCTTACGGCAATCTCGTCCCGCGCGACATCGCCACGCGCGAGATTTTTCAGGTTTGTCTGGAAGGAATGGGAATCAACGGCGAAAATCAGGTTTACCTCGATTTAACGCATATTCCGGCTGAAACTCTGACTCGCAAATTGGGCGCGATTCTGGAAATCTACGAAATGTTTGTCGGCGACGACCCGCGCCACGTTCCGATGCGGATTTTTCCGGGCGTGCATTATTCGATGGGCGGACTCTGGGTTGACTTCAATCAAAGAACAAACATTCCCGGACTGCTTGCGGCGGGCGAATGCGATTATTCGATTCACGGCGCTAATCGTTTGGGCGCGAATTCTTTGGTTTCGTGCGTTTACGGCGGTTTCGTCGCCGCGCCCGCAGCGATTGAATACGCGCAAAACGTGGAAAGAAACGGCACGGAAACAAACGGTATTCACGCGGCGGAAGTAAAACGGCAGCAGGAAATCAACGATCAATTGTTGAAACAATCGGGCGGCGAAAATCAATATAAACTGCACGAAGAAATGGGCAAATGGATGACCGACAACGTAACCGTTGTTCGTTACAACGACCGTCTTCGCGCGACGGACGAAAAATTGCTTGAACTGCAAGATCGTTTCAAACGGATTTCGATTTACGATTCAAATTTGTGGGCGACGCAGGCTTTGCCGCACGCGAGACAGCTCAAAAATATGCTCGAACTCGCCCGCGTTATTACTCTCGGCGCTCTAAACCGCGACGAATCGCGCGGAGCGCATTACAAACCGGATTTCCCGAACCGCGACGACGAGCGATTTTTGAAAACCACAATCGCCGAATATTCGGGCGAAGGTCCGGTTTTGAGTTACGAAGCGGTTGACACCGGTTTAATCGTCCCGCGCAAGCGCGATTACTCGAAAGGCAAAACCGATAAAGGCAAACAGGAACAGGAAACTCTGGCTGTCGCCGGACAAGCCGCCGCTTCGGGGTTGCCGGTCAAAGACGGCGCGGCGCAAATCGTCGAAGCCGGGTACAATCAAAAACCTGAAAATTTAACGGCGGAAAAAATCTGGTCGCAGCCGAAAGGCGAATTAATTGACCCGGAAGAATCAAAGACGCGCGTCGAGCAGGGCAAACCGCTTGATGCGGCGGGCGGCAAACAAACCGACGAAAGATAAAAAATGTCTGCGGAACTGAAACATAAGAAAAAATTAACGCCGGAAGAGTATTTGGAGCTTGAGGAAAAAGCCGAATACAAAAGCGAATACTGGGATGGCGTGATGGTTCCGCTGCACGGTGACCCGCCGGAACTAGTCGGCGCGAATATCAATCATATTCAGATTGTTTCAAATCTAACGACATTGTTATCGCCCCTGCTTCGCAAGCGCGACTGCCGCGTTCTACCGAGCGAGATGAAGATTTGGATTTCAAAACGCGGCAAATTTTTTTACCCGGACGTTGTAATCATTTGCGGAAAGCCGCATTTTGTCAAAGATCGGAGAGATGTTATCGAAAACCCGCTGGTTTTGATTGAGGTTCTTTCCGGCAGCACTGAAGCGAAAGACCGCGCCGAAAAGTTTTGGTCGTATCAAACGCTTGAATCTTTTCAAGAATATGTTCTAGTTTCGCAGGATAGAACAGTCGTCGAGCAATTTATACGGCAAACCGACGGCAGTTGGAGGTATTTAGCGACAATCGGAATTGAAAGCACCGTTACTTTTGAAACAATTGAAACGACTTTACAGCTTCAGGATATTTACGATTTAGTTGAATTTGAAGCTGAAGATTAAATTATGAGCGCAGGAAACGGACACGCAGACGGAAAAGCTAAAAACTTTACGCCGCCGCAAACGGTTAAATTCAAAATCAGGCGGCGCGAGAAAATGGATGCGGAGCAGTATTGGGAAACGTTTGAGATTCCTTATCGCCCGAATTTGAATGTGATTTCGGCTTTGATGGAAATTCGCAAAAATCCCGTGACGGCAGACGGCAAGCTGACGACGCCGCCTGTCTGGCAGATGAACTGTCTCGAACAGGTTTGCGGGATTTGCACGATGGTGATTAATGGGCGCGTGCGGCAATCTTGTTCGGCGCTCGTGGATCAATTGTTGTCGGAAGCGGGCGACAATGAAATCACGCTCGAACCGATGTCGAAATTTCCGAACGTCCGCGATTTGGTCGTTGACCGGGCGCAGATGTTTCAGCATCTGAAACGCACGAAAGTCTGGGTTGAGCTGGACGGAACTTACGATTTGGGACCGGGACCGAAAATGTCGCCCGAAGTCGCCAACGAGCGTTACGCTTATTCGCGTTGTATGACGTGCGGCTGCTGTCTCGAAGCCTGCCCGCAGTATCACGAAGACAATTACATCGGACCGCAGGCAATCGCGCAGGTGCGTTATCAAAATATGCACCCGACCGGCAAAATCACGCGCGACGAACGGCTGTCGGCGCTGATGGAAGACGACGGCATCGCCAATTGCGGCAACGCGCAAAACTGCGTGCAGGTTTGTCCAATGTCAATTCCGCTTACCAGAGCAATTTACGAGACAAATCGCGAAGTAACTATTCACGGGCTTTTTGGTTGGCTCAGAAAATAGCGAAACGAATAATTTATTGGGAAAAGCGGTCGAAAATTCGACCGCTTTTTTGCTATTTTGAGCCGAACTGTTGATAATTGCGCCGTGATTTTAAATCATCTCCAGCCTTAATAATCCGACTGATTTTGTTAAAAGGTGAGTTTATGATATCGAAAATGATTTTGCTGATAATCGTCTGCTGTCTGGTTTGCGCTTGCGCCCGACAAAGCGGTTTTCCTTCCGGGCAATGGATAGATTTATCCTATGATTTTTCGGATCAAACAATTTACTGGACTGAGGCGGACGGGTTTAAAAAGGAAACGGTCGCCGAAGGTCGCACAGACAAAGGCTATTATTATTCGGCTTATAAATTCTGCACACCCGAACACGGCGGAACACATCTTGATTCGCCGATTCATTTTGCCGAAGGGCGCAGAACCGTTGATGAAATCCCTTTGTCGCAGCTAATTGCTCCGGCAGTTAAAATAGACGTTTCCGCAAAAGCTGCGGCAAATCGGGATTATCTTATCGGCGTCGAAGATTTTACGGCTTGGGAAGCGCAACACGGGAATATTCCCGACTCGACAATCGTGCTTTTGCAAACCGGCTACGGAAAATATTGGGGCGACCGCGCGAAATATATGGGAAGCAATACCGGTTCGGACGAAAAGCAATTTCCCGGCTTGAGCGCGGAAGCGGCGCGCTGGCTCGTCCAAAATCGAAAAATCAACGCCGTCGGGATTGACACTGCGAGTATTGATTACGGCGCTTCGCAAACTTTCGGCGCGCACGTGGCTTTGATGGAGCAAAACGTTCCGGCTTTTGAAAATGTCGCGAATATGGAAAAAGTGCCGCCAACCGGCGCGATGGTTTTTGCAATGCCGATGAAAATAAAAGGCGGCAGCGGCGCGCCTTTGCGAATTGCGGCTTTTATCCCTGATACGCCGCGTTGATGAAACACTGATGTTTTATTGTTTTCAACGAGTTTAGCATGGTAAATACGGCAAAATAATTGTTTCGGAAAACTGTTTCACAGATGAAATAAATGTTATAATTGCGGAACTGCAAACGTGCTTAAAGCTGGCGAAAATCTCGGTCATTATAAAGTGCAATCCGCTATCGGAACGGGCGGAATGGGCGAGATTTATCGCGCCCGTGATATGCGCCTGCGTCGTGATGTCGCTCTTAAGATTCTGCCTGAAAACTTGATTCAGAGCGATTCGGCGATTGAGCGTTTTATGCGCGAGGCTCACGCCGCTTCCGCGCTCAATCACCCGAACATTTTGACGATTTTCGACATCGGCGAATACGATAATATTCATTTCATCGCCACCGAATTTGTCGAAGGGCAAACGCTTCGCCAGAAAATGCAAAAAGCGTCCCTCAGTTTGGCGGAAGCTCTCGACATCGCCGTTCAGGTCGCCAACGCGCTCGTTGCCGCGCACGAAGCGGGAATCGTTCACCGCGACGTAAAACCCGAAAATATAATGATTCGCAGCGACGGTTACGTAAAAGTTCTGGATTTCGGTATCGCCAAGCTCGTCGAAATGCGGAATGCGGAAGCTGAAAACTTAATGCAATCACCTCATAAAAATCCGCAGTCCGAAATCCGCATTCCGCAATCAACAATTCCCGGAATGATTATCGGGACGGCGAGTTATATGTCGCCCGAACAGGCTCGCGGTTTGACGGTTGACGGGCGAAGCGACATTTTCAGTCTCGGCGTGGTGATTTATGAAACGATTGCGGGGCGCCTGCCGTTTTCGGGCGCTACCGTCAGCGATATTATTGCCGCAATTTTGAAAGTTGACCCGAAGCCGATTTCCGATTTTGTCAAAAATGCGCCCTCCGATCTCGAATTGATTGTTGCTAAATCTCTCGAAAAAGACCTCGAAAAACGTTATCAGGCGATGACGGATTTTATGAGCGATTTAAAACGAATCAGGCAGCGGCTCGAATTTGAAATTGAATTACAGCGCATACACGACTCGAACGAGCAATTGGGCGTTACTACGAAAATTCTGCCTTCCGAACACCCGACTCAAATTTTGTCTAAAACTCGCATTTCGACGCGCAAAACACGCACTCGTAAGGCGATTGATTCGCTCGCCGTTTTGCCGTTTGTCAACGGCGACACGGGAGCCGAAACCGAGTATCTTTCAGACGGAATCACGGAATGCATCATTAATTCGCTTTCCAAGCTGCCGAAATTGCGTGTCGTGCCGCGCAGCACGGTTTTTCGCTATAAAGGGCGCGAAACCGATTTGCAGGAAATCGGGCGCGAGCTTGGCGTGCGCGCCATTTTCGCCGGGCGAATCGTAAAAATCGGCGATTCGGTCGTTGTCAGAACCGAGCTGGTTGATGTCGCCAATGAAGCGCAAATCTGGGGCGACCAATACCGGCGCGAGATGACCGATATTTTTACTCTGCTCGACGACATTGCCGAAGACATCAGCGAGAATTTAAAGCTGAAACTGACAGGCGAAGAAAAGAAAAAACTTGCCCAGCGTTATACCGAAAACACCGAGGCTTATCAGTTTTATTTGAAAGGGCGCTATTTTGTCACGTCCAAGCGGACGGAAAGCTGGATAAAAAAAGGCATCGGGTATTTTCAAAAGGCGATTGATTTAGACCCGAATTACGCGCTTGCTTATTCAGGTCTTGCGGAAGCATATTGTTTTCTTGGTTCTTCAACCGGCGGTTGGGCACCGCGCAAGGCTTACCCGAAAGCAAAAGCCGCTCTCTTAAAAGCTCTCGAACTCGACGACGCGTTGGCTGAAGCACATTCTACAATGGGCTTTACTCATTTGCTCTACGATTGGAATTTTGCCGAAGCCGAACGACAGTTCAAACGCGCTCTCCAGCTTAGTCCCAATTATCCGAACGCCCACGACGGCTACGGTTTTTATCTGAAAGCCGTCGGTCGGCACGATGAAGCGATCCGCAAATGCCAAATTGCTCAGCAGTTCGACCCTCTTTCGCCGTTTGCGCACGTCAGTCTCGGTTACGCCTATTATTTCGCCCGCGATTACGATAAAGCGATTGAAGAATGCAATAAGGCACTTGAACTTGATAAACATTCCACATTTGCTTATCGCAATCTCGGACTCGCCTTTTTGCAGCAGGGAAAGCTCGAAAACGCAATTAGCGCCTTGAACGAAGCGGTTACGGTTTCCAACGGAGTTTCCGCATTTGATTCGTATCTGGGCTTTGCTTACGCCCGCGCCGGTGAGCGCGCAAAAGCGATTGAGACTTTAGAGAATTTACGGGAAATTGCTAAACGGCAATATGTTCCGGCATACAATTTCGCAATGATTTATTTGGGTTTGGGCGATTCGGACAAGACGTTTGAATCGCTGGAAAAAGCATTTGAAGAACGTTCTGGATTTATGCCGTTTTTGAAAGTCGAGCCGATGTTCGATCTGGCGAGAAACGATTCGCGCTTTGAAAATTTGCTGAGAAGTATCGGTTTCAAACCAAGTCAGTACCGGGAGCGGTAGCGACCGGGTAATTTAAGCGCACCCGGTACTGACAAGCGCGCCAAAGATTAATCCGATTTAGTTTGAAAGCAGCTTTTGACCTTCGATCAGGGAAGAAACCGCCACAATCAAAGTCCCCTTATCAACCGGTTTGGCGAGATGGGTTTGAAATCCTGCTTCGAGCGCTTCCAAACGATCTTTGCTGCTTGCATATGCGGTCAGGGCGATGGCGGGCGTTAAACCGCCGTTTTCCGCGTCGAGAGCGCGAATTTTCCGAATAAATTCGTAGCCGTTTTCGTCCGGCATTCCGATGTCGCTGATTAAAACGTCGAATCTTTTAGTTTTAAAAATTTCTAAGGCTTCAGGCGATGAAGCCGCCCTGATCACGCTCGCGCCGCTTTGTTCGAGCTGAAAAGTCACTAATTCCAGCGAATCCGCGTCGTCTTCGATTAAAAGTACGCAGCAATCATTGAGCGGAAGCGCGGTTTTGTTTTCACTCGAAAGATTTTGAGCCGTTTCCTGCGGAAAATTGTTTTCAGATTCCGAAATTGGCAATTCGATTTCAAAATTCAGAGGCAAATCAACAATAAAAGTCGAGCCTTTCCCGACGCCTTCGCTCGCAACGCTGACCGTCCCGCCGTGAATCTCGACAAGATGCCGAACAATTGCTAAACCCAGACCCAAACCGCCGTGCTGTCTGGTGCTTGAGCCGTCGGCTTGACGAAATCGATCGAAAACGTAAGGCAAAAATTCCGGTTCGATTCCTTGTCCGGTATCGGTAACCGAAACGCGAACCTGCGTCGTCAATTTTTCCGCCTCGATTTTTACAGTTCCGCCCGCAGGCGTAAATTTAATCGCGTTTGAAAGCAGGTTCCAGAAAACCTGCTGCAAACGGTCGGCGTCGCCTTTAATCGTTGGTAAGCGCTCGTCGTATTTGAAATTGATATTTATGTTTTTCAGATCAGCCGAAATCTGCACGGCTTCAATTGCGGATTCGACGACGGCTTTTAATTCAATCGGTTTAACCGCGACTCGCAGTTTTCCCGTAATAATCCGCGAAACATCGAGAATATCGTTGATAAGCTGGCTTTGATTGCGCGCGTTGCGCCCGATAACTTCGACGGCGTATTTAACGGTTTCTTCGTCAAGAGAGCCGTTTGAAAGCATCTGGGACCAGCCGAGAATCGCGGTCAACGGTGTTCGCAGCTCGTGTGAAAGTGTCGCCAGAAACTCGTCTTTGACCCGGTTTGCTTCTTCGGCTTTCAAACGCGCCGCTTGCTCGCGCTCAATAATCAGCTCCCGTTCTTTTTCGATTTCTTTGCGCTCGGTAATGTCTTCGTGCATCAGGACGACTTCGCGCACGCGATTTTGTTCGTCTTTGACCGGATAAATAAAGGCTTCCACCCAGCGCGGTTGATTTATAAAATCGCCCCGGTCGGGATAATAGGGAATTGACGGAATTGTTGTGGGCGTTCCTTCAAACGCCTTTTTGATATACGGCATTATGCCGCGTTCGACAAGCTGCTCGTCTTCGAGAATGTTGTAATCAGGCAAATCCGCAATCGTTAAGCCCCACAATTTTTCCCATGCCGCGTTGGTCAGGATCGTTCGACCGTCAGGTGAGAAAATCTGCGTGCTGATCGGCGATTGCTCGACTAATTTACGAAAGCGCTTTTCCGAAATCTTTATGGATTTCTCGGCTTCCTTACGTTCGCTAATATCGAGCGTGACGCCGCGCATTCCGATTGGTTTTCCGGCTTCATCGGCGATAACGATTGAGTGAGATTCAACCCAAATCTCGCGCCCGTCTTTTCTTATCCAGCGAAATGTGTTCGTATCAGCGCCGCCTTTGGAAAAATGCTCGAACGAGCGCCGCGCTGCTTCTTCTTTATCATCGGGATGAACAATCGTCAGCCAGAAATTCGGCTGAGCGAGCCATTCTTCGATTGTGTAGCCGAGCATTGTTTCTACGTAATCGTTAATGAAATCTATTCTTTGCGAATTTTTGTCGGGCTGTCCCCAAGCCTCCCAAACGACGCCGGGAACGCTGGAAATAATATCGGAGAGCCTTTTGCGTTGATTTTCGACCTCGATATTCAATCGCGATCTTTCAAGCTCGGATTTTTTATGTGCGGTCGTCAGCCAGCTTAAAGTTAGCCCGACAACTAAAATAAGAGTGCTGCGAATAAGTCCTTCAAAACTGAGGTCAAGTGCAAAATGAGGTGGAAAGAAAAAGAAATTTACAATGTAAACAGATAAAAGACTGGCAAAAAAACCGCTGTTTCGACCAAACAGCCACGCGCTCACGGCTATTGAGACGAAAAAGAGAAGAGCCGGAATTGGTTGGAAAATAGACCAGAAAAGAAAAGTTAATAGCAAAGCTGCTCCGACAAAAAGCAGAATCGCAGAAATAGGCAAAATATAGCGACTGATCAGTTTCATTCAAATTTTAAAAAAGGGAGAAAACAAATAATATTTAAAGTCGCTCGGACAGGCGTGAAGCTTCCTGTTTATTTAGTTAATATCTACATCAAGAAACAAAGATTTACAACTTAATAAATACCAAAATAGCTTACGACCAATAATTTCGGTCAAGCGAGCGATAACCGATTGCTTCGCTCAAATGCGTTAATCGAATTTGCTCGCTCGAATCCAAATCGGCAATGGTGCGAGAGACTTTTAAAATGCGGTCGTGAGCTCGTGCCGAAAGCCCTTGTCTGGTCATTGCGCGCTCAAGCATCTTTTCCGCCTCCGGCTCAAGCTCGCAATGCCGTCGAATCAATTTCGGCGGCATTGCGGCGTTTGAAAAAACGCCTTCGCCCGCGAGCCTTTCAAGCTGAATTCGTCTAGCTTTGACGACTTTCTGCCGAATCGTTTCCGAGCTTTCGCCGTCGGGCAGATCGCGCCCGCGCAATTCCTGAAATTTCACCGCCGGAACTTCGATGTGAATATCAATTCTGTCGAGCAGCGGACCGGAAATTCTGCCGAGATAACGCTGAATCTGAACGGGAGAGCAGCGACATTCCTGAGCAGAGCCGAAATTTCCGCACGGGCAAGGATTCATCGCGCCGACAAACAAAAACGACGCCGGAAACGTCAGCGACATCGCGGCGCGCGAAATCGTCACGCGCTCGTCTTCCATCGGTTGGCGCAGAACTTCCAAAACGTTGCGGTCAAATTCCGGCAATTCGTCGAGAAACAAAACGCCGTGATGCGCCAGAGAAACCTCGCCGGGTTTCGGGACGGCTCCGCCGCCGATTAAGCCCGCGTCGGAAATCGTGTGATGCGGCGAGCGAAACTGGCGCGCCGTAATCAAACCGGAATTATTTGTCATCCCGGCGACCGAATAAATTTTGGTGATTTCAAGAGCTTCTTCAAATTCGAGCGGCGGCAAAATCGTCGGCAGACGTTTGGCGAGCATCGTTTTCCCCGAACCCGGCGGACCCACCAGAAGAATATTATGCCCGCCCGCGCTGGCGATTTCGAGCGCTCGTTTCGCGGAGTTTTGCCCGCGAACTTCGCGGAAATCAACCGAATAATTTGGCTGCTGCTGCATAATTTCAGCCGTCGTGACCGTTAAAGGCAGAGGCGGATTGTTTGAATGCAGCGCGATGATCGTTTCAACGGCGTCGCGCAAAGTCGTGACGGGAAAAACGCGGATTCCCGCAACGACTGCGGCTTCGCGGGCGTTTTCTTCAGGCACGATTAAATCTCGGATCCCGCTTTCGCGCGCTTTGATAGCAATCGGCAAAACGCCGCGCACGTTCCGAACGCGCCCGTCGAGCGACAATTCGCCGACCGCCAAAACTTCGGTCAGATTTTCGGCTTTTCCCAAATCGCCGTTCGCCCCCAAAATTCCGAGCGCGATGGGCAAATCAAAGCTCGCGCCTTCTTTACGAACATCCGCCGGAGCGAGATTGATGACGGTTTTGTGAAACGGGAAAAAGTATGAGCTGTTGGTAATTGCGGCGCGGATTCGTTCTCTTGATTCGCGGACGGCGGCGTCAGGCAATCCGACGATGGTCACGATTGGATTTGAATCGGCTTCGCCTTTGATTGGCTGGAGATTGACTTCGATGTCAACGAGGTTGGCGTCAATGCCGTAAACGGCGGCTGACTGAGTGCGAAAAAGCATAAATTCTCCCACTTCTTAACTTTTTCTGAAACTGTGCCGCCATTGTGCGCGAAAGACGGAATTTTTTCAATTTAATTCGGAGTTTTTGATTTTTGCACGAGCGCGACAAAGCGCGGGTCTTGACTGAGATTATCGAAACGCGGTTCGACACTGACGAAGCAAATGCTGTGGTCGTTTGCGAGATACGCCTTTTCGAGCCACATTAAAGCGTTTTCCCGGTCATTCAGAGCGGCAAAAGCGAGAGCGATTTCGTTGGCGTAAGAAGTCGGATTTTGCTGGACGAACGGATCGTTCAAGGCTTTTTCGAGAAGCCGCGCGGCTTGGTCTCGATTATTGCCGATGGCTTCGACTTGAGCTTGTATAATCAGCCAGCCCAAATCCTCGTCGTTTGCTCCGCTGTAGCTTCGCTCTTTTTGAAAAGCGGCAAGCGCGGCATCGTAATCGCCCTGCGCCTGATAAATCCAGCGCGCCGCTTTATGTCCCGGAACGAATGCCGGATTGATTTTTAAAGCGTCTGAAATTTCCGCCAAACCTTCTTCGTAACGGCGCGCGCGAAAATAAACCATACCGGCGGCAGACCGGACAATCAGCGCGGTCGGATCAAGTCTTTGCGCCGTTTTAATTTCGGCAAGCGCTTCGTCGTGTTTGCCCGTTCCCGACAGCGCCAGAGCAAACCAGTGATGCGTCGCCACATAAGATGGATTGAGACGGATGGCGCGGCGAAATTCTTTTTCCGCCGCTTCAAAATTGCGTTCGCCGTTGAATCTGATATAGCCGAGCGAGGCGTGCGCCTCGCTCAAATTTTCGTCGAGCTTGAGCGCGCGCAATGCGTTTTCTTCGGCGATCTTGTAAGCATTGGGCGGCGGCGGAACGTCGTAGAGCACGAGCAGCGAATAACAATCGGCTACGCCCACATAGGGCAAAGCAAAATTCGGATCGCGCTCCGCCGCTTGATTAAAAGTCTGAATGGCGCGGCGCAGATTTTCCGGCGAGCGGTTTGCCATTTGAAAACGCCCGATGAGATAAAGCTCGTAAGCGAGCGCGTTTTCGGTATGGCGTTTGTTGAGCAGAGCGCGTTCTTCGCGCGTCGGAACGATTGATAACGCCTCTAAAACTCCTTCGGCGGCGAGATTTTGCAGAGTCAGCAAATCGCCTGCATTTGCCGTGAATTTTTCGGCAAATAAATTTCGCCCGTTTTCGACGTTAACCAACTCGGCGTTAAACTCGCTCTTGTCGCCAACTGTTTGCAATGAACCGCGCAAAACATAATCGGCTCCGAGTTTTTGGGCGGAAACGTTGATTTCGCCTTCGTTTTTGGCGATTTCGCGCCCCGCGCCCGATGAGAGCACCGAAATCGCCTTGACCGCTCCGAGCTTTCCGCTCAAAGCGTCAGCCAAACCGCTTCCAATCGAATTTGTCGCCGCATTTTCGCTTTTAAACGGCAGGACAACCAGAGTTTTTGTGTCCGTTTGCGTGTTATTGGCGGGACGAAACAGAAAATAAGCAGTCGCGCCGATGGTTAGAACTGCAAACGCGATTGCCGCAATGAAAAGATAATTAAATTTTCGTTTTTTCTCTTCAGTTTCTCCGGGCAAACTTAACGTGTCGTTTCTCGAATCGTGCAGCGGATTTGTATCGGGATCTTTTTCATTAATTTCGCCGGTTGTTTCGGACAACGTAATAGGCGTTATCGAAAAATCCTTTTTCTGTTTATTCGTTTTTTGGGCTAGCTGCGGCAGGAGCAGTTCGACGATGCGGGCGGAAATCGAATCTTCGAGATGAAAAATATCCGCTTCGGTTTCGTCAAACTGCGATGCCCACAATACGCTTTGATTGCTGATGTCGAGAAGCTGAACGCTAAAGCGCGTGCGCGATTCGGCGGGCAGAATGTGACCGTCCAAAATATAATCAACGCCGAGCCGTCTGCCCAATTCAAACGAATCTTCGATTTTCTCGGCGAGCGGCAGCACTGCTCCGGTCGGTCGCACCGACAGTCCTTCGACATCGTGCAGGCGAATCGTCAAAGCGTCCGCCAGACCGACGCCGAGCGGCGTTTTTGTCTCGCCGCGCAAAAGGCGAAACGGAACAATCGCCAGCGTTATCGGCGGCGCGGCGTTTGAATCGGCTCTTCTTTGTTCGGGGGATTCGAGCATTTTTCGTACGCTCAAGCAAAACCCGTTTGCACGGCAACTGTCAAGCGAATCGGTTTGGTTGCCGCCTATAAATTAAAAGTTGTAAAATTTCGCCGCCTTTCGAGCAACTATGATAAAGGACAACCGCGTCATAACCGCGAGATTGCACAGACTCTGTACAGAAGAATCGAAAATTTGGAGCGCGAACGATGAATGTGACTTCGCAAACTTTAGACGGCGTATCTTGCCATATCGAGCAGGACGAAAACGCCAAGCCCTTAGCAGTTCCCGATTCGACCAAACTAACGGAATCCAAATCAAAGCCGAAACCGGATGCGCAGGCGAGCGATTATGCTCTCACGCAAGCGGCGGCGGGCGGCGAAATGGCGGCGTTTGAGCGAATTTATCAGCGGCATCATCGCCGCGTTTACAGTCTTTGTCTGCGGATGACGCAAAATCCGCCCGAAGCCGAAGATTTGACGCAGGAAGTTTTTATCCAGCTTTTCCGCAAAATCGGCAGCTTTCGCGGCGAATCGGCGTTTACGACCTGGCTGCACCGTTTGACGGTCAATCAGGTTTTAATGCATTTCCGCAAACGCTCGGTTAAAGACGAAAAAACGACCGAAGAAGGCGACACGCCGGAACAAATCGTTCCGGGAACGGAACATCACGACCGAATGCCGGTGGTTGACCGTATCGCTTTGGATAAAGCAATCGGTCAATTGCCGCGCGGTTATCGCACGATTTTCGTTTTGCACGACGTTGAAGGCTACGAACACGAAGAGATTGCGAAGATGCTCGGTTTGAGCATCGGCACGTCGAAATCGCAGCTTCACAAGGCGCGCAGAAAATTACGTGATTTGCTAAGGCAACAAAATGAAGTTTCATAGCTTCCAAACTTGTGCGCTCCGGTTATAACGAATTTTTAATCGAAGCCGCCGCACACATAAAAAATGAGCCGTTTTTAAAGCGGCAAATTTATCCAAAAGGTTGCGCGACGGCAACCATGAAGTTTTTTCGATTTCGAGGCTAATGAAAAATGAACTGTGAATGGTGTCAGGCACACGTCAACGAATATCTAGACGGTGAACTATCGGAACAAGACTGTGCCGCAATCGAAAACCATTTTGAAATTTGCGCGCCGTGCGCTGTTTTGCGCGCGGATTTTTCGGCGATTCTAAATTGCTGTTTGGAAGTCCGAAACGCTCCCGACTCGCCGCCGAACTCACAAGCTTTGTGGCTGCGGATCAGCAATTTGATTGAAGGCGAACAAAGCGCGCTTGTCCACAAAGAGCCGCAATTGCAGCCCGCGCACGCTAACGGCGGTTTCGCCGCGCGCTGGCTTAATCAAAGCTGGCAGTTATCGTCGCACCAGCTCGCTTCGGCGGTTTTGGGAACCGTCGTGATCACCGCGCTCGTGACGGTTGTCGCTTTGCAGCAGAATTCGACGCCGAATACACAAACTTTTTCCGCTTCGACCGTTCAGCAACCCGGCTTAATGTCGCAAGTTTTGAACGGTTTTGGTTTTACAAAAGTAGCTGAAAAACCGCATAACGGCATTAATGCGCGCTTGCAGGAACAGCAAATTGCGATTGATTACTGGCAGCGCCGCGTCGAACAGCGCAAAAGACAATGGAATCAGCATCTGCGCGATGCTTTCGACCGTAATTTGCAGGAGCTTGATATGATCGTCGCCGAACAGGAAAAACAGTTGCAGGTTAATCCTCACGATGAAGTTTCCGAAGAAATGCTCAATTCGGCGCTCAGCGACAAAATGGAATTGTTGCGGGAGTTTGCTGATTTATAAGGTTTTAGTGAATAGTAAATCGTGAATAGCGTCCGGTGCTGTAGTTTAGCTGTTCTCCGGTTGTTTTGCTCTAACAACCTTTTACGCCGCGCGCTATTTACGATTTACTATTTACGCAAAGACTCGAAGAATGAAGGCTTGTTTACTCATTATTTTTGCTTCACTGGTTTTTTCGCCCGCTGTTTGGGCGCAGAAGCAATTTACCAAAACTTACCGGACAAATAAAAATGTCCGGCTTCAGCTCACCAATATGACGGGGACGATCACCGTTTACGGCTGGCAGCGCGACGAAATCCGCGTCTCGGCGAAAATGGAATCGTCGGCGGCGAAAATGCTTCCCGAATCGTCAAACAATGCGCTAACTATTAACATCATCCGCGACAATCAAGGACGCAGCGATATCGGAAGCATTAATTTCAAAGTCTGGGTGCCTTACGATTCAGCCGTTGACATCGAAACCAAAATGGGCAATTTAGAAGTCCGCGACGTTTCCGGTTCGATGATTCGCGCTAAAATCAGTCTTGACGGCGACGTTAGTTTATCCAACATCAAAGCCGGCACGGTGATGGCGGAAAGCTCAAGCGGCAATATTTTTTTCGACGGGACACTACAATCAGGCGGAACTTACAGCTTTAAATTGATGCGCGGCGACATTAACATTCGCATTCCTTTCTCTTCGTCTTTCAAGCTCGCCGCCACTGCGTCGGAACCCAACAATTTCGCCCTCGGACCTTTGGCAAATTCGGGATTGAGTTTTCAGAGCGGAGGGCGTAAAGTTACCGGCAGCGTCAACGACGGTCGCGCGAATATGACGATTCTTAATAAACGCGGGACAATTGCTTTTATTCTACGTTAAAAAAAGTGAAATCAAAACAAATCTTAATTGCGGCAGCCGTTTTCATTACGCTGCCGCTTTTCATTTTCGGACAAACCGATTCCGGGCAAAATCGTTTTAAGCGAACGACGGTAAAAACCGAGCGTCTGGATTTAAATCCGGGCGGCAGCGTCACGCTTTTGGGCGCGCCCGCCGGTTCGATTGCAATCGAAGGCTGGCAGCAAAGGCAAATCGAAATTACGGCTGAAATCTCAATCGAAGCCGCCAGCGAAGAAGATTTAAATTTGCTCGGACAAGCCAACAGCTTTGTCGCCGACGCCGAAACCAATCACGTCCGCATTTTGACGACCGGGACGCACGACAAACAATTTCTTAAAAAGAATTTCAAGCAATTCCCGAAACGGCTTTTAAACGTTCCGTTTCGCATTGATTATCGAATCAAGCTGCCGTCGTTCACCGATTTGGAGATTAACTCCGGGCGCGGCGATTTAAATTTATCGGGCGTCGAAGGCGTGATGGTGATCAAAGCCTCGCAGACGGAAAACGCCGACCTGACTTTTTCCGGCGGCGTTGTAATGGCGACTTTCGGCAGCGGCAAAATAAAGTTTAATGCAACGGCGAGAAGCTGGCGCGGAAGCGGCGCAGATGTGCAGGTTGCGAACGGAGAGTTAAACGTCACAATGCCGCCTGATATGAACGCAGACATCAGCGCGGAAATACTTCGCACGGGACAAATCGAAAATTCCTTCCAGACTTTAAAACCGCGCGACCGCGCGAAATTTACCGAAAAAGCAATCCAGGCGAGAGCCGGAAGCGGCGGCGCGAAATTTTTATTCACGGTCGGCGACGGCAGCTTGCGTTTGAACTCAACGGCTGGAAATGATAAATAAAAGAACTCGAAATTGTCTTTTTGAGTTTTTCAATGAACATCGTCGAATACAACCGCGCCGCTTGGAACCGCGAGGTCGAAAAGGGAAACGAATGGACTGTGCCAGTTTCTTCGGAAACAATCGAAGCCGCCAGACGCGGTGATTTTTCGATTCTTTTAACCGAAACCAAGCCCACGCCGCGTGATTGGTTTCCGGCGGATTTAAAAGGCGTTGACATTTTATGTCTCGCTTCGGGCGGCGGGCAGCAAGCCCCGATTTTGGCGGCAACAGGCGCAAATGTAACGGTTTTGGACAATTCACCCGCACAGCTCGAACAGGATTTGAAAGTTGCCGCGCGTGAAAATTTATCTCTCAAAACCGTGCAGGGCGAAATGGCAGACCTTTCGGGTTTTGCCGACGAGAACTTCGATTTGATTTTTCATCCGGTATCAAATTGTTTCGCTCCCACCGTGCGTCCGGTTTGGCGCGAATGTTACAGAGTTTTGCGTCGCGGCGGGACGCTTTTGGCTGGTTTTAATAAGCCGGCTTTGTACATTTTTGATTCGCTGCTAGCCGAAAAAGGCGAGCTTGAAATTAAATACGCGCTGCCGTATTCGGATTTGGAAAGTCTGACCGATGAAGAACGGAGCTTTTACACGGATAAAGGCGAGCCGCTCGAATTCAGCCATACTTTGGCAGACCAAATCGGCGGACAGCTCGACGCGGGATTTGCGTTAATCGGTTTTTACGAAGATCATCATCGCCGTCACCCGCTCGCGCGTTTTATGCCGACTTACATCGCCACACGCGCCAAAAAACTTTAAAATTTAAACAGGAATTTTTTGAATGATTAAATCAGACCTTTGGATTCGCCGGATGGCTGAAGAAGCAAAAATGATTGACCCGTTTTTGCCTGAACTTGTGCGTTACGCCGGCGAAAATAAAATAATTTCCGCCGGAGCTTCGAGCTACGGCTACGATATGCGCCTCGCAGATGACGGATTTCGCGTGTTTTCACCGATTCGCGGCGACGAGATTGATCCGAAACACTTTGCCGAATCGTCGCTCATCGAACCGCCGCTCAGAACTGCCGAAGACGGCGCGCGTTATTATTTGCTGCCGCCGCATCATTACGGTTTGGGCGTGACGGTCGAAACTTTCCGAATGCCGCGCAATGTAACCGGAATAGCGCTCGGGAAATCTACATATGCGCGCGCCGGTTTGCTGGTTAATACAACTCCGCTCGAAGCCGGTTGGACGGGAAGATTAGTGGTCGAGATTGCAAATCTGGCGAATCTTCCGCTGAGAGTTTATGTCAACGAAGGCGTCGGGCAGATTTTGTTTTTTGAGTCGGACGAAAACTGTGCGGTTTCTTATGAAGATCGCGGCGGGAAATATCAGGGACAGACCGGCTTGACATACGCAAAAGTCTAAATCAAAAGAAACAAGAAACAGGTTACGGGAAACCAGCAAAATCTTTTCCCGTAACCTGTTTCTTATTTCTTATCTCTTAGATTTATCCTTTTTTTGCCGAGCCTTTGCCGCCTCCGCCTTTCGACCCGCCGCCTTTAGATGAACCGCCCTTGCTCGCGCCGCCTTTACCGCCTTTGCCGCCTTTTGAACCGGAACCGCCTTTGCTGCCGCTGCCTTCCGGCGCAATTCCGGTCGCTTTTTCGACGGCATCGACTGCGCCTTTGACCGCGCCGATTGCGGCTTCGGTTGCCGCGCCGATTGCGACTTCGGCAGCAACTTCGCCGACTTTATTTAAAATGCTCCTTGTTGTAGAGCCTTTGCCGCCGCTCGATGTTCCGCCGGATTTCTTGGCGCTACCTCCGCCCTTACTTCCGCCTTTGCCTCCACCTTTGCTTCCGCCTGTTTTGGCGGCTGCTCCTTTACCGCTTGAGCCTTTACCGCCTGAACCTTTACTTGCGCCTCCGGCTCCTTTTCCGCCGCTTGCTGATTTATTTGCAACGCCGCCCGAAGATTCGGTATTTTGCTCTTCAGACCCGCCGCCCGATGTCTTTTTAGCTGCCATTATTTTCTCCTTTTGCTAAGCTGTTTTAGTAACAACAGTTACAACGCAGACTTTAACATAAGTCCGATAAAATCGGAACATTTTTTATTAAAAGAGTTTTTGGGCAGTTAATAAAAAGCCCAAATCGCCTGTTCCAGCTCTTCAAGCGTGTAATTGACGGCTTCCGGTCTGAGCCGCTCAGCATAACGGCGTAAATTGCTGCATTCGTAAAGAATTGTCAGCAGCATCAAACGCGCGCGAAAATCCAAATCCAAATCAGTTTCATTGTAACCGTAAGCGAGAAAATGCGCGCGTTGCAGCTCGCGTTTTCCTTGAATCACCAAAACGCCCGGCGCGACAAACTCGTGTTCGTAAAATCCGGGAAAAGAATCGCCGAAATCAAACAAACCCTTCGCTTCCCAGCGCCCGTTTCTTTCCTGCATCAAGACGTTTCCCAGATGAATGTCGCCATGCAGCAAAACCGGCTCAATCGTTTGCGGCAGTAGTTTGAGATTAGCTTCGATGAATTCGGGCAAAGCCGCCAAAACCTGGGCGTTCACGCCGCCTCGCCGTTGTCTTTCGAGAGTTTCGATTGATTGTCGGCGGACAAATTCGCCCCAATCGCGTTTAAATCCGAAATCCGCAGGAACCGAATAAGAATGAAGCTCCCGCGCGGCAACGGCTAATTTTTCGACCGCCGGAAGTTTTTCGCTATCTTCTAAATCTCCCCAAATCTCGCGCATCAAAACGCCAGCAAGCTGCGTGATGACGAGATACGGAAAACCTTCGATTTCGCCGACAAAAAGAATTCTCGGCGTTTGCAAACTCGTTTTCCCGTGCGCGAATTCGAGTGACGCCTTTTCGCGCGTAAAATTATTGCGCGCCTCTACAAAAATTTTTATGACAAAGCGTTCATCAACAAAGAAAATTATATTTTCACCTTGCCCGGCGCGTCGTAATTCGGAAAACGCGATTTTATGCCGGAGACAAATTTTGGCTGCCGCCGATTGCCATGCATCGCTGTGAAAATCTCTGTGTGTATAAAATTCAACGGACGGAATTTTTAGCTGCATAATCGAAGCTGAGTTTAACTAAAACTGCTCAAAGCTCGCAAAATTACAACGCCTTTGTAAAAATAAAATTATGATTTCCAATATTCAACAACTGCGCCGCGAATACGCCCAAGCGTCGCTCGATGAGCGCGACGTTGCCGAGAATCCGTTTGAACAATTTCAAAAATGGTTTGAAGAAGCGTTAAATTCAAACGTTTTAGAACCGAACGCGATGACGCTCGCCACTTCAGACGCAGCCGGAAAACCGGCGGCGCGAATTGTTTTGCTGAAAGGCTTAACGGACGAAAGCTTCGTTTTTTTTACCAATTATCGCAGCCGCAAAGGGGAAGAATTGGCGCAGAACTCGCGCGCATGTTTGTTGTTTTTCTGGAAAGAATTGGAGCGGCAAGTCAGAATAGAAGGCGCGGCGAGCAAAATTTCCGAAGCCGTTTCTACCGAATATTTTCAAAGCCGACCAAAAGCGAGCCAAATCGGCGCTTTGGTTTCGCCGCAAAGCCAAATAATCGAAAGCCGCGAATTGCTCAAACAAAAATATCAGGAAATCGCCGAAAAATATAAAGATTCCGATGTTTTGCCGCGCCCGCCGCATTGGGGCGGTTATGCCGTTAAACCGGAAAAAATCGAATTCTGGCAAGGTCGCCCGTCGCGTCTGCACGACCGCATTTTATATTCGTTAACTGATTCAAAAATTTGGAAAATCGAGCGTTTAGCGCCTTGATGGAAATATCTTTTTTGCCGTTTTGTATGCCTTCGGACAGAAGTGAAGCTTATTTTCGCTCAATAATTAACGCACAACATAGTTTGAATAAAGTTCGGAAAATATAATGAATCGGTTATTGAAACCGATTCTGAAATTTTTGAACGGAGGCAAAAAAAATGACGAAAATGCAGAAAGCTTTGATCGCTCTCACGCTGATTGTCGGATTGATGATGACCGGCGCAACGTTCGCAAGCGTTGAGCAAAATCAGAACAACAGCAACAATCAAAACAACAGCAATCGCGCACGCAACCAAAACGGAAATATGGCGCGCAATGCCAACGGCAATATGCGCCGCAACCAAAACGACAACACAGACAACGGCAATCGCGCCCGTAACGCCAACGGCAATATGTCTCGTAACGCGAACGGTAATATGAGCCGCAACCGCAATACGAACGGCAACGGGAATACGAATGCAAACACAAACGACAACGGCAATACGAACGGGAATATGAATGGGAACGGGAATGGAAATATGAACGGGAACATGAATATGAACGGAAATATGAATATGAACGGCAACGGTAATGGCAATATGAATTCAAATGGAAATATGAATTCAAACGGCAACCGAAACACGAACACGCCGCCGAACGTCAACGGTCGGTAATTGGCGACAAAAATAAAAAAGAAAAAAGGACGATTGACCGAATCGTCCTTTTTTCTTTTTTATTTAGTTCTTTAGACAAATAAAAGAGTAATTCTACTTGTCGGCAGTCAATAAACTATTCGTCGTAATTACCTTTGAAACTGATAAGTCCCAATTCGACTTCTTTGATGGCGGTATAAGTATTTCTAGGGTTTTTGCTTGGGACGCTGATATGCGGGGTTGCTCCGTTAACCAGTTGACGACATCTTTGAGCGGCTAAAATAACAAGCTCAAAATTTGATTCGGTTAATTCTCGCTTTTGCTTCTCCGGTGCATTCGCGTCGAGATTTGCGACGACGGATTTAGTTTGATTGTTCATTTTTTCTGTTGTTTCTAATGTTAAATGCTTAAATTTTGAAATGAAGTTTTGCTGCGGCTGGTATATTCTTCACGTCGAAGACGGCTTGCCGTCTCGACAGCCTCGTAAATTGCTATTCGGTCTGATTCCGCGCCGCCTTGAAATCTGACGCCTCCGGCTTTTAACTCCCAATTGCTATAACCTTTGTATTTGTGGCTATTAAATGTGTTGACAGCCTCAAAACCGTTGATTTCCGTAAACGATTTAAGAAGCCCTTTGACTCGGTTATGTTCCGTCGTAATGTTTGTCACGGATGCTCGAATTTCTCTTCTGATGTTTTCAACTTCTCCTGCCGGCAAAGTAGAATCTTGCAGATTAATTTCGGGCGTTCCCCGTAATTTATAAAGCTCATCGCGGTATTTGGCTAATGTCGCCAGATACTTTTGGCACAACTCAACGACATTTTCGCTGGAAGCTCCATCGAGTGAAGATTTTGCGTTTCGCATATTTTCTTCAAATTGTGGATATTTCATTTTTATTTACCCGCGCGTTTCACAATAATCCGCTTTTGGCGGCAGATTAACGATTTTGGGAATTAGCGGTTTGAGCCTCGAAGCTGTTAACGGCTTCGGATTCGCTGTCGTAAACGTCAAAAACAGTCAAAAGCTTTGTCATAAACATCAATTCGTGAACTCTTTTTGACAAGTGCAGCAGATTAATTTGCCCGCCGCTTCTTGTTACCGCGACATAGCCCGCTACCAATTCGCCCAAACCGCTCGAATCTATAGACGTTACGTTTTCAAGATTAACGACTATATTCTTTCGTCCCTTTTCGACAGCCGCGCGAATCGTATTGTGAAATTCCTGACTACCTTCGCCGAGTCTTAGTTTGCCATCCAGGTCCAGCACGGTCGTATTGTTAATCTGACGTTCTCTGATAGTTAATTTAGACATAAAAATCGTTCGATTTTAGAAGAGTGCCGCAGAAAGATAGTTTCGCTTCCTTTTGCGGAATTATGCTGTGGAATTTCAGTTTGTCCGGCAATTTCCAGAGAAGCTGAGAACCGAGCGAGCTAAGCTCGATTCACTATTATTTTACAACGTGCTATGGTATATGTCAAATGTAGGATATATTTTAGATGTGTGGTATAAGGATAGATTGCTAAAAGCGTTTATTGAAGTTAATAGCAAATGGAAATCACGAATGATGATTGAAATTAGAATTGATGAATTATTGGAAAAACGCGAACGTTCTTTCTACTGGCTGTCGAAACAAAGCGGAATCAGCCACACCACTCTGTGGCGGCTTAAAAAAGGCAAAGCGCTGGGAATCAATTTCGCCACATTGGAAAAGATTTGCGAGATACTCGATTGCGAGCCGGGCGATTTATTAAAGTTCAGCAAAGCGGAGAAAAAAGAAGTTACCGAATCTTCAAAATAAAAATGTCAGCCGAAGCCTGTGTTGACAGTAATCACTTAAAGGCGCACTCTGGTTATGGACGGAATTCAGCTTATTCTTTTCTCAGCTTCTCTGAAATCAATCAGTTTAACTGAAGTTAACGGCTCAACAATCAACAAATTCGCGCTTTGTTCAATCAACGATTGATGAAGGCGGGTTGAAACGGCTGGTAACTTATATGACAAAGTTCGGGAAATCTCTGCAACAAAGTATCTCGCTCCGCTTTGCATTTCTAAAGCAATTTTTACTCTCAGCGGACAAATTTCAAATGATGAAAAGGCGGTTTGATTTGCATTCGCTTCAAGCAATTCCGATTATGTGTTTCCCAACCGGTGACGCAGCCGGAATGAAACGGACGAACACAATCGCATCGAAATTTCATCGCTTCAACCAATAACCGATTGCGCGAACAATTAAAAACAAGCGCAGCAATCAAAATAATTTAAGGAACATAATGGATAACAAATCGAATATTGTCGAAACGGCGGAAACACACGGAAAATTCAACACTTTTATCAAGGCTTTAAAAAGCACTGAGCTTTCAAACGAGCTTGGAAACGAAGGTCCGTTTACCGTTTTTGCGCCGACCGACGCGGCTTTTGCAAAGCTTTCGGAAACAACTCTGAGCAATCTTTTTCTGCCGGCAAATGTTGACAAACTTAAAGCACTGCTCAAATTTCACGTCGTTTCCGGCAAGCTGATGTCAGCCGATATGGAAAAGCGAAGCGACAACGCCACTTTAAACGGTCAGAACATCAAAATCGACAGCACAAACGGCGTTCGCGTTAACAACGTGACGGTGCAAACTGCGGACATTGAAGCCAGCAACGGAGTTATTCATATAATTAACAACGTTTTAATGCCCGCAAAAGTGGCGGGCGCAACAAGATAATTTGCCGTTACGTAAAAAATTGCCGCCGAAAGATTGAACAATCTTTCGGCGGCTTTTGAATTTCGGAATAAAACTGATTTGACTGTCAGCCAAACATTTTGGGCAAGGTTGCGAACAAAGTTTATTGATGTTCCTGCAAACTAAGCGGGAAGATTGTCGTATTCTGCTTTAACAATCGAGTAACAATTGCAGGCTGCCGCCTCCAAAGCCGCGCGATTAATGATTGAAACGATGCCTCGGCTGTATTCGATTAACTTTCGCTGCTGAAGATTCGCGGCGGATTTGCTGACGGCTTCGCGGCGAACGCCGAGCATCTTCGATAAAAAATCCTGCGTTATTTTGAATTTGTCCGTTTGCATCCGGTCGTGCATTAACAAAAGCCAGCACATCAGACGCTCTTCAATCAGGTGAAAACGATTACACGCGACCGTTTGCGAGACTTGCGTTATGAGAGCGTGCGTGTATCGTCGAAGCAATTTCGGCAGAGAGGCGCCGCGCCCGCATTCTTTGATAAAGTCTTCGGTCTTTATTCTTAAAGCTGCTCCGTCGCCTTGAACAATAACCTGATTGCGTGAGGTTTCCACACCGAGAAACACGGGAAGACCAATGATACCTTCATTGCCGACAACTCCGACTTCCAATACCTCATCTTCTGCGGCGTACGTGAGCAGCGAAATCATTCCGCTATTGGGAAAATAGATGTAGCGAATAGCTTCGCCCTGTTCATAAAGTGTTTCGGCGTATTTTAGAGGAATTTCTTCCAAATTCTGAAGCAGATGCGCGTATTCTTCGGCGGGTAAAGCGGCGAGCAGCCGGTTAGCTGGCTTGATAGTTTCGGACATTAATATCTCCTTGTATGTTGCAAAAAGCAGACGGCACAAAAAGAAGTTAGTCAGACCAATTCCGATGACGAATGTTAATACTTAAAAAACTAAAACTGTTGACAAAAATAATAATAACAAATGAATGCGTTAATGTCGCGTGTTTCACCCGAAAGTTCTGGAAATGCCTCTGCCGAGCAGACGGTTATATTCGCCATTGACGACCGCGTAACACTCGCAGGAGGCTTCTTCCAATCCGCGCCGGTCAATCACCGTAATGGTTCCGCGAACACTTTTAATCAGTTTTTTCTTTGCCAGTTTTTGCGCTGCCAGCGTTATGCCTTCGCGCCGCACGCCGAGCATATTGGAAATAAGGTCGTGCGTCATTACCAGCGTATCCGAGTCTAAACGGTCATGGCTCAAGAGCAGCCAACGGCAAAGCTGCTGCTCGACCGTATGGAGACGGTTGCAAACTGCGGTCTGCGAAATCTGCGTCATTAAGGCTTGAGTGAAGCGCAGCAGCATTGTTTGAAACGCGCCGCCAAGGGAAAATTCGCATTTCAAATCTTTTGCCTTCATTCTGACCGCCTCGCCCGCGCTCTGAATGATCGCGCGGCTCGTTGTCGAATCGCCGCCCATAAACAGCGAGACCCCGACAATTCCGTCGTTGCCGATGACACCGATTTCGGCGGTCGCGCCGTTTTCCATTACATACAGCATTGAAACAATCGCGGTCGTCGGGAAATAGACGTAATCCATTTTATCGCCCGATTCGTAGAGAACCTCGCCGAGCTTAAAAGAAACCGGCTCGAACTTGGATTCGATGCGCGCAAAATCAGCGGCGGGAAGAGCTGCGAGCAGATAATTTCTGAGCGCGTTGTTTGTATTGGCAGAAACGGGCATTTCAACCTCTCTGGGTTATAGAAAATGATTAAGACACTATCAGTGAGCGAATATCCGAATACGAAACATTATAACAGAAAAAGAAAATTATATGTGCGGCAACACACAAAAGAGTAAACATTAAAACCGCCGATTGGGGGAGAAACTTAAATTGAATTTTACTATGCGCCAAACATATAAGCAACTGCAAAACATAGGTTTCAAACCCTTTTATGCGTTATTGACCGAGTTTCAAAACGCAATTTTGTCTGATTCAACAATAACGCCGATTTGTTTTCCGTTTGTGTGCGAACGCACCGACCAACGATTGAAAATTTGGTTAACTTAAATAAGTTAAAGCCATTAAATAAAACGAATGCATATCAAAGCAACACGCATTCAGGTAACGCTCCTGTGTCAACCAAACTCTAATGGTGAAGCTTTTTTGACAACTGTCGCTTCTTAATTGTAGCTAACGCTATGTTGAAGGACGGCTTTCAGTTTTAAGTTAGCCGTTCCTTCGTTTTTTTAATTACAGTTTGATTTTTAGAGTTTTGGAACAAG
Source organism: Pyrinomonadaceae bacterium (assembly GCA_036388995.1). Taxonomy (GTDB): domain Bacteria; phylum Acidobacteriota; class Blastocatellia; order Pyrinomonadales; family Pyrinomonadaceae; genus JALZCH01. The sequence continues at coordinate 18,919 of DASVQU010000026.1, read as the reverse complement.
GGGTGTTTTGGATGAAGCTGATTTTATTTTTACTGTATTACTGCAAATTGAAATTGAGCGTTTTGCTCGGCTTTCATAAAACCTATCATCCGATGGATTTGAATTGGCGCTGGAATTATTGGCAGGACAAATATCGAAGACGGCGCAGCCGCTGATTTTCAGAAGCATTATATAAACGCGATTTTTGGTGCTTTATACTATAAAAATTGATTGAACGCATTAGTCTTACCAAAATAAAAAAGCGCGGGAGAGCAAGAAGTCGTGAATAAAACCTCAATAAAAGTTATCAAGCGAAAAGATGCGGAGGCGACGGCTAACGCCAAAATTCAAAACGCGCGCGAACCGAAACAAACCGCGACGCCGGACGAAGAAAAAATAAAACGCCGTTCGCACCGCGAAATTGTCGGCACGGTTTCAAATTGGATTTCCGAACGCAGAGAAAATAATCGCATTGAAAAAGATGCGGCAAATAGCGAGATTTTTGGTGACGAGTTATTGTTGAAGGAAATTTAAACAAAAACTTACAAAGTGAAATCGTATGGCGACGAGAATTAATCCGGTATTTGTTGACGCCGAGCAAAGCGACGGTGCGGATTTAATTCAACGCATATCAAATCACGACGAAGCCGCTTTAGCCCTACTTTATGATCGTTATCGAACAATTCTTTTCGGATTGTTGATGCGTATTTTAAACAATCGCTCTGAATCCGAAGATGTTTTGCAGGATGTTTTTGTGCAAGTCTGGCAGCAGGCGCAAAGTTTTAACGCAGAACGCGGAAAGGCTTTTACCTGGCTCGCAACAATCGCGCGCTGTCGAGCGATTGACCGATTACGCTATTTGAAAACGCGAACGCTTACGATTGAGAAGGTAAAAACGAGCAGCCCACTTTATACAGATTCTAAATTTGAGCAAAACCTGTTCTTACGAGGGCGTCAAAAACAGCTCCGAACAGCTTTGAGTCAATTACCTGAAAATCAAAGCAGCTTATTGTTAATGGCATACTTTGAAGGCTATTCGCAGCAGGAGATTGCCGACCGAACAACGATTCCTCTCGGCACGGTCAAAACCCGTATGCGAGTAGGGATGACGAAATTACGTGAAACATTGACGGTAGATTCGAGCAATTGGTGATAAAAGTCCTACTAAAATCACACAGTTAAAGAGGGAAAACCATGAAAGCTCCTGATCGTTATCGTATTCTTTATGCTGATGACAATGAAGACAGTTGCGCTTTGGTAAATATGATGTGTCAATCTTCAAATATTGAAGTCATTACCATCAATACCATCGCCGAAGCGTGGCAATTGGCGCAGTCGGAACGATTCGATTTGTATTTGTTGGATTCTAAATTTCCCGACGGCGACGGCTTGGAACTGTGCCGCCGTCTGCGCGAATATGATGCGCGCACGCCGATTCTTATTTATTCCGGCAAAGCGTTTGAAGCCGACAAAAAAAACGGATTGGCGGCGGGCGCAAACGATTATCTGACCAAGCCTTATCTGGGAGACTTGTGCGCAACTATTCGACAAAATATCGAACAAACAAAAAAACAGGCGCGGCAACCGGAAACAATCACCGCGTAACCTGCTAAATTTTATAAACTTTAACCTGCTTTGCCAGACCGAGTTTTTCAAACAATTTAATCGTCAGCCAATTCATATCAAATTCGTACCATTTTAGACCGTGACGCGCCGAAACCGGATGCGCGTGATGATTGTTGTGCCAGCCTTCGCCGAAAGCTAAAAATCCAACTACCGGATTGTTGGTCGAATCATCATTTGTTTCAAAACGCCGCGTTCCCCACAAATGCGTCGCCGAATTAACGAGCCAGGTTTCGTGCCAGCCGACGACCGTCCGCAAAAAGATTCCCCACAAAACCATCGTCCAACCACCCGCCGCAAACAAAATCAATCCGAGAATTATCGTCGGAACTGAATAATAACGAGCGAGCGCGACGTGAAAACGGTCTTTGAGCAAATCCGGCACATAACGCGACAAGGTTGCGGCATCGTGTTCCTGCGCGGTTCCGCGCATAATCCAACCGACGTGCGCCCAAATTCCACCGGCTTCGCGCGGACTGTGCGGGTCTTTCTCGGTTTCGGTGTGCGCGTGATGAATCCGATGAGTCGCAACCCATTTAATCGCTCCGTCCTGAATTGCCAGAGAACCCAAAATCGTTAAGCCGTATTCCAGCCATTTCGGAGTTTTAAAGCCGCGGTGCGTGAGAAGCCGATGAAAGCCGATGCCGATTCCAAGGCTTGCTACCATCCAATTAAGAATTAATAAGACAACTAGATTCTGCCAGCTAAAATAAAACAAAGCGACAATTGCGAGCGCGTGAAAACTTACGACAATCGCCGTATTTTTCAGATGTATTTTATTGCTTGTTTGATTGAGAGACGTTATTTCCTTCATTTAATCCTAATTTCACTGTGAAAACGTTAATTCCATTTTGACGTGAAAAAAGGAATCCCGTTGTAATAGTTGTGTCAGATCGCATTTATTTTCTAATCACGCGCACAACTTCGCCGGGTGCGCTTTCATTTCCTTGTGAATCAACCGCGCGGATGTAATAGAAATAAACTTCGCCCGATTCGACGCCTTCATCCTTAAATTCCGTAGTTTGCAGAGGTTCTTTGTTGCGTTGCTCCCAAAGGTCTAACGGCACGTCCTTTTCAGCAGAGCGATAAATGTTGTAACCGGCGAAATCAACCAGCGGATTTTGCTCGTAAGTGTTTCCGGCGTGATCCGTAAAAGTGGTTTGCGGCGTAACGGGAGCGCTTTCGTTGCCGAGCGCATCAACCCGCGTGAGCTTGTAAAAATAACGCACGCCGACTTCGGCGGCAGGATCGTTGAAACTGCCTTCTTTAATCGGTTTATCGGTTAATTTTTCCCAAAACATAAAAGGCAGATGTTCATTTACCGAGCGATAAACGTGATAACCGACATATTTCTTTTCAGTCCACGGTAAAGGTTTCTTTTTCTTATTTCTGTTTTTGATTTTCATACTCGTATTTGATTACTGAAATTATAGGCGACTATTTAGTTAAATTTCGCCGAGTTCTTCAAGAATTTGATTTTGTAAATTTTCGCTCAACCAAAATCCGGCTTTAATTCTTAATTCGTCTAAGATTTCACTGACTTTTAAAATAATCCGCTCTTCCTTCGCTTTTACCAAAACGCCGACTAAGCCAATAGTTTGCAAGCCTTCCTGACGAGCGATTTTTGTGCCGATTCTTTCGTCCATCAAAAGCAAATCGCAGTTTATTTCCAAAGCTAACGCAATTGCCTGCGCTTCTCCGTCATCAAGGTTTATTTGCAGAAGTTGAACTTTCTGCCGATTAACCGGCTCAATAACTTTTATCCAATTGGCGTTTTCGTAATCGCTTAAATATGTACCGAATTGTTTGAGCGCTCGAACTTCAGCATCAACGGCGGGCGGGATAATAATTTCGGTAAAAAGTTTTTGCAGAATCCCAAGCCGTCGAATCAAAATCAGATTGGGGACGGGTGAGGTGTCGGAAACAACTATCATTTGATTTGAGCCAGTGTTTGCAAGTCACGCCGGAAATCATCCTCATCGTAATGAACGGGAATCCGACGTTTTGCCAGTTCCTTTTGAAACTCGAATTGATGCAGTTCCGCAAGTTTGCTTGCTTGTCCGAGCGTAAGCTTTTCTTCCTGGAATAAAAGAATGGCGATTTTGAGCAATATTTCTTTGGCGGAAAGTCCCGACTGCGTGACAATTTGGTCTGGAATTTCGACTATCATAACTGGGGAATTATAACATCCGCGATTTAATGGATCACAATATAAAATAAAAACTTGCGACTTTTCTAAAATTTTTGTCACAAATTAAATCTGAACGGTGTTTTTGAGTTTAAGGAAAACGATGGCGGAAGTCTGCTTTGTGAGTTCTGGGAAACGTACTGAATTACTGTCAACAAAATATTTCCCAAATCGCTGAAACCTTTTTCAATTCATTACGTTTTATTGCTGCGACAGAACCGTTTTTGCTTTTCTAAATAAAATTTCCCAAAACGAAAGGACACCCTAGCGATGAAAAGACGCGATTTTATGGTAAAAGGATCATTGGCGCTCGCGGCTTTGGCGGCAAGCGACAAATGGATGAATCAAGTATTGGCAGGAGAATTGAATTTGCCGAAAAATGCACATCTCGATAATTATTTTCACGTCACACAGGCTGAAATTAACAAAGTTTTATCCGCCTGTCTGGCAAAAGGCGCTGATTTTGCCGATTTGTTTTTTGAATATCGAATCACTTCGGACTTGTCGTTTGAAGAAGATATTGTCAAATCCGCCAGACGCGGCATTGTCCAGGGCGTCGGAATCCGCGCGGTCAAAGGCGATCAAATCGGGTTTGCTTTTACGGAAGATTTGTCGCTCGAAAAAATGCTCGAAGCTGCAAACGCCGCCAGCGCGATTGCCGCCGACAACACGGCGCGAACCAGAATCCAGCCGGTCAGCTCGCTCAAACCCAAAAACCTTTATCCGATCAACGAGCTAGCCACGAGCGCAGACCTTTCCAAAAAACTCGCTTTTATCAAAGAAGCAAACGCGGCGGCGAAAGCCTACGATCCGAAAATCGTGCGCGTCACGGTCGGTTTTAACGATGAAGTGAAACACATCGCTTACGCCAACAGCGACGGCGTTTACTGGGAAGATTCACAGCCGCTCTTTATGTTCAACACATCCTGCATCGCCGAACAGGGCAAGAGCCGCGAAACCGGCTATCAAGGCGGCGGCGGACGCATCGGTCTGGAGTATTTCAACAAACGCAAAGCCGCCGATATTGCTAAAGATGCGGCGCGCCTCGCGGTTTTGAATCTTTCGGCGCAGGAAGCCGAAGCCGGCGTGCAGACCGTCGTGATGGGAAATGCGGAAAGCGCGGTTTTGCTGCACGAAGCAGTCGGACACGGGCTTGAAGCCGATTTCAATTATAAGAAACTTTCAAATTATTCCGGTCGCGTCGGTCAAAAAGTCGCTTCCGAACATTGCACCGTCGTTGACGAAGGTTTGTTCACAAATATGCGCGGCACAATCAATGTGGACGACGAAGGAAACGCGCCGCAAAGCACGACACTCATTGAAAACGGAATCCTTCGAGGTTATATGACCGACCGCATTTCGGCGAAACAGTTGGGCGTCAAGCCTTCGGGCAACGGTCGCCGTCAAGCTTACAATCATCCGCCGATGCCGCGTATGACGAACACTTATTTGCAGCCGGGCAAATATTCCGCTGAAGAAATTCTGAAAACAGTCAAAAAAGGCATTTATGCCAAAGGCTTTACCGGCGGAAACGTGGACATCACGAAAGGCGATTTCACGTTTAGCTGTTCCGAATGCTACATGATTGAAGACGGCAAAATCACCGCGCCGCTCAAAGGCGTGACGCTCGTCGGAAACGGTCCTGACGTGATGACGAAAGTCACGATGGTCGGCAACGATTTGAAATTTACGGACGGCGGTTGGACTTGCGGCAAGAGCGGTCAAATGGTTCCCGTCGGAATGGGAACGCCAACCGTTAAAGTTTCCGAAATCACAGTCGGCGGCACTAAAGTCAAAGCTGCGTCGCCGAAAGCCGAGGAAGAATAAAAACGAGGAAAGGAGCTAAAGAAAATGAACCAGGATTACAGAAGTTTAGCCGCCGAACTCGTTTCGGCTTTGAAAAAACAGGGCGCGGACGCCGCAGACGTTTATATCGTTTCGAGTTCGGGTTTTAACACGACCGTGCGGCTCGGAAAAATTGAAAGATTGCAGCAATCAACCAGCAAAGGTCTGGGAATGCGCGTTATTAAAAACGGCGCGATGGCGAACACTTTTACCACTGATTTTAACGGCAAAGCCGTGCAGGATTTGGCGCGCGAAACGATGGAAATAGTCAAAATTTCCAACGCCGACAAACACAACGGGCTTGCCCCGAAAGAGCTTTTGGGCGTTTACGAAGGCAAGCTGATGATGTTCGACGAATCGCTCGCAAAAATAGCGCCGGAAAAGAAAATCGAAATCGCCAAAACCGCCGAGGATGCGGGAATGAAGTTTGATAAACGAATCACAAACGGGCGCGGCACAAGCTGGAGCGATTCGCGCAACCAGATAACTCTGGCAAATTCCGACGGTTTTGTCGGGCAATATCAAACTACAAGTGCAAACTTTTCGGTTAATTTGCTTGCTGAAGAAAACGGCGTCAAGCAAACCGACGGCTGGTTTACATTTGGTCGTTATTTCAACAAACTCGCGTCACCGAAAGAAGTCGGCGAAGAAGCCGCGCGCCGTGCCGTCAAAAAACTCGGCGGGCGAAAAGCCAAATCTCAGGTTGTCCCGGTTGTGGTTGATCCGCAGGTTGCGGGCGGGTTTGTCAGTATGATTTTCGGCGCGGCAGCGGGCGGCAGCATTTTCCGCCGTTCGTCGTTTCTGGTTGATAAAATCGGTCAGGAAGTCGGCTCGCCGCTGGTCACGATTATTGACGACGCGACAATGGCTGACGGCGTGGCTTCGCGCCCGTTTGATGCCGAAGGCGTAAAAACTTCGCAGATTACAATTCTGGAAAACGGCGTTTTAAAGAATTACATTTGCGATTCTTACGCCGCACGTCGTTTGAATATGAAACCGACCGGCAACGCTTCGCGCGGCTATCAATCAAATCCGAACGTCGGCAGCACGAATCTTTATATGAAAAACGGCACAACCGATCCGAAAGACATCATTAAGTCTGTTAAAAACGGGCTTTATTTAACTGACTTTTTCGGTTCGGGCGTCAACAATGTCAGTGGCGATTTTTCACAAGGCGCGAGCGGTTTCTGGATTGAAAACGGCGAACTCACTTATCCGGTTCAGGAAATCACAATCGCCGGAAATGTTTTGAAAGCGCTTAAAGACGTGAAAATGGTAGGCAATGATTTGAGCTTTAAGCTCGGAAGCACTGCTTCACCGACTTTGCTTGTTTCAGAATTGACTGTTGGAGGCGAGTAAAGTTAATCACAAATTTTTCAGAGAAAAAATAAAGGGGCGAATTTTATTCGCCCCTTTATTTTTTAGTTTTGTGGATTGTTTATGTATTTGGCGCTATTGCAATGGCTGTTTTGGCTTCTTTTTCTCTCGTTTCTTGAAAACTCTTCTCCGCCGGTTCTGCGCGCGGAGTCGCCAAACCGAGTTCTGTTGCGCGCCACAACGCCGACAATAAAAGCTCGCGGATAAACGTTAATTCTTTTGGCAAACGGTCGTAGAGCTTAAAGAAAATCTCGTCGTGCATTGCGATTTCCTTCACCCACAAATCGCGGTCAATGCTCATCACTTTTTCGAAATCTTCTTCGGTAAAGTTTTCCATTCCGCGCCAATCCAAATCTTCATAACGCGGTACCCAACCGAGCGATGTTTCTATGCCGATTGATTTGCCTCGCGCGCGTTCGACAACCCATTTCAAAACGCGCATATTTTCACCGTAACCAGCCCACAAAAATTTGCCGTCTTCGCCTCGTCGGAACCAGTTGACGTTAAAAATCCTGGGCGGTTCGGGAATGTTGCGCCCAAAGTTGAGCCAGTGCGCGAAATAATCGCCCATGTGATAACCGCAGAACGGAAGCATCGCAAACGGGTCGCGGCGGACTTCGCCGATGTTGCCGAAAGCGGCGGCGGTCATTTCCGAACCCATCGTCGCCGCATTGTAAACGCCGAAAGCCCAGTTAAACGATTGCAGAATCAGCGGGGCGACGTTTGAACGGCGTCCGCCGAAGATAAACGCCGAAACCGGAACGCCTTGCGGGTTGTCGAAATTTTCGTCAATCACCGGGCATTGAATCGAAGGCGCGGTAAAACGGGCGTTCGGATGTGCGGCTTTTTTGTCCGATGCGGGCGTCCAATCGTTGCCCTGCCAATCAATCGCGTGCGCGGGCGGTTCGCCGTCCATTCCTTCCCACCAGACATCGCCGTCGTCCGTTAGCGCAACGTTTGTGAAAATCGTGTTTTCACGAATCGTTTCCATCGCGTTCGGGTTGGTTTTGAAGTTTGTTCCGGGAGCGACGCCGAAAAATCCAGCTTCCGGGTTGATGGCGTGAAGTCTGCCGTTTTCATCCGGTTTTATCCACGCAATGTCGTCGCCGACCGTCGTCACTTCCCAGCCCTCTTCCTGAAAAGGTTTCGGCGGAATCAGCATCGCAAAATTGGTTTTGCCGCAAGCGGACGGAAAAGCGGCGCAGATGTAATCTTTTTTGCCGTCCGGCGATTTAACGCCGACAATCAGCATATGTTCGGCGAGCCAGCCTTGTTCCTGTCCAAGTTTCGAGGCGATTCTGAGAGCCAGACATTTTTTCCCCAAAAGAGCGTTGCCGCCATAGCCCGAACCGTAGCTCCAGATCGAGCGTTCTTCGGGAAAATGAACAATATACTTGTCTTTCGGATCGGGCGAGCAAGCCCATGCAACGTCCGGCTGTCCCGGTTCGAGCGGCATTCCGACCGAATGGAGACAGTGAACAAACTCGCCGTCGCCGAGAGCTTCGAGAGCCTGGTCTCCCATCCGCGTCATAAGTTTCATATTGACGACGACATACGCCGAATCGGAAAGCTGGACGCCGAACTGCGAAATCGGCGAGCCGATTGGTCCCATACAAAAGGGAATGACGTACATCGTCCGCCCGCGCATCGAGCCGTTGAATTTAGGCGTCAGCGTGGCTTTCATTTCGCGCGGCTGCATCCAGTTGTTGGTTGGTCCGGCGTCGCTTTTGCTCAAAGTGCAAATATAAGTGCGGTCTTCGACGCGCGCCACGTCCGAAGGATGCGAGCGCGCTAAAAAGCTGTTCGGGCGTTTTTCGGGATTGAGGCGAATAAAAGTGCCGCTTTGCACCATCTCTTCGCACAAACGGTCGTATTCTTCCTGCGAGCCGTCGCACCAATAAACCGCTTCGGGCTGGCAAAGCTCAGCCATTTCATCAACCCAACGAATCAATTCGGCATTCTTGACGTTTGCCGGAGCTTCAAATTTAGCCATATCGTTTCTCCACAAAAAAATAAAATGTTTTGGAAAAATCCTTTTAAATAATGCTTTGGATAAAAAAATAACGGGTCTCTGCAACTCGTTTACTCAGCATTTTGAAAGTTTAACACAGAAACTGTGCAGCGAGACACAGCAAGCGGCTGAAAGTACTTGTTTAATTAGGTCACAGGCTCGATTTTCGGTTTTCCGGCATTAAAAATTGTGTGCGCCGCCACAGTTGCGATAATTACAACGCCGCCGGTGATTGCCCAATTTGAAGGCTTTTCCCCCAAAAGAAAGAAAACCCAGACCGGATTGAGCAGCGGTTCGATAAAACCGATAATGCTCGCGTCGAGCGAGCGGACGCCTTTTGAAATACCGTAGGTAAAGAGAAAATACGCCAACCCGATTTGAAAGACACCGAGAAAACCGACGCTCAAAATGTCCTGTGTCGTCCAGACCGACGGATTCGGAATGATAAACGGGAGCATTATCAAAACGGCGAGCAAATTGCCGTAAAAAACCGAAACCGCCGGATTTTTTTTGAGCATTACCGGATGCCGCAAAACGGTGAAATAAAATCCGAAAAACACGCCCGACGCGAGCGCCAGCAAATTTCCGTTAAACTGCGATTCAACGGAAAGCTCGGCGCTCGGCGCGGCGTCTAAAAAAAACAAAGACATTCCCGCAAGGCAAAAAATGACCGTAAATAAATCCGCGAAACGAAACTTTTCTTTTAAAATCAGCGGGGCGAGCAGGAGAATATAAATAGGTGCGGTGTATTGCAGAAAAATCGCGTTCGCAGCGGTCGTCATTTTCGTCGCAATCGCAAAACACGAGAGCGTTCCGGCGTAAAAAAGAGCGCTCAAAAGCGTAAACCCGTCGAGCCGCAAGCCCTTTTTGTAAGTCAGCAAACCGATTGTCAAAGCCGCCAGCAAACAGCGTCCGGCGTTGACCTCAAAACCGGAAACGCTCGTCATTTTGATAAAAAGCCCGCCCGTGCTCCACAGAAAAACCGCCGCCAAAACATAAATTGTCGGCGGCAGCGTAGAAAGTTTTGAAGTCGTTTCGGTCACAGGAAACTATAAAACCACAGATGGACACAGATAAACACAGATGAAATTAAAATAAAATCCGTGTTTATCCGTGTCCATCTGTGGTTTCTTTTCAATTTATAAAAGTTGATTTTTCTTCGATTCGTCTTGGACGATTGAGCGTGTTTGTTTGGCGGTCGTCGTCGCCGGTTCGAGAACTTCTTCCGGCACGTTTTCTTTGTAAAGCTGTTTGCCGAAAACTCCGTTCCAGGGCGGAATGACAATCGAAACCGCGCCGGTCGCGCGCGCCTGGCACGAGAGACGAATAATCGGTTTCGGCTCGTCGGTGTAAAGATAACCAAAACGCCGCATTGATTTGGCTTCTTTGCGCTCGACCTCGGAGAGCTTTTCAGCGCCGCCCAAAACGCCGACCCAGCAAGTTCCGCAAGCCGCCGAGCGGCATTCGACCGGAATCACGCCTTCGATACAGCGCGCGTCTTTTTCCAGCCAGTTCTGCGATTGATCGCGCTGCGCCGCCGAAGCGATTTCTTCTTCGCTGATCGCTTTAAATTTGGCGTTGTTCCGGTTCTCGTCCCAAGTCACAGTCCATTGTTTGTCAATCGTTTTTAGAAAACCGAACAAGCCTTGGGAATCGTCCTTGGCGCGTTCGGCGAGAACAGATTGCGCCGATTTTTTGGCGTGTTGTTTGTCAATCGAAACGGCTCCCGGCGCAGCTTTCAGTTTTTCCAAACCGACTTGAACGAGCGTCATCAGTCCGACCGCCGTAATGCCGACGATCAGCGATTTATCAACCGCAATTTTGTCGGCAACCGATTTGGCGATTTGCCGAATTTCCGTTGCCAAATCCGAAATCGAACCGTTTGCGCTTTCCGCCCGCGCGACGATTGCGTCTTTCGTCTCGCGCCAAAAACGATGCCCGTAAAGAAAATGGTGCGACGAGTCAATTTGTTCCGCAAGCTCGAATTTGCCTTGCAGCAAAAACTTTTGGATTAATTCCTGTTTGTCTTCCGCCGATTGAAGCGCGAGGAAAAGCGAAAGCGGGAAAAATTTAAACCAGATTTGCGTTGCAGCGCGGTCAACTTCGTGAATCTCCGGCAGCAAATCTGTCAAGACTTTCCCCCAGGTTTGTTCGTCGTGTTTGTCTAAAAATTGTTCAAATGCTGTTTTCATAAAAGCCTCAAAAATATATTCGGATTAAAAAAAATAGAGAAAGACAAAAGTGGTAATTTAGCAATCTTTTTTCTTTTGCTCAAATCCATTATTTGTAATATTATCCCATTGTTTGAATTTCAACATTAGTGGGAATGTTTGAAATGGATAGAAGAATCGCCTTTTTAAGACAGCAAATGTCCTCGGATTTGCAAAAGAGATGGGATGTTGAAGAATTGTCGAAGGTCGTAAACCTTTCACAGCCACACTTGCTAAACCTCTTTAAATTACATATCGGAACATCGCCTATTCATTATTTACGGGAATTGCGGCTTGAAACGGCTCGTGAATTACTCGAAATATCATTTGAGCGTGTCAAAGAGATTCGCTGTAAAGTCGGAATGCCTAATGCCGCGCATTTCGCGCGAGACTTTAAAGTGAAGTATGGCTTAACTCCTACGGAATATCGCAAAAAAGTTTGGCAAGAGGGCGAATTGAATAAGCAAAAATAACATTTCCGAAACAAAACATATCAATCGTTAACAAATAATAGTTTTCGTTAACATAAAACTGTTGAATAAGGCATTGCAAAACAGTAAATTAGCGAAGTCAATTTCCAACACACTTTTAAAATTCAACTTAAATTCAACACAAAGTTTTTAATTTATGACGAAACTTTCAATCAAAAACTCTCACTATTTCTTTCAAGTTGTTTCTTTTTTGCTTTTCATATTGTCTATTACAGGGCTAATTGCTTCTGCTCAAACGGAAAGTCAGATTGTCGCAGTAATTAACGGCAAAAAAATAACACAAACCGAAGTTGATAATTCTGTCACTTCGCAGATGCTTCCTTTGCAAAAACAAATCTACGCGCTTCGCAAAGCCGCTTTGGAAAATCTTATCACAAGAGCCGTTCTCGAAGAAGAAGCAAAAAAGAGGGGCGTTTCGGTTGAAGAATTAAAAAAACAGCTTACCTCCATTGAAATAGAAATTCCCAATAAGGATGTCGAACAGTCATATCTTGAAAACGCTTCGGCTTTCGCGCAGATGAGTCCCGACGAAGCGAAAGAGAGAATCAGGCTGGATATGCAGAATCAAGCGCGAATGCGAAACTACCGCGTCTTGGTTTCGCAGCTTAGAGAAAAAGCCCGCGTTGAACTGCGCCTTGAAGAACCCGTCGAACCAACTCTTGCCGTTAACGACGAGGGACCAGCAATCGGTGATAAACAAGCGCCAGTCACCATCTTCGAATTTTCCGATTTTCAGTGTCCTTTTTGTAAACAATCTCTGCCGACAATCAAGGAAATTTTAGAGAAATACAAAAGCAATGTGCGATTGGTTTTTAAACACCTGCCTTTAGAAGAAATTCATTCGCAAGCTTTGCCGGCGGCACGTGCAGCATTTTGCGCCGGAGAGCAAGGACAATTTTGGAAATATCACGACGCCCTTTTCGCTTCCAACGGTTTGTCACCTGAAACATTCAGCAAAATAGCTACGGAAATTGGTCTGGATACGAACAAATTTAAGGCTTGTTCCGATTCCGAAACTTCCCGCGTTGCTGTTTTAAAAGATGCTCAAGATGCAAAACGATTGAGCATTGAGGGCACGCCGAGCTTTTTGATTAACGGCAGGCTTTTTCGCGGCGTCGGAAATTTAGAAGCCTTCGCCGAAATCATTGAGCGCGAATTAACCAAAGTCAGGCAAAGCAAAAGTGTTAACAGCAAGAAATAACTTGTCGCCCTTTCTTGCTTTTATCTAAACAACAACAATAAACAGCCCCAAGATTAACAGGAAAATCAGATGAAAAACCAAAAAATCAACCAATTCGTCCAAGTTTTCGTACTGCTTTTAGCTTCAACCATCGTTGTCCAAGCGCAAGACAAACCTTCCGCAAAAAAGGAAACTGTCCCAACAGACGCACAAACAAGCAATGTTCAAAATGCTTCTGACAATTCGAGTGCAGAAATAAAGATTATCGAAAAGGCTTACAAGAAAATGACTATTGCTCATGTGGGCAGTAGATTAAGCGAAGCAAAAAGGCGCGGACAGAATTATAACTTTGAAAAGACTCTTAAATTTAAATTAAAAGATTTTCATGTTGGACCAATTAGGGAAATTGAAAACAAAAGATATAGGGATTTGGTAACACCACCTTCCGGCGAAATTATCCAAATTGGAACTGTTACTACCATTAATGGCAATACAGATAAAAATGGAGTTGTAACAAAAGATGAAGCCCGATTTTCAATTGATGCAAAGTGGGTTAATGGGCAATATTCTTCGGGGGCGGATGGCAATTGGACTGTTGGAGATATTCTTCAACTAGAACCAATGCGATTTCATGATGTTGGCAAGTATGCCTCTTTCAAGGTTGAAGTATCTCTTGACGGAAGAAGCAAGGCTTACAATGCTCTTGTAATGTTTCATAATCCTTATCAAACCCAACCTTTAGAAGCATTAGAGCCAGATTTTCTGGATTCGGTGGTTGGAATAGGAGGTGTTATTACACAGGTATTTAAAGAGAATAAAATGCCTTTATTTACTAAAATTGTTGATAGAAATCAAAACGCAAGACTTGCTGGAAATGTAATTAAATCCGATAAGCCTATAGGAAAGAAAGGTTCAGAGGACGGCGATACGTCAAGTTTGGCATGTCCAATTGATATCCCCTCATGCGGGGGCAACGGGGGCGATGCATGTTTAGATTAGTATACAACTCCGATTGATCCAAGCTACGCTTATTGTATGCTATGGGATCCATATTGGGGAAGCACTTATCAAGGAGGTAGCGTGTGTCAGGCGAGTCAATCAGTAAGCGATCTCGTAGAAATGCATAAGGCAGAGTCTACATATCATAACTCGGGTAGTCATTATAACCTCGCATTTTTTCAGCCAATATGTTCTGTACTTACTGATTGCACTCAAAAGTGTGAAGTCCCAGTTGTTTCTACTTATTGTAGCGATACTGGCGAAACAAATGAAAATTTTTATTACCATGTGGGACGTGAAAAAGGCGAGTCTAAAGTAAATATAGGACCTCGTGGTTCAGAAGTAAGCTGTGAATCTGCTGCTGGTTGTGGTTTTAGCCGCTGCTTATTTTCTGATTGCGGATTTAAGGTATCAGTCTCAATTTCCGGAAAAGGTGCAGGCGCTTCTGGTGAAATGGCTGGTGGGGATTTATGGAATTGGGCGCATGCAACGGGTAGAACTTGTAAGAATGGACGATAAATTATTCTAACAAGTTTTGAGCCATATAATTTTTGTTTAAAAACAGAAAGATACTTTTGTTAAGAAGTATCTTTCTGTTTAGATTTTAATGAAATATCTCCTTCTTTGTTTAATTATTGCGGCATTTATATTTTCCGCTTGTTCCATTCAAGGACGACCAATGACGGAAAGTAGCTTTTACAGCAATTTTTCATTAAATAAAACCGTCAAACAACTGAATGTTCCTGAACTCAAATCGTCTGCTGGAAATAGCGGTGATGGTAAATCATTTGGGGAAATTGTTAAATACCGACGTGATTTTGACCTTGAGTACAAAATCGAGGAATATGGCAATAAAAAATTTGATGAGAAATTCTTCTTAGACCAATTAAGACTTCAAATTTCAGAAGAACTAGCTAACTCAGGCACTTATACCCAATCAGTCGGCTTCAGCAGCAATAGCTTTCACTTTGATTACTCAAAAGATGATAACAAAGGCTGGATTGAAGTCGCTGGCGCAAGACTCGAAGGAAATAGATACAGATTATGGTGCGTAATAAGAGAACAGGTAGAATCAAAAGACAACTAGGATTGAACCTAAAAACCGCACTCGCCGAAATACAAAAGCTAACTTGCCGATAGACATCTCACTTCAAAAGATCCCTATACAATCTCACGACTACGCACCCGCTTGACAATAATTTCACAAGTTTGTATAGTCTTAAATTTCGGACAGCACGTCTGGAGTAAACAGTACAACGCTTAAATTTTCTGGAAAGCAGGGAAGCGTTGGGGATGACAATTATTGTGGCGTAAATCGGGCGTTACCCGCGTCCGGCGGCAAATTAGCCAAATCAAAAAGCAGCCTTTTCTTAATGAAAAAGAGCCACGCCACAGAAAAGTCAGGAAGTTTGAAGGAAGTTTCCTTCAAGTAGAAAGTTTTTAATTTAATAAGCGAGCAAAGCAAGCCGCTTGCGCTGACTGCCGAACGAGTTTCGGTAAGAGGCAGGTTAAAGGTTGCTTTTGTTTTTATTTCAAAAAACAGCAACGAATTTAAGAAATTATGCCGACTATTTCACAACTGGTTCGTAAAGGTCGCAAAGACGTTAAATACAAAACGGCGAGTCCCGCGCTGCAAGCCAACCCGCAGAAACGCGGAGTTTGCACGCGCGTTTATACGCAAACGCCGAAGAAACCGAACTCGGCGCTCAGAAAAGTCGCCCGCGTTCGTTTGACCAATGGAATCGAAGTCACGACTTATATTCCGGGCGTCGGACACAATTTGCAGGAACACTCGATTGTGTTGATTCGCGGCGGTCGCGTCAAAGATTTGCCGGGCGTGCGTTATCACGTTATTCGCGGAACGCTCGATTCGACCGGAGTTGCGAACCGCGCTCAAAGCCGCTCGAAATACGGAGCGAAACGCCCGAAAGCAGGCGGCAAAGGCGCGCCAGCCAAAGGTAAAAAGTAATTACGAATTACGAATTACGAAAGACGAATTAACAAAAATTCCTTCATTCGTAATTCGTAATTTGAAATTTGAAATTGTAGAGAGATGCCGAGAAGAAGAGTTGCCGCAAAAAGAGACGTTTTACCTGATCCGGTTTACAGCAATGTGCTGGTCACAAAGTTTATCAACGGCGTGATGCTGCAAGGCAAGAAGTCAACCGCCGAAAAGATTTTTTACAGCGCGATGACGCGCGTCGCCGAAAGATTGGGCGAAGAGCCGATGAAGATTTTCAAACGCGCGGTTGATAACGTCAAGCCGCAAGTCGAAGTGAAATCGAGACGTATCGGCGGCGCGACTTATCAAGTGCCGCTCGAAGTCAGCTCCGAGCGCCGCAACACGCTGGCGATTCGCTGGATTGTCAGTTATGCGCGCAATCGAGGCGAAAAATCAATGGAAGAAAAGCTGGTCGGCGAAATTACGGACGCCGCTTCGAATCGCGGCAACGCCGTCAAGAAAAAAGAAGATACGCATCGTATGGCTGAAGCCAACAAAGCGTTTGCGCATTACAGATTTTAGTTCACGGTTCGCCGTTCATTGCAATAGCAGTTACAACGAACAACGAACAACGAACAACGAGCAAAAATGGCTGAGAAACAGATTCCTTTAGATAAATTTAGAAACATCGGGATTATGGCGCACATTGACGCGGGTAAAACCACGACAACCGAGCGCGTGCTTTATTACACCGGCGTTTCGCACAAAATCGGAGAAGTTCACGAAGGCACAGCCACGATGGACTGGATGGAGCAGGAACAAGAGCGCGGCATTACGATTACCTCAGCCGCGACGACCTGCTTTTGGACGCGCAATAAAATCGAGCATCGCATTAATATTATTGACACGCCCGGACACGTTGATTTCACGATGGAAGTCGAACGCTCTCTGCGCGTTCTCGACGGAGCGGTCGCCGTTTTCGACGGCGTTGCCGGAGTCGAGCCGCAATCGGAAACCGTGTGGCGTCAAGCCGATAAATACGGCGTTCCGCGCATTTGCTTTATTAATAAGCTAGACCGCGCAGGGGCTTCGTTTTATCGCTCATTCGATTCGATTTTAACTCGTCTCGGCGCAAACGCGGTCGCTTTGCAGCTTCCGATTGGCGAAGAAGATAAATTTTTGGGCGTCGTTGACTTGATTACGATGAAAGCGTTGCTTTGGAAAGACGAAACCAAAGGCGCCGAATACGAAGTCACCGACATTCCGGCTGATTTGCAGGATAAAGCCGCCGAGTGGCGCGACAAATTAGTTGAAGCCGTCTCATCTATTGACGACGATTTGATGATGAAGTATCTCGAAGGCGAAACGGTTTCGGAAGACGAGATCCGTACTGCGCTTCGTCAGGGTACGATTGATCTTAAAATCGTCCCGGTCGTCACCGGCTCCGCCTTCAAAAACAAAGGCGTCCAAACGATGCTTGATGCGGTGGTTGATTATCTGCCGAGTCCGCTGGATGTTCCGCCAATCGAAGGTATCAATCCGAGAACAGAAGAAACCGAGCCGCGCCCGGCTGATCCGAAAGCGCCGTTTTCCGGTTTGGTTTTCAAACTGATGGCTGACAAACATCTCGGACAGCTTTCGTTTGTTCGTATCTACAGCGGCACGGTCGATTCGGGTTCTTACGTTTACAACACGATCAAGAATCAAAAAGAGCGCGTCGGACGCTTGATGCTGATGCATGCGAACAAACGCGAAGACATCGAATCGGCGAGCGCCGGCGAGATCGTCGCCATCGGCGGGATGAAAAACGTTACGACCGGAGATACGATTTCAGACGAAAAAGAACATATCGTTCTCGAGGCGATGGATTTCCCCGATCCGGTTATCCGCGTCGCGGTCGAGCCGAAAACTCGTCAAGACCAGGACAAAATGGGCGTCGCGCTCAATCGTCTGGCTCAGGAAGACCCTTCGTTCCGCGTTAACACGGACGACGAAACCGGGCAAACGATTATCGCCGGAATGGGCGAGCTTCATCTTGAGATTATTGTTGACCGTATGAAGCGAGAGTTCGGCGTCGAAGCAAACGTCGGCAAACCGCAAGTCGCTTACCGCGAAACAATTACCGGAAACGCGCCGGGCAAAGAAGTTTACAAGAAACAAACCGGCGGTCGCGGTAAATTCGGTCACGTCGAATTGACTGTCGAACCCGCGCCGGGCGAAGGATTTGTCTTTGAAGACGAAATCAAAGGCGGCGTCATTCCGCAGCAGTTTATCAAGCCGACAATGGAAGGCGTCAGAGACGCAATGCAGCGCGGGTTTCTTGCGGGCTATGAAATGGTTGATATTCGCGTGCGCCTCGTTTTCGGTTCGTATCACGATGTTGACTCGGACGAAATTTCGTTCAAGATGGCTGGCTCGCTCGCGTTTCAGGATGCGGTCAGAAAAGCGAAACCCGTTCTTCTCGAACCGATTATGCGAGTCGAAGTCGTGACGCCCGAAGAATATATGGGCGCGGTTAACGGCGATTTAAACCGTCGGCGCGGACAAATCGAAAAAATGGAGCCGCGTGCTGGAAACGTTCAAGTTGTCACCGATTATGTTCCGCTTTCGGAAATGTTCGGCTACACGACCGACTTGCGTTCATCAACGCAGGGACGCGCTACTTCGACAATGCACTTTGAGCGTTATGACCAGGCACCGAAAAACGTCGCCGATGAGGTTATCGCTAAAGTTAAAGGCGCAAGCAGCTAATTAATTTTTAGACTCAACAGTTTTTGGAGTGAAAAATGGCGAAAGAGAAATTTGATAGAAGCAAGCCGCATGTCAACATCGGAACCATCGGACACGTTGATCACGGCAAAACCACATTAACCGCAGCCATCACGAAAGTGATGAGCAAGAACAATCCGAAAATGGTGTTTCGCTCATTCGACTCGATTGATAACGCGCCGGAAGAGCGCGCCAGAGGAATCACGATTGCGACCGCTCACGTCGAGTACGAATCGCCGAACCGGCATTACGCGCACGTTGATTGTCCGGGTCACGCCGATTACGTCAAAAACATGATCACGGGC
>DASVQU010000025.1:0-5297 GCA_036388995.1 Pyrinomonadaceae bacterium | reverse complement strand
CTTTAACTCGCGCCGGATATACTGCCGCGAAGAACTGATTTTATAGTGAGAACTGAAAACTGAGAACGGAGAACCGAAAGTCTTTGATTTAGCTTTCGGTTCTCCGTTCTCAGTTTTCAATTCTCAGTTTTATCTAAAACTTTTTTGAATTCAGATTTTCTTTTTTATCAGCCTCGCCGCTGACGTTAACTTTTTGTATCATCAATACAACGCGCAGGTTTTCCGGTCGTTTGTCGTATGAGGCGGGAACAAAAACAGGTTCGTTATTAAGAATCTTTTCAAGCTCCTCCAATTTATGCGGATCGTCCGGCGCTTCGAGAACCCCGGCAACGTGCGCCAAACCGTTTCCGAAAACATCCGCGACGACAATCACCGCGCCCTCATCAACCTCGCCGCGCATCAGCGACGAAGTGAAAGAAACGAGCGAGCCTTTCGGATTTAAAGAAGGCGATTCCAAAGCGTGCGGCGAGCGCAGAGCGGCATAATCGGCGGGCGAATATGGCAAGCCCGTATCGTAAATTTTGGCTGTCTCAGCGGCGAAAACCGTTGTTGAGCTTTGTCCGACCGATGCAAGGTGAATATTCAAATTTCGGAAAGTCGTCATTGCCGTGTGCAGAGCGGCAAACATCATCATAAACAACAAAACCGAAGCTACAGTCCCGATGGCATAAGGCATTAAATTGAATTCAAGCCAGCCGCGCCAGTCGTTTTTTTCCAAATTCGCTTTCCGAATCGCCTTTTGCGCAATCAATTCGGTGGCAACGGCTCGACGCAGCGAATCGGTAAAATCCGGCGAAACGGCAGGACGGCGAATTGCGGAGAGACTGCTTTTTAACACGCGCAAATCGGCGACATCCGCCCGGCAAAGCGGGCAGATGCGCAAATGCTCGTCGCACAAAGCGCGAACTGCCGTCGAAGATGTTTCAAAAACATCATCAACATACAGCGAAAGATTTGAGCGAAATTCCTGACAATCCATTTTTAAGTTTGGCGAGTTAATCGAGTTTGTCGGGTTTGTCGAGTTAAATACAGATTTTTCTCGACAAACCCGAGAACTCAATAACTCGCAACTGCGAGAGCATAGCTGACCGACCCCGGCTGTTTTTCGCTGCTTTAAAAACAAGCGAAGAACAACGTTTCGTTTCGGTTGGCGGTCGGCGAAATTTGCGGCTTTGTCGGATAAACATTAACGTGATGTTGCTGGTCACGTTTCAAAAGATCAATCCGCCAATTCCGCTTTCGCCTTGACGCTTCCCCGAATCACATTTCGTCACTTCGACCCTTCGTGGCACCGATTGTGTTTCAAAAGTGAGCCGGGGCGGGTCAACTATGCCTTTTTATAGTGAGCAGTAAGCGGTGAGCAGTGAGCAGCACAAAACAGATTAATCTGCTCACTGCTCACCGCTTACTGCTCACTAAGTTTACAAAGAACGTTGTAACTTTCGTTTCAATTCCTCACGTCCGCGGGCGATCCGCGATTTCACGGTTCCGATATTCGTTTCGAGCGCGGCGGCGATTTCCTCGTAGCTCAAGCCCTCGATGTCTCGCAAAACTACGGCTTCGCGAAAAGCGAGCGGTAATTTTTTGAGCGCCTGTCGAATCATCGTTTCCTGCTCGCGCTGCAAAGCGAAATCTTCGGGCGACTGCTGATTATCGTCAGCCAGAGTTTCGTGCAGCGATGGCTCGTCCGGCTCGCTTGCCGAATCGAGCGAAAACGTCAGACTGAATCGGCGACTGCGCCACCAGCGCTGACGGTTGCGCGCCTGGTTGATGGCAATTCGATAGAGCCATGTTTTCAAGCTCGCGTCGCCGCGAAAACTTTTGACCGAACGCACGACGCTCAAAAATGTCTCCTGAGTCAAATCTTTGGCTTCTTCGGCGTCTTCCGTCAACCGGACGAGCAACCCGTAAATATCGGTCGAAAATCGTACGACAAGCTCGTCGAACGCTTCCGCGTCGCCCGTTTTTAATCTTTCAAGGAACTCAATTTCGCCCGGTAAACAAAGCCTCGCATCGGTCGCCAAAGCGGCTTCCGGCAGGTTCTGTCCGTCAATGGCGATTGTTTTTCCAAAATTCATCCGTCGCCTACTATTTTAACCTTTTACCGACAACGGCGCTTCAACCGAGCTTTATTCCTTTGCCTTTCCTGGCAAATTATAATGTTAGACACCGCCGAAAAAATTTTGTTCCCGAAAAATTTTCAAATTTGTTCGTTGATCGTCGTTCGTTGTTCGTTGCTCTTTTTAGATTTACTGAGCGCGTTGATGTATGCGTACAGTTTAGGAGCTAATTCATCAATTATTGGCTTTAATTCTTTTACTTGTTCTTCTGATAATAAATTTCGTTTAAAAGCGCGCCTTAGCCAATGTTTAGTTTCGTTGAGCGAGCCTCTGGCGATATGCGCGAAGCGTTTGTTTTCAATAAATGTGTATCTGCCCGTTCCTTCCGCGATATTTGCGCCGATGCTGTCGGCGGCTCGAACAATTTGTTTGCCAACCGTATCGCGTGAAAAATTATTCCAGCCCGAACCTATTTCCCAAATCTTATCCGATAACATTTCCGATAGCTGATAAACACGCAAATTCTCAAAATTAGTCTTTTCCATAAAATTTCAGCGTGCCTTAAAAATCCACAAAACAACGAACAACGGACAACGAACAACGAACTACCCTGCTTGACAATCTTTCGCCGCGCTCGTTACAGTTGGCATTTATCGTAATATCAATACCAAATAAGCTCTCATTTGAGAAGAACAAACAGAGGAAAAAGTGGCTCAGAAAAAGAAATTAGAACGTGAAAATACGCTCGGCAAGCCGGTTGATCGCTTTCAATCGGCGGCTGACGAAAGAATCGAAACTTTAGGCAAAAGATTTGAAGGCAAAGGCAGACCGATTTTGTACGGCTTGCTCGCCCTGCTCGGCGTCGCCATTATCGGCGGCATCATTTACAGCTATTCGCAGCGCTCGGCAGTTGCCGCGCAAACTGCGCTCGGCAAAGCGATTGACATACACACGGCGCAGGTTTCGCCGTCGCCCGATCCGAACAGCGCGGAACTGACTTTTCCGAACGACAAAGAGCGAACCGAAAAAGCAATCGCCGCTTTTGAGGAAGTCACCGCCAAATACGGCAGCCCGCACAAAGAAAAAGCGCAGTACTTTATCGCCGTCAACCGTTTGAAGCTCGACCGCGCGGCGGGAATTCAAGAACTCGAAAATTTATCGAAAAACAGCGGCGAAGTCGGCACGCTTTCAAAATTCGCGCTCGCCGAAGCGAGATTCGCCGATGGCAAATACGACGAAGCGGCTGCCGGTTACAACGAGCTGCTGCAAGCGAAAACCGGCATTATCGCCGATGAGACGCTTAATTTCGCTATCGCTCAGACTTACGAAAAACAAGGCAAAACGCAGGAAGCCGTTGACATTTATTTTAATCTCGTAAAAGCCGCCCGCGAAGCAAAAGATGCCGAAGGTCAGCCCGTTCCGCAATCGCAAACGGCGCGCGAAGCGTCAACCAAGCTCGAAAAGCTGGCACCGGCGCGCTACGCCCAGCTTCCGGCTGAATCGGCTGACAGAATTGTTAATTTCTAAGGAAAACCCGATTGATTCGGCTTTTCATCTAAACCGCTGAAGGTTAAACGAAATGCGAAAAGCCGCTCCGCAGAAAGTTTCCGAGATTGCCGCCGGCGGCTCTGCCGCCGCAGCCGGCTCGGAAACCGACGCGGCGCGGCTTACTCAAATTGAGCAAGTGCACGTCTCGTCCGGCGGTTATTTCGCCGCGCTTTTTCTCTTTAGCCTTCTTGCCGGATTTTTGTCTTATTTCGAGCTAAACGCCCTTTCGTTGATTTTAATCGGGGCGGCTTGGCTCGTTTTTCCCCTTCTAGCCTGGTTCGACCGAATAACTTTCGACGGCGAAGCCTTGCGCCGCACCGGAATTTTGCCGCGTTTTTCGGGCAAAATTTTCAGTCAGCCGCAGAAATTAAAAATTTCCGACATCGAACAAATCGAAACGCATGCCGTTCGCGCTCTGCAAAGCGGCGGGCGGGTTTTTTATCGTTATCGCACGGAGGTGCGCGGCGCGGGATTAATTTTCGCTTTCGCTTCGGGCGGCAAAAGTTTTCGCCGGATGGTGCGCCGTCTTTTTCCGCTCATTCTGGAAGACAAGCTCGACGCTCGCTCGCTCGAACTGCGCGATTTTTTAACCGACCCGAAAGAAACCGGCACGCGCGTCGAAGCCTTGCAGCTTCCGTCCATGGAAACCGCCGAAAACGCTTTAAAAACCGTTAGAAAAAACGACCGGATGCGCCGTTTGAAACGCGATTTGTGGCAGCGCGAAGATCGTCAGGCGGAAGCCGCCAATCAAGCCCTACAGCTTCGACAAGTCGCCAATGAGCTGCGTCTTTCGGGAAATCTGGCGCAATCGCTCGAAGCGTTTCGCCGCGCCCTTTTTGTCAAACCGAACGACGGCTGGCTGCTGCTCGAATTCGCCCGCGCTTTGCATTCTTATGCCAGTTCGTCAAGACAAACGAAATTAATGCGGCGCGCTTTTGCCGCGTTAAGGCTCGCCGCGCTCGTTAGTTCCGACAACGCGAAACTGCTTGCGCGTATCGGCGAAAGCTATTTTCAGTTTGGTGAAACCAAAAGAGCGGAAAAGGCTTTTCGCCGCGCTCTGGAGGTTGACGCCGAAAATTTCCGCGCTTATTGCGGATTGGCGGAAACGGCTTTAAATGAAGGAAAATTGGCACACGTCGTTCATCATTATCAAGCCGCCGCCCGCACCGCTCACGATGAAGCCGGAAAGACCTGGGCGCGCACCGAGGCGGATTATTTTTCCCTCCTTAACAGTGACGAAGATTATATGGAAGCCGAATTTACGCGCATCTCTTGGCTGCACAATACCGAACGCGGCAGCCGGATTTGTCTGCGGCTGACAATTTTAGGCTTGGGAGTGGTTTTGTTGGGAGTATATTTAGACGACGCAATTACCCAACTAGGTTTAGCAATCGCCGCAGGAACGGCGCTTTTCTGGCTGATTTTGAGCCTCGCGGGAAAACTGCTCCAAACTCGCTGTGAGCTGGATGAAGAAAGCGAAGAATAAGACCGAATAGATTTGTCTTGTAATTAATCCCACCTTCGGTTATGTTACAGAGCGATAAAACATATCCAGAGTCCTGCGAAGTAATATGCAAAAAATTAAAATCAAGTTTCTGTTAATAGTAGGGCTTATCGCTGTTTTTTGTTGCGGCACATCTTTAGCTCAACAAACTGTTTCACCGGAAAAACAAGTATTAGTACGAGAGC
>DASVQU010000024.1:0-47545 GCA_036388995.1 Pyrinomonadaceae bacterium | reverse complement strand
TTTTAAGCATCTTTGGGCGAGTTCTTTAATGATTTTGCCGCTTGGAGTCTTTATGTGCATCTATTCCTTACTTCTTTTAATTGTGCTGGTCATAATTTGCAGAAAACGATGGCTGGCGATAGCGATATACTGGATGTCGATTTTGTTGTTTGCCGGCTTTAGTCCTATGAGCGGACACTGGAGCTTTTGGGTCAGCGCCGCTGTGGGCATGACCATTTTCATGATCTGCCTCACTCGTTTTGGTTTACTAGCAATGCTTTCTGGCGGATTATTTATTGCCCTCTCGTCTCAAAACGCATTAACTGCGAATTTTTCGAGCTGGTATTTTAGCAATACGATTTTCGCTGCGGTTGTGCTGTTTAGTTTGTCCCTTTACGGTTTTCACACTTCGCTCGCCGGAAAACCCATTTTTCAAGCCGGACTTCTAGAAAAAAGAGAAAGTTTATAAATCAGAATTTAAGAGTTTAGCTGCAAGATTACAATGCGCGGGATGCCCGCCAAATCGTCTTTGATCTCGATTAACCGCCACATTTTTCCATCAATTATCGCTTTAACGGCTTCGCCCTGCGCGAAGCCGATTTCAAACATCAAATAGCCGTTTTCAATCAAAAATTGTGGCGCGTCCGTTAAAAGCCGCTCGACAATTTCAGTTCCGACTGCGCCGCCGAAAAGCGCAGCGTGCGGCTCATGTTCGCGCACCTCGCGCGGCAAAACGGGCAAATCTTTGTTCGGAATGTACGGCGGATTTGAAACAATCAAGTCGAATTTTGGATTTTGGAAAACAGCAAAAACGTCGGATTCGTAAAATTCTATTCTTTCGGCAACTCGATGTTTTTCAGCGTTCTTTCGGGCTACAGCTAGCGCGCCGGAAGAGATGTCAACGGCAACGGCTTTCGCGTTTTCCAGATTTGCGAGAATCGAGATCGGAATGCATCCCGAACCCGTTCCAACATCGCAGAAATAAGGATTTTCTTTTTCTCGCAAAATTTCGATTGCGGCTTCCACTAGAATTTCTGTTTCCGGTCGCGGAATCAAAACGTTTTCGTTGACTTCAAACTCCAAACCGAAAAATTCCTGCCGCCCGGTAATATATTGAATAGGTTCACCCGAAGCGCGTCGCTCGATCAATTCAAAAAAAAGCTCAATTTCTTCATAGCTCAAATCGCGGTCGTCGTTGGCAATCAAAAAAGCCCGCTCGCGGTTTAAAACGAAACCGAGCAGCAAAGCCGCGTCGCGTCTGGCGTCGGCGTTTTCTTTTAAAAATTCGGCTGCGCGTCGCAATGCATCGGCGATTTTCATAAAACTTTGCCTTTTGCTTTTCAGGTTGGCTAAAATTTTAGCAAACAAAATTTGTGAAAGGAGATTTTTCCAAAATATGCAGCAGGCGAAAATGAAAATCGAAGGAATGCACTGCGGCTCGTGTGCAATTGACATTAAAGAAACTCTCGAAGAGAGCGACGGCATTCGTCACGCAACGGTTGATTACGACGGCAAAACTGCGTTCGTCGAATTTGACGAAAATATGATTCAGCCGCAAACTTTGGTTAAGTTGATTCAAGACTTAGGTTACAATGCTAGTCTGTCTCAGAGCGCATAGCTGAAAACGGATAACCGGCGACGATATTCGAACAGTTCTAGTTATCAGTTTTCGGTTATCCAGCATCAGTTAATTATGAGTGAACAATCCGACAAAGCCGTTGAAAATTTGCTCGCCGGTTACGCGGCGACAGAAAAACACATTCAAAGTCTTGACCGCAAGCCTCTGCCTTCAACATCGAAAGTCGTCGAGATACTCGACACGCTGCAAGAACTGATGTTTCCGGGCTTTTTCGGGGCGCAGGGACTTTCGGGCGATCCCCTGCGGGCGCACGTTGTGCTAAAAATGTCGTGGCTGGAAGAAAATCTCGCCGAACAGATTTACCGCGCATTCGATCACGGCGATGATTTTCATCCGATGCCCGACAAAACGCCCGAAGAAATTACGGCGGAATTTCTGCTCGAACTCCCGCGAATCCGCCGCATTCTGGCAACCGACGTACAGGCGGCATTCGACGGCGATCCGGCGGCGGCGTGCAAAGACGAGGTGATTTCGAGTTATCCGAGCGTTTACGCCGTAATGGCTTATCGCCTCGCCAACGCTCTGCACAAACAGGGTGTGCCGCTCATCCCGCGCATTATGACCGAACACGCTCACGCCTGCACCGGAATTGACATTCACCCGGCTACGACAATCGGCGAAGCGTTTTTCATAGACCACGGCACGGGCGTCGTCATCGGCGGCACAGCCGTCATCGGCAACCGCGTCAAACTTTATCAAGGCGTAACCTTGGGCGCGTTTTCGTTCCCGAAAGACAAAGAAGGCAATCTCATCCGCGATACCAAACGCCACCCGACAATCGAAGACGACGTTGTAATTTACGCCGGAGCAACGATTTTAGGCGGCACAACGACAATCGGACGCGGCAGCGCCATTGGCGGCAACGTCTGGCTGACCCGCTCAGTTCCGCCTTTCTCAAAAGTGGCGCAGGACACGCCGAATTTAAAAATTATTACGCCAGAAGAACGCGCGGCGGAACCTGTTTGGGATTATGTGATTTAAAACTAATTCTTCAAAGTTAGTGCGGGGTTCAAATGAAAGCAATACAACTGTTTTTTATTTGAAGATAATCGGTTTCGACCAATCAACAAGTTCGCTCAACATACCTACAAATCAATTTCACATGCCTACAACTCATCTCGACAAATCAACAGATAAGATTGACACATCCGCAAGTCAAATTTACGAATCTACAAACCGTCTCAACAAATTGTCTAACGATTTTCACTAGCCGACAAAGCATCTGCACTAATCTACAAACAAACTCAAGCGACTTTTTATTCTCTTTGACAATATTGTTCAAGATTTTGCCTGACAATTTTTGCATTCGGCGATTCAATTGCTTCATAAATAGCCAGAGCCTTTCGCCATAAATCACATGCTTTTTCCGTTTCGCCTAAGCTATTACAAGCTGCTCCCAAATTGTTTAAACTGTTGCTTTCGCCTAATCTGTCGCCAATTTCTCGTGAAATCTCTAAATGTTGCTCATGATATTCAATGGCTTTTCTGTACTCGCCTAAACTGTCATAAGCATTTCCCAAATTGCCTAAACTGCTGCCTTCGCCTAATCTGTCGCCAATTTCTCGAGCAATCTTTAGAGATTGCTCGTAATATTCAATGGCTTTTCTATATTCGTCTAAACTGTGATAAGCCAGTCCCAAATTGTTTAAACTGCTGCCTTCGCCTAACCTGTCGCCAATTTCTCGTGAAATCTCCAATGTTTGCTCGTAATATTCAACGGCTTTTCTATATTCGCCTAAACTGAAATAAGCATTTCCCAAATTGCCTAAACTGCTGCCTTCGCCTAATCTGTCGCCAATTTCCCGTCTAATCTCTAAAGATTGCTCATGATATTCAATGGCTTTTCTATATTCGCCTAAATTGCGATAAGCCAGTCCCAAATTGCTTAAACTGCTGCCTTCGCCTAACCTGTCGCCAATTTCACGCGAAATCTTTAATGCTTGTTTGAGATATTCAATGGCTTTACGAAAGTTCGAAATTGAATAAAGAACATCGGCTAATTCAATGTTTAGCCGTGCCTCTGTCCCGCGGTTGCGGTTGGCTTCGGGCAAGGCTTCGTATTCGGAGAGCAGTTTTTCGAGCGTTTCTATTCGTTTTAGCTTTTCTGAAGCGGGCATTGACGAAATTTCTTTGAAGTTTTCTATAAAACTTTGAAAAACCTGTCCAGTCAGCTTTTCGGCGGTTGCCGAGAAATAGAAAATGCCGGAATGAATTGAAAAAAAATCGGGCGCGGTGTTGGTGATTTTGACAATCGCGTATTCTGGCAGCCACAGCACTAGTGGGCAGGAAAGAACTTCCCGAAAAGCATCGCGGTAATGATTGAGGTTGGTGACAGCTAGATTGTCCGCACCTTCGCCTTCGGATTCGATTGAGCGTTCCAGCCCTTGAACAAACACCGCATCGGGCTTTTTGCCAGCCAGAGTCTCACGCAATTCGCGCAAAAGATTATTGGTCGGCTTAGTCAAACAGACGACTTCGATTTGTTTGCCGGAGAAAGAGGCGCGAGCGCGTTCGATTAACTCATTCTGTTTGGGAACGGAATTACAGCAGGCATAAAATAGAAAATAATTCTGCGATAACTGCAAGGCGTGAATTAAGCCGTCGAGTTCTTCCTGTTCGTCGTATTGCGAATCGTCTGTAATGTTTGATTGATCACTCAAGACTATGACTGTTCGGTTTTTTTTAAAGCAACGGCTGCGGCAACCGCTTCCGTAAATTTCGGTAAGCGGCGAACAACGGGATTGACGGCATACCAGCGTTGATAATCGCCTTCCTCAGCGCCACCATCGTCACCATCGACGTACTCGAAAATTGTAGTGTTTTCCAGCAATGTTGAATAAGCATCATCGCCCGTCACAATTTGCTGTTTCGGAGATAGTTCCAATTGCGCTAGTTTTTGATAATGCCCGCTCTGCTCATTAATCGAAGCGGCAAACATATCAACCGCTTTGCCGACGCTCTTTCGCGCAGCAGAAATTTTGATTGGCAGCGTATCCGTATAAGTTATCGCTTGCTGAACAAATCTCAACAAATTGCGAATATTTCCGCCGCTATACCGGATTAAGTGTTCTAAAGCATCCGGCTCAAATCCTTCGCCCTCAACTTTAATACGCCCAAATCGCTTTTGCAGAATCGCTTTGAGTGCTGAGTGACCGAGCTGGTAATTGTCATCAAAATTACCACGGTTATGAATTTTCACCATCGGCAAAACAAAAGATTCATTGCCGTAATACAGAGCGAGCTTGGGCGCATCCGCAGAAGAACGATACAAAAACAACGGAATCGTAAAAAGAATGTGAGCCCCGATTCCGGTCAATTGCGCCTGGCTTTCAATAAAAAGCTGCCTCTGAGATTCCAAACCTCGACTGCGCCCGTCAAATTGCTCAATTTTCTCCAAACCGTCCGCAATCAATACCAACCGCTTGAATGTAGTATTTTGGGCGAGATAGAGATTGGCTTTATCCAAAAGCAAATTAAACTCCGATAACAAAGAAATATTGCCCGCCTTAATAGCTGAGTGAAGTTGCTTACGAGCACTGGGATTTTGTTTAAATTCAGCTTTTAGCTTACCGACATCTTCAGGCAAACCAATTTCAAGTTCGGTTATCTGGCTACCGTTTGCAAAACCTCTCAGCGTTTCATACCAACTTCTCAGAAGCGCGTCTTCGAGTTGGAAGTGGAATCTTTCCCTAAAGTTTTCCGATAGCTCTATCGCTAAAGCAACAAAAATATCTTCGAGTCTTGTATCTTGTTCGTCTAAATATTCTTTGAAATCAACATAAATTGGAAATGTGGTTTCATTACGCAACTTACCAACAAGATGAACCAATTCCGACGATTTACCCGAACCGATATGACCTGTAAACAAAAAACGAAGCTGTTGCGAGTCATCAGCCATTCTTAACTGCCTGATAATCTGATCGGTCAATGCATCGCCTCCGCGAGCTCCGCGGCAATCCGAATAATTGTCCGCAGTCGCGGTTTGGTTCGGATTACACGCATTAAAAATAAGCCTTAAATGTTCATCAATCATAAAAGATTATTTTACAACTAATTTAATGATTTGAAAAATACCAAGCGAATCTAAATCTTAAGAAGATTTTGCGACGATGAAACGCAAATATTGTAAGCCGATTAACAGAAGCTGTCTATATTCTTTTATATGTATTTAATGTGCGCCGTCACCGCGTAAAACGGCTGGAAGTGTGAGCAGAATAACTTTTAAATCCAGCCAGAGCGACCAATTTTCGATGTAGAAAAGGTCGAGCTTGACCATTTCTTCAAAGGTCAGGCGGTTTCTGCCCGAAACCTGCCACAAGCCGGTGATTCCCGGTTTCATATCGAGGCGGCGGCGATGCCAAAGCTCATATTCTTCGACTTCGTAAGGAATCGGCGGGCGCGCGCCGACGATGCTCATATCGCCGAGCAAAACATTGAGAAGCTGCGGCAATTCGTCGAGACTCGAACGACGCAGCCAGCGTCCTACGCGCGTGATGCGCGGATCGTTTCGCACCTTTCCAAAAACAGGTTCGGCAGTCGAATCAATTTCGCCGGCGATGTTTTTCCGGTAAGCCTCGCGGTGAATGTTTTCGTCGGCATTGGCGCGCATTGTGCGAAATTTGAAGCAGAGAAAAATCCGTCCGTCCATCCCGACGCGCTCTTGTCGAAACAAAATGGCGCCTGGGGAATCGAGCCGAATCAAAAATGAAATCAAAACCCAGACGGGCGCGAGAACGATCAACGCAATCAGCGAAATCAGGATGTCGGAAGCGCGTTTGACGAAACGTTCTGCGTCCGAAAGCGGTTCGCGGAAAAGCCGCACCATCGGGAGCACGCCGATTTGTTCGACTTCGGTTTTTTGGGGCAAAAGATTGAAAACCGACGGCGCGAGCCGGAATTCGACGCGCTGACGACGCCCGATTTTCATCATCGCTTCAAACAAAACTTCGTGCGACAAGCCGTTGTCGGTAATAATCACTTCCTGAATCGCCAATTGTTGCACCAGCAAAGGCAAATCCGAAATGTTTCCGATTATCGAAAGAGAGTTTTTCTCGGCATTTTTGTCTCTGTGCCTCTGTGTCTCTGTGGTGAAATCTTCCGTTGCGACAATGCCGACGACGCGATAACCCAAATCCGGGCGCGATTGCAGCTCGCGAACAGTTTGTTCGGCTTCCGCTCCGCCGCCTAAAATCAGAGTCGGAATCAAATTAATGTCGCGCTCGCGGAAAAGCGTTTGAACGCGGCGTAAAGCGAGATGGAACGCGGCAAACGCAAAAAGCGCGAGGGCGAAATCGAGCAAGAACACGCCGCGCGAATATGAAAAATCGCGGTAGGCGAAACCGCCGCGAAACAGAAACGCGACGGCAATCGTTAACAGCGAACCGACTGCGACGGCTTTAAAAATTTTGATCGCTTCGCGCGTGTAGGAAAATGCGCCCTGCAAACGGTAAACGCGCTGGTAAAGCAGCATCGCCGATCTGATTGGAATCGCAAACATCAAAACGGCGGCGTAGGGCGCAAAATCGCTGCTGAATTCCCAATTGTTTCCCGAAAAAATCGGTTTGGCTTCGCGCCACCAGAACGCCGCCGCAAAGCAAACGGTGGCAAGCATCGCATCCGCCGCAAAAATCGCAATTTTCACGGCGGGCAAAATCCAGACCGGCACGCGATTGGCGACTTTGACCAAATCTGCGGCGGGCTGAACTGCGGTTTCGGCTTTCATTGTTTTTTCGGTTATTCTGCTTGAATGCGACGAGCGCGGGCGGCGCGAGATTATCTTAGCAAACAGTCGGTCTAAACAAAATTTGATGAGAGTTTTAATCACCGCTCCGAATCTCGACGAACGAATTAATGTCAGCGGCATTTCCACCGTCGTGCGGCAAATCATCGAGCGCGGAAAGGCA
This sequence comes from Pyrinomonadaceae bacterium, assembly GCA_036388995.1. GTDB lineage: Bacteria > Acidobacteriota > Blastocatellia > Pyrinomonadales > Pyrinomonadaceae > JALZCH01. The sequence goes on along the minus strand of DASVQU010000024.1, from coordinate 40,024 downwards.
GATTACGTTCATTTTGAAGCCGGGCGGCGCGACGGAGAACCTGCCGATGCCCGCTGGGTTTTACGGCAAGCGAATTCGGTTCGGCAGTTTTGGTCGGAATTAAAACGCAAACAAATTGATCTCGTGCATCTGAACACAAATTACAATCCGCTCTCGGTTTACCGCGATGCTGTTTACGCGGCGACGGCGCACGCTGTCGGAGTTCCGGTTTTGCTGCATTTGCACGGCGGGCGTTTTTTAGCCGAGGAATTTAAAAACCCGGTTTTGAGCCGGATCGCCGAAAAAACTGCGCGAAGCGCGGCGGCGGTTTTGGTTTTGAGCGAATTGGAAAAAGAAACGATTGAAAAACGCTGGCGCGAACTCGAAACGCGGGTTTTGGAAAACGCGGTGGCAATTGAAGAAGCCGTAAAAGCAGAAAGAAACCGAGAAGTCCCGGTTTTGATTTTTCTCGGTCGTTTGCACGAATCAAAAGGCTTGCGCGAAATCATTGCAACTTGCCGCGCGCTGAAAAACGAGAATTTCGAGTTTCGTTTTCACGCTTTCGGCGCAGGTCCGCTCGAAGATTTTTTTGTTCATGAAATGACCGCCGTTTTAGGCGAGAATTTTCATTTTGGCGGAATCGTTTCCGGCAAAGCGAAATGGCGAGCGCTTGCCGAAGCTGACATTTTCATTTTGCCATCGCGCTACGGCGAAGGCTTACCCGTTGCAATGCTCGAAGCGATGGCGTCGGGCTGCGTCGTCATAGTTTCTGAAATGGCATCAACCGGAGCGGTTATCGAAAACGGCGCAAACGGTTTTTTAATCGAACCGGGAAACGCGGCGCAGCTTGCCGAACGATTAAAATATTTGCTCGAAAATAAATACGTTTGGGAAAAACTGCGGCAAGCGGCGTGGCAAACAATCGAGGAAAGATTTTCGCTCGATGTTTACATCAAACGGCTTGAAAACATTTACCGAGAAGTAATTAGTAATAAGTAATAAGTTATCAGCTTTGTTGACTAATTACTTATTACTAATTACTGATTACTACGATTAATGGTCGGAGAACGTGATTTAATCCAAAATTCGGTTTTGCCGCGCGTGAATGTTGTTGGTTTACAGGCGAATGTGTGCGGCAGTCTAGAAAAAGTCGTCGAGCAAATTGCCCAGATGGCGCGGCGCGGCGCGGGCGATTATGTTTGTTTTTCGACGGTTCATATGGCGATGGAATCTTACGATGATCCGCAGTTCGGGAAAGTAGTTAACGGCGCGGATTTTATCGTTACGGATGGAATGCCGCTCGTCTGGATGCAAAAGCTGCAAGGAGCGCAGGAAGCGGCGCGTGTCAGAGCCAACGATTTGATGATAAGTCTTTGCGAATACGCCGAGAAAAACAATCTGAAAATCGGTTTTTACGGCGGCAAGCCGGAAGTTATCGAAGCGATTCGGGCGCGAACGGCAAAGGATTTCCCGAATTCGCAGATTGTTTACGCTTTTTCGCCGCCGTTTCGAGCTTTGACCGAAGAAGAAGACCGGCAAATAACCGATGAAATCAACAGCGCGGGCGCGCAGATTTTGTTTGTCGGTTTGGGCTGTCCGAAACAGGAACGATGGATGGCAGCGCACAGAGGGAAAATCAAAGCCGTGATGCTCGGCGTCGGCGCGTCGTTCGATTTTTATGCCGGAAACGTCAGCGAATCTCCCGCGTGGCTTGGCAATCTCGGTCTGGAATGGCTTTATCGTCTGACGCAGGAACCGCGTCGTTTGTGGCGGCGTTATTTGATTCTCAATCCGCGTTTTATGACGCTGGCAGCTTTGCAGCTTGCGGGTTTAAAGAAGTTCGAGTCAGAGTAAGAGTTCAAAGTTTTTCTTTTCGACTTGGACTCTGAACTTTGCGTAAACAAAATTAAACTATCAACTGTCAACTATTAACTATCAACTGTTTTTCAATGAGTAACAGTTGATAGTTAATAGTTGACAGTTGATAGTTTCAATCTTTTTTCAACTCAATTGTTTGCGCTTATTCGATATTGCCTTAAATTTTTACAACCGCGGCAACGTAAAGCTGAAACGCGAGCCTTGTCCCGGTTCGCTTTCGACGGCGACCGCGCCGCCGTGCTGTTCGACGACTTCTTTGACGAATGAAAGTCCGAGTCCGGTCGAAGTCTCGTTTTTGTCCTGCCCGTCGCGCGGCACGCGGTAGAATTTTTCCCAAACTTTTTCGAGTGAATCCGAAGGAACGCCGTAGCCGCGATCTTCGACAATCACGCGCACAGCGTCCGATTCGAGAATCGAGGAAACCGTGATGGTCGTGCGTTCCGGGCTGTATTTGATGGCATTGTCAACCAGATGAGTGACGACTTTGGTGATTAAGCCTTTGTCGCCTGCAACGGGCGGGAGATGCGAATTTGCCTGCTCGACGAGCCGAATGCGCTTGGCTTTTGCCAGCGGCTGAATTCCCGCAACGGCTTCGTGAACGATGTTGTCGAGTCGGATCGGAATTTTAACCACGTCGCGTTTGTCGGATTGTTCGAGCTTTGAGACCGCCAGAAACGTCGAAAGCATTCGGGAAAGCCGCTGCGATTCGGTCGAGATGATTTTTAGAAATTCGCGCGATTCTTCCGGGATGGCTTCGTCAATCATCAGCAATTCGGCGAAACCGTTGATTGAAGTAATCGGCGTGCGCAATTCGTGCGACATCAAGCTGACCATATCGCTCCGCAATTTTTCGTTTTCCTTTTGCGCCGTGATGTCGCGCACGGTGACCATAAAACAGAGCGGTTTTGTGATGAGCGAAGTGTCGTGGATTGATTGCCCGTCGGGTTCGTCTTTGATAAGGGAGATTTGCAAATCGAAAGTTTTGCTGCGCTCGACGAACTGTAATTCATGTTGATATTTTTCGCCGGTTTGCAAAACGCGGCGGACAGCAATGCGTGGGTCGTCGAAAACTCCGCCTTGAAAACGTTCCAAGAGTCCGAAAAGGTCGAGTTGGCGGGCGCGGTCTTGAGTGACTTGGGCGGCGCGCAGCATCGGGCGATTGACGTAAGCGAGCGTTCCATCGAGATACGAAACCGCGTAGCCGTCGTCCATTTGCGAAAAAGCGAGCGAGCCGAAACGCTGCTCGGCGAGCAAACCGCTCACCAAGCGAAACGCTTCGAGCCGGTGTTCGGCGGATTCTACCGAAAAAAACGAAAAGAAATTGCTCCGCCAGTTTTTATCGCGCGTTTGCTGGCGTTGAAAATTGCGCGCTAATTGGTCGGCGAAAGCGGTTAAAACGTTTGTGTCAGCGGCTTCAAAACCTTCGCGGAAACGCGCGAGCATCGCGCCGGTCGTTATCTCTTCGTGAAGGAGCGGAACGGCGACGAGCGAATTTGAATCTTTGTTTTTTCTGACGGCAGGCGCTTGCGCTTCGACAGCTTCCTGACATAGCTCCATTCCTTCGCGCCAGACGGCTTGTCTTTCGTTGATTCGTTCGGCTCCGTGATTTCCGCCGCGTGTGCGACCGACCGGCTGCAATTTGCCGGAGCGGTCGAATTGAAAAATTATCACTTCCTCGACCGGCAAGACCGCGAGCAAAACTTGGAGAGCGCTTTGCAGTCTGGCGTCGGCTTTTTTGCCTTCGAGAACGTGGTTTGCCAGAGCCAGCCGCTGGACTCCGAATGAGAGTTGTTTTTCAACGCGCCAGATTTTTCCGACCTGCACAAATCCGAAAGCAAGAGTCGCCGCGCAAACCGCAGAAACCGCTAAAACATCCGTATTTGCCAAATGAGCCGCCAACGCGCCGCCGATTAGCGAGACGAAAATTATCCCGCCGAAATACGGCAAAATTTTGCGTGCGCCGAATTGTTCGGTTAAATATCCGGTGATCGCCGAAATGCCCAGCAAAACGGCGAAAGCGAGAATCGGATCCGGATGCGACAGATTTCTGACTTCATCAAACGGCAGGAAAAATAACAATGCTTCAAGCGGCAGCGTGACTTCGAGCAGCCACGCAACGAAAACCAAAAATCCCGCTCCCGCCGATAAACCGAAAGTTATCGGTAAAACGCCGCTCATCCAGGAACGGGTGTTTGTATTTTTCTGTCGCGGCGATTTTGTGACGGCTCTTTCAGGCAAAACCTTAGGCGGCGGAGCAGTCGAAAGCTCGGCGACGTTTGATTGAACACGATACATATAAAATAGCGGAAAATCGAAGAAAATTATTGAAACAAAATTTGTGAGACTTTCAAATCTGTGGGAGCAACGTAAGACAAGATTGTGAAATCCTGCTTTAAAATTTATAAACGATGTTAGGCACTAAAATCAAGTTTTTTGAGTTATATTCGTAACTTTCGTCCGGCTTAAATCTTTTAAAATTTCATTCGGGTTTTATAATTTGCCAAAAACGAAATTTTCTTGAACAATCAAAAGCAGAATGTACCAGACAATAACACCCGGTGAGCTGGAGGAAAAAATCCGGCGCGGCGAAAAATTCAGATTGATTGACGTGCGCGAGCCGCTCGAACACGAAATGGCGAGAATTGAAGCGGCGGAGCTGTTGCCGATGAGCCGCGCCGGCGATTGGGTCGGCGAGCTTAAACCGGAAGAAGAAATCGTTTTCTTTTGTCACCACGGAGGGCGCAGCGGGCAGGTCTGCGAATATTTATCGCGGCAGGGATTTGAAAATTTATATAATCTCGCGGGCGGCATTGATTTATACTCGGTGGAAATTGATAAAAACATACCGCGATATTAAGTTCAAAGTTCAAAGTTCAAGGTTTAAAGTTAAAGATTTGCCAACCTTGAACCTTGAACTTTGAACTTTGAACCTTGTAATGGAATTGATTGAAAATTTGAACGATTGGCGCGGGCGTTTTGGGCGTTGGCGCGGCGGCGATAATTTGAACGGTTATCCTTTTGTCGAAAATCGCCGTTCGCCTTTTACGTCGTTGCGGCGGGCACACCCGATGATTCATCTGGCTTTTATTTCTTCTGCCGGAGCTTATATTGACGGCACCGAGCCGTTTGACGTGAATGCGGCGGACGGTGATCTGAACTTCCGCGAAATTCCGATAGAAGTCACAGGCGAAGATTTGCAGTTTGCCGCGCGCGGTTACGATACAACCGCCGTCCGCGAAGATTTAAATTCGCAAATTCCGATTCAAAGATTGCTTGAATATCAGGCAAATGCGGTTATCGGTCAGCTCAATTCGGTTTGGTGGAGCTTTTCCGGCTGGATTCCGAACGCGGGGCGAATGACGGAAACAATGATTCCCAAAATCGTCGAGCGGCTTCATCGTTACGAAGTGCAAGTCGCGCTGATCGTTCCGGCTTCGAGGCTTTGTCATCAATCGTGCGCTCTGGTCGCGCGCGCTATCGAAGCGAGCGGAATTTCGACGATGATGCTGGCAGTCGAGCGCGAGGTGATTGATAAAGTTCACCCGCCGCGCTGCTGCTTTTACGACGGCGAATACGGTCAGGTTTCCGGCAAGCCTAATTGGAGCGAGCATCAGCGTCGCATTATGGACGAATCGTTGCGGATGATTGAATCTTTCGACCAGCCGACGGTCAGAAAGCTAGTCGTTGATCTCGAAACCGAAGTCGAGCAGCAACGCGGCGAGAGGTAACTTTAGGAGGTAGAAGGTAATAGATAGAAGGTAGTAAATACATTCCTTCTATCTACTAACTCCTACCTTCTTAATTCTCCGAGCGTGTTCGCAAGCTGTGCGAAATCGAAAGGTTTTCCGATAACCAGATTAACTGGCTTGTTTTCCGGCTCGAAATCCGGGTGCGTGCCTTCGCCATGACCGGTGACCAAAACGATTTTGACGGTTTCGTTTCTCCGGCGTATTTCGCGCGCAAGCTGCCAGCCGTCCATTTCGGGCATTGATAAATCGGTGAAAACGGCGTCGAAAGTTTCATTTGACAGTTTTTCGAGCGCTTCGCCGCCGCTTGAAACGGCGACGACTTTTTGGTCAAGCTCTACGAGCATTTCTTCCAGAACAGACCGCACAGATTCTTCGTCGTCAACCACCAGAATCGAAAGTTTTACGTCATTAAGCGAAGCCCTTTCGGTTTCGTCCCGGTTCGCTTTTTCCGGCTCGATTGTAGGCAGCTCAATTCTGAAACTCGTACCTTTACCGATTTCCGATTTAACGCAGATTTTGCCGTTGTGCGCTTCGATGATGCTGTAGCTGACCGATAATCCGAGTCCGGCTCCGTTAACGCCTTTTGTTGTAAAAAACGGCTCAAACACGCGCTTTCTGGTTTCTTCGCTCATCCCCGCGCCCGAATCCGCAAAATAAATCGTTGCCCTGCCGCCCTCGCGTTTGCAGTTGATTTTCAGACGACCGCCTTCGGGCATTGCGTCGAGCGCGTTGACGATGAGATTAACGAAAACCTCGCGTAATTCCGACGGATTGCAAAGAACGTAAATCTCCGTCGAACAATCAATTTCCAGATCGTATCTGACGCCGCGCGCCTGCGCCTCGTTTTCCCAGCGCGTTCGCATAATCTCCACCGCATCGCGGACGAGCAACGCGGCGTCAACCGGCTCTAAGTTATCGCTCGGCGTTTGGCGGGCAAAAGTTTGAATTCGCCGGACGGTCGCCGCTGCGTCTTCGGCGGCGGTTTGAATAACTCGCAAATCGCGGCTGACCGCTTCATCGCCGACGCGCTTGCGTAAAAGCTGAACGCGACCTAAAATCGCCGCTAATCCGTTGTTAAAATCGTGCGCGACGCCCGACGCCAGCTTACCCAGAGCGCGCAATTTGTCGGCTTGCGCCGCTCGCTCAAAGGCGTGTTTCTGGTCGGTCACGTCGCGGACAAACCACAGAGCGCCAATAGTTTTTTCGGCTTCGACGAGCGGGACGCTGTTGAAAACCGCATCGCGGATTTCGCCCGCTTCGGTTAGAAAACGCGCTTCAAAATTTTGCGGCGCGCCTTTTTCGAGCGCTGCGCGCAGAGCACTCTGCGCCGTTTCAAAATCCGCCGGATGCACCATTTCGAGAAAATGACGCGGCAGCAGTTTTTCAGCCGGACAGCCGTAAGCCGCCGTTGTCGCTTGATTGCAGCGCAAGAGCCTGCCTTCGGTGTCAACCGAGAAAATCGGCTCGACAATTCCTTCCAAAACCTGCGTCAACAATCTTTCCCGTTGACGCGCAACCGATTCGGCTTGACGCAGTTCGTGCAGATCGCGCACGGTGCTGACGACGCCGATTAGCTCGCCGGTTTCGCCAACAAGCGGCTCGGCTGTGATTAGCAGCGGACGGCGCGTCGCTTTTGAAACTCTTTCGACCGTCATCGGGCGTTTTTCCGACAAAACTTGCTGCACGACGCAATGATTATCGTGCTTTTTGCCGGTCAGCATCTCGCAGCAGGTTTTTCCGAGAAGCTGACGCGGCGCTGCGTCTTCGATTGCCGCACCGGCGCGGTTGACGCGAATCAGCCGCCGTTCGCTGTTAAAAATAAACACGCCGTCGCTCATCGCGTCGAACGTAGATTCCCATTCGCGTTTGGCGCGTCGCGTGATTTCAAACAATTCGGCTTGCGTGATGCCGAGCGAAAGCTGAACGGCGACGTTTTCAATCAGCGCGATTTCGTCTTCCGTCCAACGCCGAACGTAATCGGTTTGCTGAATGCAGAGAGTTCCGCGAAAACTTTCGTTGACGACGAGCGGGCAGTAAATTACCGATTTAACTTCACTCTGTCGCGCCAGACTATGAATGTAATCGCTCAATTCCGAATTCGGCGAAACGAATTTTTCAACGTCGTGAACGACGATTGTCTGCCGCTCTTCGAGCAGTTTTTTCCCCAGAATATTCTCGTAAGAAATCGGCGGAAGCGGATTTAAAATTATATTCGGCGAGACAAATTCATACTCCGCTGAAACCTCCTGAGCCGGGTTTGCCGCGTTATAGAAGCACAGAAAGGCGCGTGAGGCGGCGAGCGTTTTGCCTAGCTCGTGCGTCGCGGCATAAAGAACTTCGGGCAATTGCAGCGAAGCGCGAATCGCCGTGCTGAGATGATTGATCAATTTTTCTCGCCGGCTTGTCGCTTCGGCTCGCTGATAAAGCTCGGCTTGACGAATGGCGATTGCAGCTTTGTCGGCGACGGCGCGGGCAAGCGCCGTGTCGGTTTCGCTCCAACGCCTGATTTCTTCGGTCGTCGTAAAAGAAATAACGCCTGTAATTGTGCTGGCGATGCGAATTGCCACGCACATCAACGATCTCACGCCCCGTTCTCGGAGAATGCCTTCATATAAATCCTTAATTACCGGCTCGTTCGAGACATCGTCGAACGCAACGTAATCGTCGTTGAAAATCGCTGCGACTGTAGCTCTGGTCAGCGGCAAAGGAACGTGAAACTCGTCGGGCGAAATTGGGTTCTGCGCTGCGGCAAAACCGGCTGCCGCGCGGGCGAGATTTTGATCGTGATCGAACAAATACAAAATACAGCGGTCAACCGCGAGATGCCCGCCCAGCTCGTCAACAATCGTTTGAAAAACTTCTTCGAGACGAAGCGATTGCCGCACTTTGTTGCTGATGCGCGTCACGAGAGCTTCGCGCTCGACGAAGGTTTCAAGCTGCCGGACGGCTTCGACCAGTTTTCGCTCGGTCAAAACGCGCTCGGTAATATCGCGCTGCGTTCCCCACAAACGAACGAGATGTCCGTTTTCAACGATGCCGACCAGATTGTTGAGAAAATATTTATCGTTGCCGTCAGCATCAAGCTCGTGTGAAGGAGCTTCAATTATTTTGTAATCCGATTTGATAAAGGCTTTCAGGCAATCTTGATTTTGCGGGTCTGAACGAACGACGAGCGTTTCCAATCCGGCGCCGATTAAATCTTCAGCCGCTTTATAGCCGTACATTCGCGCCATCAGGTCGTTGCATTCGGCGAGATAGCCGTGTTTGTAGTAAAGCTCGATTTGCTTTTCGACCGAGTGAGAGACGGAAATCGGTTTGCTAAATTCAATCCGCCAGATACCTTCGCCGCTTTGGTCAATAAATGTGCGATAGCGATGCTCGCTTTCGCGCAGGGCTTTTTCGGCTAATTTACGCTCGGTAATGTCAGTCGCTACGCCGCTGACCCCCGCAAATCTTCCTTCGCCGTCGTACAAAGGATTGAAGTGAACTTCAAAAACGGCTTTATTGGCTTCCAGTTGAGCTGTAAAGCTCTCGCCGTTTAAAGCGCGCCGGACTTGCTGCAAAACTTGCGGATTGCCGCAGTAAACGTCAAAAACCGACTTGCCGACAGATTCGCCGTTTTTGCGTCCCAATTTTTCCAGAGCCGCGCCTTCCGATAAGGTAAATTTGCCGAAACGGTCTAACGCAAAAACAGCCACCGGCGATTTTTCAATCACCGACTGATAACGCATTTGGCTTTCGGCTAGCGCGTCGAGCGCCGCCCGGCGTTCGGTCACGTCTTCGCAAACAACCAGAAACAAGCTTTCGCCCGTTTCTTCCGCGATCATCCGCACATTTTCAGAAACATAAATAATGTCGCCGTTTTTATGAATTTTACGCAACTCGCATTGCGCCGTTTTGCTGCTGCTTGAGGGCAAAAGCTCGATTTGCTGTTTTAGTTTCGGGCGGTCTTCAGCGTAAAAAAGGTTGAAAATCGAGCTGCCGATTAGCTCGTCTTCGGTGTAACCGAGCCGCTCGACGCCGCTTTGATTGACCGACAGAACAATGCCTTCGGCATCTAACACGAAAAACATCAGCGGGCTGGCTTCGTAGAGCGTCCGATACAGCTTTTCAGTGGCGACAAGTGTAGTGGGAAAGACTAATTGGTCAAGCATTTGTATTTTTATTTTGTGAGTTTGAGGATATAAACGGCGGAAGATGGACGCCGTGAAATGCAAAACAATCGTAAACGATTTTTCAACCGTCGTAAAGAGCTATTTCCGAAAATAAAAAACGCAGACCGATAAGTCCGCGTTTCTTACAATTTAGCTGTTGCCGGATTTTAAAATACTTAACCGAAAACGCTTTCCAGCTTTCCGCCGAAGATAAAATAAGCGACGTTCGGCGTGTCGTGCGAACGGTCATAGCCGACAAGCTCGGCGTAGGCGCGCCCCGAAACGTCTGCATCGCCCGCTTTTCCCGAAACTTCGCAAGCGCCTTCCCAATAAACAATCATCGTTGAGCCGCGCGTATCCAGTTCCTGATTTTCCATTACCGGCGCGATTGCTAAATCGAGTCCGAGTTTTTCGACCGTAATTTGCCAGCCCGACGGATAAGTCGCGCCCGCCGGACTTTTCCAGAATCCGGTCGCTTCGATTTTAAAATCAGCGCTCGTCAAAGCGGTCGTCTCGCCGTTTTCGTCAATAAAAGTGCCGCTCGAAAATTCAGACGGACGGTGTCGGCTGTCTCGCAATTGGTAACACATCAGCTCGCAATTGTTGTCGAGCTGAATCGAAAACCAATCCCAGCCTTTCTGCCGTTCGGTCGCCGTCCAAGTCCCGAATTCCCTATCCATCCACGCTGAGCCGGTGAAATGTTCGGTTTTGTCTTTCACGGTCAAATCGCCTTCGACCGCGATTCTGGTCAAGGAAAAATAACGCGAAGCCTCGCCTTCGTCTTTAAATGAAACGCCGCCTTTGCCGTTTAAAATCGGCTTTTTCTCCGGTTTCAAAGTCGCCTCGAAAACCGTGTCCTCGCCGAGAGTGGCGCGTAAAATGTGAGCGCCGCCGGCTTCGCGGACTGACCAATCGCCGAGCCGGACGTAATAATGTTTTTCGCTCGCGGTTGCCGGAGATTCAAACAAACCGTTTGCCGATTTGCGATGCGCGTAGCGAAATTTTTTGCGGTTGATGTCGGTCAAAGCGAAATGCGCGAAATAAATCGGGTTGCCGAAAAGCCGGAGCGGAACGACTCCGAATTTGTCCAAATCCGTGCGGCGTTTAAAAAAAACCAGCTCGAAACCGAATTTATTGCCCGCGTCGGTTTCAAAATGTCCTGTGTAATACCACCATTCGGTCTGAGCATTATGGTGCGCGTAAAGGTCGCGCGGCAAATCGAGCGGATCGTGTTCCGTGCCGTCGCGCAAAGATTCGGCTTTGCCGGTGAAAGTGTCTGCGACGGTTTCAAAAAAATCAGCCGCCGGTTTTTCGAGCGGTTTGATCAAATCCTCAAAAGTTTTCTGCAAATCTCGCCAAACGTCTTGTTCTGCCATCGTAAAAATCCCCTTGTTCTTGAATGTTTTTATGATTTTAGCAATAACAAATCGGCGGGCGTTTTGGCAAAAGGCGTTTTAGAAGTGAATAAAGTTTCCGAACCAGAGAATGAGAAAAGCAAAAACGAGAACGATAATTGTGGCTAGAGCAAACCGCCATGTAGGGTCCGACGAATGTTCTTCCCAGACATATTCGGTCGTTTGCACAACGCGGCGTCTGACGCGGCGATTTTTTTCGTTTTTTTCCTGCTCGCTTTTCTGCTCGTCGGAGGGTTTTTCCTCATTCGCGTTTTCGCCAACATTGGTCACGGGTTCCGGCAAAGCGGGTTGGGGATTTTCCATTGCTGCGACTTGCGAGCCGCCATTGTCGTTTGCCAGCGTATTCCACTGCGCTTCAAACTCTTCGGTTGTCGGCACGTCTGCGGAAGACTCTTTCGTTTTATAAACCACCGCTGATTCTTCCGGGTAAGGCTTTCCGCAACGATGGCAAAATACCGCGCGCGGGCGCAGCGGAGCGGCGCACATCGGGCAATATCTGGTTGTTTCCGTCGAGGTCGCTTCCATTCTTTAAGCTCTAAACTTTTACAAATATTTCCGCCGGTTCTCCCATATCTCGCGCGGCGGGTGTGATAATCGTTTTCGCCGTGATGTAAATTTTCTCGTTTTTCTCCAAAGCGTTTTTCACGTCGGTTTCGCTGACGAAATCAACCGTCGCGGCTCGCGCGCCGTTTGTTTTCGCTTCCGGTTTGGATACTTGATGAATAATTGCTTTTTGTCCGCCGTTCGTTGTTCGTTGCTCGTTGTTTGCCGGCGCTTTTTCCGCCGTTTGAGCTGTTAATGTCGGTTGCGGAACGTTTTGAATTTCTTTTTGCCGCAAAAATTTATCAACAATCGCCGCGATTTCTTCTCGCTTAATCGGCTGTTGCGTTTGCTGCGGAACATTAACAATTTGCGGTTGATGACCAACAACCGGAGATTGGCGATTAACCGGCTTCGTCTCAAAAGCGACGCGCTTGATGTCTAAGAGATGAAGCGGAGAAACGTTGTCCGAAGTGACGTTTCCGCCCCACGAGCCGCAGCCCAAAGTCATAGAAGGCGACAAAGCGGTCGAAAAACCGATTGCGCCGTGCGTGGTCGGCGAATTAACAACGATACGCGACGCAGGCATTGCCGAGCCGTAAGCGACTGCGGCATCGCGATTTCGGGTGTGAACTCCAGCGGTGTGTCCCATTCCGCCGAACTGCAAAATTTCCAGACAGCGCTGCGCTCCCTGTTCGATTGAATCGACGACGAAAAACGCCAGCGTCGGCGACAATTTTTCGATTGACCAGGGAAACTCGCGCCCGACGCCGCGTGTTTCGGCGAGCAGACAGCGCGTTCCGGCAGGAATCGAAACGCCCGCCAGATTTGCAATAAATTCGGCTGATTTGCCGACAATTTGCGGATTCAAAGTACGTTCGGGCGTGAGCAGAACTTTAGCAACTTTGTCGGCTTCGTCCGCCGAAAGAAAATGTCCGCCCTGTTGTTTGAATTGCTCGCGCACCGCGTTGGCAATCGCCGATTCGACGACGACAGATTGTTCCGAAGCGCAGATCGTGCCGTTGTCAAAACAGGTTCCGGTCAAAACGTCTGCGACGGCTTTGTTGACATCTGCGGTTTTTTCAATGAAAACCGGTACGTTTCCCGGTCCGACGCCGAAAGCGGGTTTCCCGGAGGAATAAGCTGCGCGCACCAAGCCGAGTCCGCCGGTAGCTAAAATCACAGCCGTTTTGCGATGTCGCATTAAAGCGTTTGTGGCTTCGAGCGTGGTTTCGGTCAGACAAGCGAGCGCGTCGGGCGGCAAGCCTTCTTTGATCGCCGTTTCGCGCAGAACGCGAACCGTTTCGGCGATGCAGCGTTTTGCCGAAGGATGCGGCGACATCACAATCGCGTTGCGGGATTTGATGGCGATTAAGGCTTTAAAAATCGCGGTCGAAGTCGGATTTGTCGAAGGAATGATTCCGGCAACAACGCCGCGCGGGCTGGCGATTTCAACCACGTCTTTGGTTTCCGAAACAATGCCGACCGTTTTTAAGTTTTTGAAATAATTCCAAACATCTTCCGCCGCGAAACGATTTTTCTCGCGTTTGTCGTCCGGTTTCCCAAATCCGGTTTCCTCGCAAGCCATCGCGCCCAAACGCGCGGCTTCAGTGAGCGCAGCGCGCGACATCGCCGCGCAAATGCGGTCAACCTGCTCTTGAGAAAAACGCGCCAAAACCAGCCCGGCGGCGTGCGCCGCCACGACCGCCGCTTCGGCTTGCTGAACGGAGATTGATTCGCTGTCGCTCATCTTTTTGCGACGCGGAGAAAGGGAGACGCGGGGATTTTAAATTTGATTTTTCCCGCGTCACCGCTTTACCGCGTCCTGTTTTTGGTAGTGTCGCGATTAGCCGGAACGTTGGCTTCTTCGCCTGGATTTCCCGCGCTAAGTTGTCCGGCAGAACCGCCTTGAATGGCGCGTTCGTCCGGGCTGTAGCCCGTTCGCCCGTTTTTCGGCAGCACGCGCTCGACTTCGCCGTGCGGGCGCGGAATTACGTGAACCGAAATCAGCTCGCCGACTCTGCGAGCCGCCGCCGCACCGGCGTCCGTTGCCGCTTTGACCGCGCCGACATCGCCGCGCACGAAAATCGTCACATAGCCTGCGCCGATATATTCTTTGCCGAGAAGCTGGACGTTTGCGGCTTTGACCATTGCGTCAGCCGCTTCGACTGCTCCGACAAATCCTTTTGTTTCAACCATTCCGAGTGCTTCGAGTGCCATCTTTTTGTTTAATCCTCGTTTTTAACTTTAGCCCTAAATGTAAGAATACGATTCTAGAAGTTAGTTTCAGAAACGTACAACAGCAAACACTAAAGTTCAAGCCCGGAGAACTGAGAACTGAAAACTGAGAGCGGAGAACAATTTCCGTTTTCCGTTCTCAGTTAAATAATTGACAAGTCTTTTGGCGAAAGTTATATTGCGAGTAATTCAGCCTTTTATGCGGATGAATTTGACATTAGAAATTGAGGCGGCGGCAAACAGCCTCAAATAATGTTAGACTATTCAACAATTGAAGGGCTGAAAAACAAGGGGCAAACTTTAAAGGCTCGAAAAAATTTCCCCGTCAGCCGAACCGAAAAATGGCAACACTTGGCGAAAAATTGCGAGAAGCGCGCGAGGCGCACGGCTACACTTTGCGGGAAGTCGCCGACAACACGCGCATTTCCGTCCGTCATCTCGAAGCCATCGAAGCCGACGATTACAGACCGCTGCCCGGCGGTGTTTTTAACAAAGGTTTTATCAAAGCCTTTGCCCGCTACGTCGGCGTTGACGAAAACGAAGCTTTGAGCGATTACATGCGGCAGGTTAATCAGCAGGGAAGTACCGCTGACGACGAAGCGCCGATTACGCGCCGACACGAAGTTTTCGTCGGCGACGAACCGCGCCGCCCGTTTTTAACCGTAGTTATGGCGCTGATAATTTTAGGTTTGCTGACGTGGGGCGTTTATGCCGGTTTGCAGTGGTATCAAAACAGAGGGAACCAAACCGCAGCGGCAGTGTCGCCGACTCCGACGCCGGGGGGAAATTCAAACGTCGCCGCAACCCCGACTCCGACACCGACTGTTTCCGCCGCCGATGGTTTGAAAGTGCAAATAAAAGCCGACAAGCAGGATGTTCCAATTACTCCTATTATTGATGGCAAAGCGCAGGCTCCGGTTAGTTTAAAACCGGGCGAATCGCGCACTTTTGACGCGACTCAATCATTCAAACTGCAATACTCCAAATATCGCGTCGGAGAATTGCAGATGACAATAAACGGACAGCCGGCTAAAGTTCCGACAACGTCGAGCAATCCGAAGCTCAGAAATAATATCGAGTTTGAGGTTAACGCGAATAATTTAGCGCAGTATTTTCAGTAGAGTGAGTTTCAAAATCCGAAATCCAAAGCCCGAAGTCATAATGTGAAAGTGTGACTTCGGGCTTTGGATTTTAGACTATAAAGAGTTATGCAAATAAATGAAATTCAAGAAGGTTTGACTTTCGACGACGTTTTGCTTGTTCCGGCTTATTCGGAAATTCTGCCGCACGAAGCCGACACTTCGACGCAGTTTACCAGAAATATTCGCCTTAATATTCCGCTCTGCTCGTCGGCGATGGACACTGTAACGGAAGCCGCGCTTGCCATTGCGCTCGCTCAGCAAGGCGGAATCGGCGTCGTGCATAAAAATCTGTCAATCGAGCGGCAAGCCGAGGAAGTTGACAAAGTAAAACGCTCCGAATCGGGAATGATTGTTGATCCGGTGACGATTTTCCCCGATAGAACCGTCGCCGAAGCTCTCCAAATAATGGAGCATTACAAAATTTCCGGCGTTCCGGTCGTTGATTCAGAAGGACATCTGGTCGGAATCATTACCAACCGCGATTTGCGTTTTGAAACCCGTTTTGAAATTCCCGTTTCCGAAGTGATGACGCCGCAGCCGCTCGTAACGGTTCCGGTCGGAACGACTCTCGAAGAAGCAAAAGCGGTTTTACAGCGCCACCGTATCGAAAAGCTGCTCGTCGTTGACAGCGAAAAACATCTCAAAGGCTTAATCACGGTCAAAGACATTCAAAAAGCGATTCGGTACCCGCTCGCGGCAAAAGACGAGTTGGGCAGATTGCGCGTCGCGGCGGCAATCGGCGCAACCGGAGATTTCCGCGAACGCGCCGCCGAACTCGTCAAATCGCGCGTTGACTGTATTGTGATTGACACAGCGCACGGTCATTCGTCGCGCGTTCTGGAAGCCATTGAAACAATCAAACGCGATTTCCCCGAAATGCAGCTCGTTGCAGGAAATGTCGGAACTTTTGAAGGAACACAAGCGCTGATCGAAGCCGGAGTTGACGCGGTCAAAGTCGGGATCGGTCCCGGTTCGATTTGCACCACGCGAGTTGTCACAGGCGCGGGCGTTCCGCAAATTACGGCAGTTACGGAATGTGTTCAAGCGGCGAAAGGCAGCGGAGTGCCGATAATTGCCGACGGCGGCATTAAATATTCGGGCGATTTCGTCAAAGCGATAGCTTCAGGCGCAGATTCGGTGATGATCGGCTCACTCTTTGCTGGGGTCGAAGAATCGCCGGGCGAAACAATTCTTTATCAAGGCAGAACTTTTAAATCGTATCGCGGAATGGGTTCAATCGGGGCGATGCGAAAAGGCTCAAAAGACCGCTACGGGCAGGAAGGCACTGTTTCCGAACAAAAGCTCGTCCCGGAAGGAATCGAAGGGCGCGTGCCGTACAAAGGAACGCTCGCCGATATGGTCACGCAGCTTGTCGGCGGCTTGCGTTCGGGAATGGGTTATACGGGCTGCCGCAGCATTCGAGAATTACAGGAAAACGCGCGATTCGTCCGCATCACATCGGCAGGTTTGCGCGAATCGCACGTACACGACGTGATTATCACGAAAGAAGCGCCGAATTATCGTATAGAGTAAAACAGAACGGCTGTAAAATTTATCACGTAAGTACAAAACTTTAGATTTATTTAACATCAAAATCGGAGTTGGGAAAATCTCCTCAATCCGATTTATTGAATAAGAAGGAAATCAAGCAGATATGCGTTTTAAAAACTTTCGTTTCGGCGCGGCGGCTTTGTCTCTGCTGCTCGTTTTGTCGCAGTTTACGCCGTTCGTCCTCGCCGACGAAGGGATGTTTATGCTCGACAAAATTACTACTTTAAATCTTCCGAAAAGGGGTTTAAAAATTAAACCCGAAGACATTTACAACCCGAACGGCGGCGGTTTATCCGAAGCCGTCATCCGGCTTTCAATCGGCTGCACGGGCGAGTTTGTTTCGCCCGACGGCTTGATTTTAACCAATCATCACTGCGGTTATGACGCGCTCGTCGCGGCTTCGACGCCGCAGGCGAATTACGGCGAAGTCGGTTACAAAGCCGACAGCCGAGCGCAGGAATTGCCCGCCAAAGGCTACGGCGTCACGCTCACTTTGAGATCGCAGGACGTAACCAATGAAGTGACAAACGGAATTACAGCAGCTTACGGCACGCCGGAACGAGCCGCTGCGGTTCGCACGCGGATTCAGGAATTGGAAAAAGCCGATCAGGCGACAGCCGGAAAAGATGTCGTAGTTCGTATTCAAGCTATGAATGACGGCGCGTTTTATTACAAATTTCATTATTTGACCGTCAAAGACATCCGCATCGCTTACGCACCGCCCAAATCAATCGGCTTTTTCGGCGGCGACCCGGACAATTTTGAATGGACGCGGCACGCCGGAGATTTCACGTTTATGCGCGCTTACGTCGCGCCGGACGGTTCCGCCGCCGAATATTCGACCGCCAATGTTCCTTTCAAACCGAAAAAATATTTGACCGTTTCGACCGAGCCGATCAGGGAAAACGATTTTCAATTCGTTTTAGGCTATCCGGGCGGCACGACCCGTTACCGCGAAAGCTGGTCGGTCGCTTACAATCAAGATATTCGCCTGCCGTTTTACGTTGATTATTTCGACGCGCAAATTGCCGCTTATGAAGAAGCCGGACGCGCAAACGAAGAAAAGCGCGTTAAATATCAAAGCGAGATTTTCTCTATCGCCAACAGCCGCAAAGCGTTTGACGGCGGAGTCGTCGCAATGCGCCGCGCGGATGTGGTTGCGCAAAAACGCGCTGACGAACAGCGTTTTGTCCAATGGGTTAACGCCGATCCGGCGCGCAAAGCCAGATACGCCGAAGTTTTACAAAATCTTCAACGCGCTTACACGACCGAAATCGCGCCCTCGCAACGCTCATTTATGCTCCAGCTTTTGCCGAACGGGCGAAGCAATTGGCAAATCGCTTTGCTGGCGGCTTTGGCGGCTCTTGAGCGCGAAAAACCGGAAGCGCAGCGCAGCCCGCAAATCATTGGCGGAGCCGCGCAATTAAAGGCAAATCTCGATGAATCTCTGAAAGAGCGCGAAGCGATTTTAGACCGAAACACGCTGGCGTTTTTCCTGCGCCGCGCAGATTTGCTGCCCACAAATCAACGCATTGCGGCTTTCGACAAACGCTTTGCCAATCTCCAGGGCGACGCCCGCCGCAAAGCGCAGGATGATTTCGTCGGCGTGGCGACTGAGGGTAAATATGCAAGCTCCGCAGGACTCGCACCGCTTTTCGAGATGAGCGCCGATCAGATGCGAAATTCGGGCGATACTTTTGTCCAAACACTGCTTGATTTGGCAACCGAAGTGCAAAGAGTTCAGACGAGTACATTGCAGTTTAATCAGCTCGTAACTGCAACGCGCCCGCTTTATTTGCAGGGAATAAGCGAAATGAAAGCAATAACGCCGTACCCGGACGCCAATTCGACTCAGCGTTTCACTTACGGCTATGTCAAAGGCTACAGCCCGCGCGAGGCGATTTCGTATTCGCCTTTTACCACTTTAGCGGGCGTGTTTGAAAAAGATACCGGGCGCGAACCGTTTAACGCTCCGGCGAAATTGCGCGAATTGTGGCAGCGCAAAGATTACGGCAATTACGCCGTAAACGGCGAAATTCCGGTTAATTTCTTAAACACGACCGACATCATCGGCGGAAACTCCGGTTCGCCCGTCTTAAACGCGCGCGGCGAACAAGTCGGAATCGTTTTCGACGGCAATTATGAAGGACTTGGAAACGACTTCTTCGTTAATCCGGCTCTCGGCAGAACCATTGCGGTTGACATTCGCTACGTAATGTTCGTCACCGACAAATTAGGCGGCGCAGGCTGGATTGTTCAGGAAATGAACGTCAAAAAATAATTTGACACGCTCAGATAAAAAAAGCGGCTTTTCGGAGCCGCTTTTTTTATCATAAAATTTAACTTTCTAAAGTTGAGTACGTGCTGAAAAGCCGGCAGCTAAATGCGTTTGACATTAACGCGAACTTCCGTGCCGTAACCGCGAGTCAGCACCGGGTAGCTTTGCGTTGAAATCAAATCGCCCTGACTCATCTCGCCGGTTCGAGAACTGTCAATGTGCGCGCGCACCGAATAAATTCGGCGCTCGTCAATTTTATCCTCCGGTACTTCGATCTCAAATTTAAGCGGTTCGTCCGAAGGCAATGTAATATTGCTGAATTGTTGTTCTCCAACGACGACGGACGGAGCGTCGGCTCGCGAAACATCCTCGACATAAATGGTGACATCAGCCGTATCGGTCGGTCGTCCTCCGGCGGGAATCAGAACTTCACCTCGAACAATTTGTGTTTTCATATTATTTTGTCGCTCGCTTTTTCCGGTCAAATTGTATCAGCAATTCTGCCATCGCGTTTGTAATCGGCTGTCCGGTGCGTTCTTCGACAAACAGCCATTCGCCGGCTGGATTTACTTCGAGAAAGACTTCGCGACCGTCCGGTGTGCGGCGCAAATCTATTGCTCCGTAAATCAATCCCAGCTTTTGCATTAGACGCAAAAGCAACTGCTCGGTTTCGCTCGAAATTTCCGTTGCCGCGTAGCTCGCTTCCTCCAAATTCATCCGGTAATCAACGTGATAACCGCCCGGCGCGGCGTTTATTGCCGCAGCAAATATCCGGTCGCCGACGACGGTTACGCGAAGGTCAGCCGCCGCCGGAATGTATTCCTGAAAAATTACCGGAGCGAGCCGCACTGAATCGAGAACTGCAAGCTCTTCCGGGCGCACAATGCGAGTTTCCCGCCAGTTTTGTTCCGTAGCGAGAAATGTCTTGTACACAGTACGCTCAACACCGATTTCATTAATAAACCGCCGCGCTGCATCTGGGTTGTTAGTAATTACCGTGCGCGGAACGGTTAATCCGACTTTGCCTGCGATGGCGAGCTGATACGGTTTGTGATGAGCGGCTTCATCGCGCACCGGCGGGTTTATCCAAAGCAAATTGAGCGCTTCCCACAGACCGGAAATTGCCTCATGGCATTCCGAATAAGTGAAAGAGGCGGCGGCGGCGTCAAGATTCGGGTCAAGCGTGTAGCTTTGCGGACGCCGCCACCAGCCCGCGCGACATTCGCTCAAATCAATCGCGCGCCCGTTTGTATAAAATTCGTAACATTGATTTTCGCCGTCAAACCGTTGCGTCAAAAGAGCGTTAGACGGAAAAGCGGCGGTGTCAATTAATACCGCCGGATGATGCAGGCGCTCAAGCGCCTGCATCACGCCCGTGGCGTGTGGATCGGCTTCGTGGGAAACAATTAGAATCACGGACAACTCACATTCCGCCGGTTAAATCCAGCATCGCTTGTTCAAGCGCCCCAGCCGCCGAACTACGTGCCTGCTGAAGCCGTGCGGCGTCAGCGGCAGCTCTCGTAGCCGTTGCGTGGGATTCGGCGATAGCCGCGTCAAGCTCGAGAACCTGCTGCTCAAGCTCAGCCAGAAAACCGGCAGCGGCATTTTGCATTCCTCCCGATCCGCCACCGCCGCCTTCAAACGCCGCGTGATGAGGAGTTGCGAGACTAAACGGCTGAAGTACACCGCCCGGGAAGTTAGGATTCCCAATCGGATTGGGATCACGACCGATTTTAATCGGGTCGCCTATCGTTTTACCCGGACCCACGTCAATAATCGGTTTGGGTTGGTTAATGTCATCTCTGATTTTTTTGAACCGATTATCGTCACGAACTTTTTTGAAGCGGAACGAGTCATCGCGGAGTTTCTTAACCACTCCTCCGGTGTCGGTTATAGGATGTTTGGGCAATGCACATCCCGGATACATCGCTCGCACGGCGGCAATATCGCCGGGGGAAAGCCCGTCTCGCTGTCCTATTTGCGCGTTCGGGTTGGTCGGAACAATCGTATCCTGTCCGTTTTTTGAAAACGCCCAGCGCGGGTAATGCATAATCGAGCCGTAGTCGTATGCCCCGAAATCGTCTCCGTCGGTGATATGCTGATTAAACTGCGCCGCCATTCCGGACTGAATGTTTTGCCATTGAATTGTGACAAACAAGTCGCGGTCTTCGCGGCTTTGTTCGTGCCAGAGTCCGACGGCGTGACCGATTTCGTGAATCGTGTTGCCTGTCGAGCAATTCGGACCGAGACTGATGGTTTGCTGTCCGCCCATCATCCCGACCATTGACCAGCAGCCGCCTTCATCGGTAAAACGCACATAATTCGGAAACTGAGCGGCGTTCTGCGGCGTTCGCTTCGGAAAGCGAAACGGCGTGTTTGCCTCCCAATGAGCGATGGCGTCGGTCACGCGCTGTGGATTCGGCAGCGCCGGATCAATCTCGTAAGGCATCTGGCAATTAGTCCAGCGACGCACGCCGGCAGGCAAGCCGACGCCGAAGGCGGCGTCAGGAGGCAAGCCGACGCCTAAGGCGATCTGCGAGTTGTCAGCGAGCATCTGCCGCGCCGTGTCGGTCGCGCGTTTAACGTCCTCGACCCTACCCAAACAAATATCTCCTTCGACAATCGCCACACCTTCGACTTCATAATAAACGACGGATTTATTGACAAAGGTCGAGCCGGCAATAACCGCTGTTCCCATTTGCGGCGCACCGCGATGTTCGGGCGAATCCGAATAGTTTGAATCATCAGAATTATCTGCACCGTTGCGCTTGTTTTTTCGCGGCGTTTCATCGCCTTCTGTTTTAGATTTTCGTTCTGCCATCTTTATTCTCCTTTCGCTGAATCGGTCAAATTGTTGATCCGTTAAACCTCGCAGACGCGAAGTCGGTTGTTTTTACTAATGGACAATCTAGGTTTTAATTAACTGTCCATCCTCAAATTTGATCGTTTACGGGGCTAAAGTCCGACGCCTTCCAAACCCTGACCTTAAAATTCACTCTTAAGTATCAGCGCCAATCGCTGGTCCCGAACATCAATTGATTCAGTATTTTTACTTTCATTAATTAACGCACCGAAAAGAACGAAAAACTATCATCACAAGAATATTTTTTTGAAATTCTTATGTATCCTTCAGCAAATTAAAGAATGGCGGGCGTTGGGGAAAAACGCGCTTATGAATCAGATATGTTGACGCCCTAATTTATATTAATGACAAGCGAAATCGAGTTCCAAACCAATAGTTTTCAGCAAAATGAAAAAGGATGAAAACTCATCTCTTGAGGTTTTGAAATGAAAAGGCGGCTTTCTTTAGCCGCCTTTTTTATTTGGTGAGCAGTGTTCTGAAAACTGCTCAAAAAAGTAAAATTTAGAACTGAGTTTGGATGGATGATGTAAAACAAAAGCCCATAATTTGCTTTACTTTTGTTTTTCGTAAGAAGCGCGGACTATGGTTTTGATATTGCCGCGGACGTGAAAATCGCCTTCGATTTCGACTCTTAGCGGGTCGCAGGCGCGGACGAAATCTTCGAGAATGATGTTGACGACGTGCTCGTGAAAAACTTTAATGTTGCGAAACGAGTTGATGTACATTTTCAGGCTTTTCAGCTCGATGCAGCGCTCATTAGGCACGTATTCGAGCTTTATCACGGCGAAATCGGGAAAATCCGAAAACGGGCAAATCGCCGTAAATTCGGGAATTTCAAAGTTGATGCGGATTTCTCTGCCCGCATATTCGTAAGGAAAAGTGTCGAGCGCGACGAGCTGCATTTCCTCGCGCGGAGTTGAGCGAATATCCAAGCCTTGTTGATTCGGCGGCGGTAAAGTGTTTGTCATAAAAATCTCTTTTTTAATGTATTCAAAATGAAATTCTACAATTTTTAGCTCATTTGATGAAATTCCGCTCGTTTAGTTTTCACCGTTAACAGCAAAAAAGCGGCGAGCGTGCTGATTGCCGCGCTGGTCATAAAAGCGGCTTGAAACCCGAAAAATTTCCAGATTGCGCCGAGCATCAGCGAAGCCGGAAAAACGGCGATGCCGAACGCGAGATGATACCAGCCGTAAGCCGCGCCGCGACGTTCGGCGGGAACTAAATCCGCGACCAGAGCTTTTTCCGCGCCCTCGGTCAAACCGAAATAAACGCCGTAAATTAGAAACAAAACCCAAGCCTGAACCGGCGTCGAGATAAAAGCGAACCCGCAATAAACCGCGCCATACAACATCCAACCTGCAAAAATCAATTGTTTGCGTCCGACATTATCGGATAAATGACCGCCCACAAGTGAGCTGCCGACTTTGACAATGTGCAGAAACATCCACAAAACCGGCAAATAAATCGTCGCAATCCCGCACTCTTGCGCGCGCAGAAGCAAAAATGCGTCCGAAGAATTTGACAACGTAAACAGCGCCAGAACAACGAGAAACCTTTTAAAATTTCCGTCAAACCGCTCCTTTGCCATTTTCTCAACCGGACTTTCGACTTCAGACTTTGAACTTTGGACTTTGGGACTTTCTTTGACGAAAAAATTGATTACGAAAACCGCGAGAATCGAAGGAATCGAGGCGACGAGAAAAACTTGAGAGTATTCATCGGCGGTCGGGTTTTGATGGTCGGAAGCTAAAAACCAGAGCAGCAGAAAAGCCAGAAGCGGTCCGATGACCGCTCCGACGTGATCCATCGCTCGGTTGAAGCCAAACGCCATACCGCGTTTTTCCGGCGGAACCGCATCCGCTAAGAGAGCGTCGCGCGGCGCACCGCGAATGCCTTTGCCGACTCTATCTGCCAGACGAATAAACAAAACACCCGTCCAGTTCGTCGCCAAGCCTAAGAATGGTCGCGTGATGCTCGAAATGCCGTAACCGGCGAGAACCGCAAATTTTCTTTTGCCGAGATGATCGGAAATGTAACCGGCAGCGAGCTTTAACAGACTCGCGGCTGATTCCGCCGCACCTTCAATCGCGCCGATGACAAACGGCGACGCGCCGAGAGTTAAGCTCAAAAAGACCGGCAGGAGCGGGTAAATTATTTCGCTCGAAGTGTCATTTAATAAACTGACCACGCTCAGGGCGAGAACGTTTTGCGGCAGATTGTGATAACGCCGCCAATATTTTGGCGGCGTTGCTGTTTGTGAATCCGGGTTTTCGGTTTCGCTCACGTTTTTTTTATCGAGTTTGTCGGACAGGCGCAGTGCGCGGTTTGTCGCCGCTGCCGCCCGCAAACCACCAGAGCGACGCCGCGCCGACCACGCCAATTAACAGCAAAACGCCGACAATCGCAATCCGAAACGCGAGCTTTACCGTCCGGCGAACGAAGGATAAAACAACCATCGCCAGAGCGACGAAGACGACCAGAAAAATAATCGCCGCAATAAGTCCGATTGAACCTGCTTCCATTTGTTTTTAACCGCTCTCCATTTCGTCAAATTATAAATTCACGTTTTTAAAATCCGTGTTTTCTTCGTCGAGCAAATCGAAAGTCGCGTTGTTGTTCATCTCCGACTTTTCATCCGGCACTCGATATTCTTCATCAATCCACGAGCCGAAATCAATCATCCGGCAGCGCTCCGAACAAAACGGTCTAAACTCGTTTCCTTCCCACTGGGTCTGCTTTCCGCAGTTTGCACACTTAATTTTCATAGCACAATTTAGATGACAAACAGCCTGCAATAGTAACTTCCAAAGGGAACAACGAGCAAGCGCCGCGCGTAAAGTTTATTGCACAACCGGCAATCAAGTATAATCAAAAAAACGGAAGGTAAAAACGATGGCGAATTACAGAGAAAAACTTGAAAACCTGCGCAAAAATGCTGAAGAAAAAGCGCGCGAGTTTGACGAAAAATATAATCTGCGCGAAAAAATCGAAGAAGGCGCGAAAATGGCGACGGGCGCAGCTCGCGTCGGCTCGGATGCTTTACGCGACGGCGCGGATAAATTATTTACCGAAGCCGAAAAGCTGCGCGAAGAAGCCGAGCGAATGGCGGAAGATTCCGAATTATCGGAACACGCTCGCAAAGTCGCTTCGGATGCGGCGCGCCGCGCTCGTGAAGTCGGCGAAAATATTCGGGAAACAGCCGGAAAAGCCGGAGAAACTCTCGGCGTTTCTTCCGAAAAAGCCGGAGACTTTTATAAAGGCGCGCGAGACAGAGCCGGAAGTTTTTACAACACCGCACGAAAAACCGCCGAAAGCGCCGCCGGAGTTTTCAATTTCGGAGTCGGCTGGACAAAGATTGCCACTAACACAATTTCGGGTCTGACGAAAGCCGCGACGTGGACAATCGAAAACCCGTGGAAAGCTGCCGGAACGGGCGCTTCAGTGCTGTTCGGCTTGCGAATCGGTTCGGCAGTTCCGTTTTTAAGCACGCATTGGCTGCCCAATTCGGCTTTGCCGGTTTGGGGTTTGAAAAAAGCGAGCGATAAATTTAACGAATATCTCACGCGCCGCGAAGAATTAATCCAAAAAGGCGAGCTGACGGAAGCCGAAGCCGACCGCGTGCGTTTTGAACGCGACATCGTCAAATATGTCGGAGCGCCGCTTTTGGGAGCTTTCTCGTGCGCGGCGGGCGCGGCAATGTTTGCCCAGATTTTAAATCCGCGAACAATCACGGGCGCGCCTTTGAGCTGGCTTTTGGGCGGAAATCCGATTCTCGAAGGCGTTTGGCTGTTCGGCAACGGCGTCGTCTGTTTCAAAATCGGCTACGACTTTTTTATGATTGCGCTCGAAGACCAGGAGGAAGTGCAGCGAATCGTCCGCGAAATCAGAGGTTTGCTGCCTACAGCGCAAGAAGCATAAAGAAAAGTCTTATGTCTCTGAGAACAGTTATTATTCGCTGGATTGGCGGTTTTTCGTATGAACAGATTTGCAATTCTGATAAAGGAAATGGAATTTATTTGCTAACTGGCAAAAGAAAATACGAGGGACAAAATCAAATTCAATATTGCGGAATTACTGAAGATTACTTTTGTAATCGCATAAACGATAAACATCATAAATTGTCGCAAATCAGAGACGAAACTTTATCAATTTGGCTGGGTGAAATAATTTATCCAAATAAGTTTGAAAGAAACTTGCTGGAACTTGCTGAACATTGTTTTGTTTCATTTTGGCAACCGCCTTTGAATGAACAAAAGGTAATTTATTATCCGCGCAATTCTATCTGTTTTATTTCGCAATGGTGTAATAGTAAAGCCGAATCGTTAATGCGCCGACCGTCAATCGTGCGAGATTTACCAGATGTTTTATGGTGGGATTTAGAACGTTGGCGAACCAGCAAATTAAGAGTTTGGAACAAAGAAGATTAAGCTAATACAAAAGTGAAAGCCTGTTGCCGACTCTTGGGGAAGGTTGAAAGATAAGTATGACTCTGGAAACGTTAACGAAAACCGATTTGTGGGCGGCATTTGAAAATCAGGCGCTGGCTGAGCAAAAAAAGCCTGCCGAAATTCTCGCCGAACTTTTACGGGAATATCTGGAAACATCGGCAGACGTAAAACTCAACGACACGATGCGGCGAGATGCTCACAAAAGCGGTTTAAAAGAGTCCGAAGCCGTTCGGCTGGTTCGGGAACATCGCGCGAACCGGAGCAAACAACGCGATGCCGCGTAAAAGCAGAGTTGCAGTTGTTTTTGATACGAATATAATTGTCGGTCAACTGCTTGCTAAAACGCGGCGTTCCGCAAACGCTCGTGTTTACGATTTGTGGCTGGTTAAGCGACAATTGCAGTTAATCGTCAGCGAGCCAATCGTCACCGAATATCTTGAATTGCTTGAGAGAATCGGAGTAAAAACGGAAAATATTGCCAGATTTCACGAACGATTGTTAAATTCTCCGATTGTTACGCAGACAAATCTCGGTAAAAGATTCAACGACAGCCGCGATTCTGACGACAACGTAATGCTCGATACGGCACAAACCGGACGCGCAAAATTTTTGATCACAAACGACCGGGATTTATTAGAAATTTCCGACGAAGCCAAACGCAAGTTTAGTTTTCAGATTGTGAAGCCTACGGAATTTTTAAATCTGATGCGCAAATGACAAGTCAAACTTTATTAATCCGCATTCAAAACCGCAATAAAAGGCAAATTTCGATAGCGTTCGGCGGCGTCCAAACCGTAGCCGACGAGAAACCGGTTCGGGACTTCAAAGCCGACGTAATCAATCGGAACGTGGCTTTTGCGCGGTTCCGGTTTGTCGAGCAGCGCGGCTAATTTGACCGACGCCGCGCCTCGCGAGCGCAGATTTTCGAGCAAATATGAAAGCGTCAAGCCCGTATCAACGATGTCTTCGACGACCATCACGTTTTTGCCTTCGATGGAAACGTCCAAATCTTTGACGATTCGCACTTCGCCCGACGACCGCAGGGCTTTTCCGTAGCTTGAAACCGCCATAAATTCAATCGAGAGCGGCGCGTCAATCGCCCGCATCAGATCGGACAAAAATAAACACGCGCCTTTTAAAATGCCGATTAAAATCAATTCCTGCTTGGCGTAATCGGCGGCGATTTGCTTGCCCATTTCGGCGACGCGCGCGGCAATCTGTTCGGATGTAAATAAAATTTCGAGATTTGGATTGGTAAATTCGCTTGTCATAATTTGCTCGTTTTCAATTCGTCAAATAGTATTTGAGACAATTGCAAATTTCAAATCTGCGATTTCAATATTTTATGAGCGAACAGGAACAAACACGCGACCGCGTTCGGCAGCTCGTCCGGCAGGTTTTGGAAAACACGCCGCTTGCTGACGAAGAAGCCGTAGAAGAAGCGCCGAAAACAAAATTTATTGATGTTGCGCCGCCTCCGATTCAGGCGGAAAAAGAATTTGACCGCGACGAATCCGCCAAAACTTTGATTACCGAAGACGATTTGCGCGGTTTGTCCGAAGCCTCGCGTTTGCGCGTCGCTGACAATGCGCGCTTTACGCCGCTGGCTTTGGATTTGATAAAGGAAAAACGAATCGAATTAATAAAAAAATCTTCGCGCGGAGGTTCGTCAAAAGTGCGTTCGGTTGCCATCGGCTGCGATCACGGCGGTTTTGAGTTTAAAGAAAAATTAAAAGATTTTCTCGCGGGAAAAAATTTTCAGGTTCGCGATTTCGGGACAAACTCGGAAGCGGCGGTTGATTATCCCGATTTTGCTCACGCCGTTGCGAAAGCGATATCGGAAAAAACGGCTGATGTCGGAATAATTATAGACGGCGCCGGAATCGGCTCGGCGATGACGGCAAACAAAGTTCCCGGCGTGCGCGCTGCTGCTTGTTATTCGGTCGCTCTGGCGAAAAATTCGCGCGAGCATAACGGCGCTAATGTTTTAACATTGGGCAGCAAGCAAAACTCTTTCAAAGAAATCTGCGAAATCGTCGAAGCGTGGCTCGGTACGGAATTAACCGAAGAACGCCATCAAAAGCGCGTGGCGAAAATCGAAGCGGTTGAGCGGCAATTTTTAAGATAGAGACAAAATCAAATCTGTATTTATGAACGCGGAGGTTAGTAAAACAAATTACAATTCGCCTTTTTGGTGGGCGCGTTATGTTCCGTTCGCGCTGCTTTTGCTGGTTATCGGCGCGTTGCTGCTCTTTGTCACCGGTCCGGTTTTAGTGCCGCTGTTGTTGAGCTTTGCGCTCGCGTTTATGCTCGAACCGCTTGCCGATTGGTTTCAGCGGCGTTTTCGCAGCTCGCGCAACTCGGCGGTGTTGTTTGCTTTGGCGCTCGCAACTTTCGGCGTTCTGGGAATAATTATCGTTTTGCTGCCGAGCGTTTACAGCCAGTTTGTTGAATCAACGGAGAAAATGCCGCTGGCGATTGCAGCGGCGCGAGCGCGTTTTCAAGATTTGCTTACTTACGCGCAAGAGCATTTAAGTCCTTCGATTTTTAGCGGGCTACAGAATTTCATTCGCGGTTTTCAGGAAGACCCTTCAGCAATTACATCGCGCATCGGCGGTTTTTTGTCGCAAGGTTTGTTCGGGCTGGTGAATTTAAGCTCGGCGGCAATCGGGTTATTAATCGTGCCTTTTTTCGTTTATTACCTGCTGCTCGATATGCAGAATATTCGGCTGTTTGTCGAAAGACGCATTCCCGAAAGGCATCGCGGCGTCGGTTTGCAGTTGTTTAATGAAATGGGCGAAGTCGTGCGCGGTTATGTGCGCGGACGTTTTTTGATTGCGTTGATTCTGTCGGTTTTTTACGCCATCGGTTTGTGGGTTTTAAACGTTCCGCTATGGGCGGCAATCGGTTTGATTGCAGGTTTTATCGGCATTATTCCGTACATCGGAATCGTCGCCGGAATTATTCTCGCGCTCGCGTTTGCCGCGCTCGACGGAGCAGGTACGGGGCGACTCGTCGGCGTTGTTGTGGTTTTTTTGCTCGCGCAGCCGCTTGAAGATTATGTTTTGACTCCGAAACTGATCGGCGACAAATTGGATTTACATCCGATGTTCGTTTTTATCGCATTGATTATCGCGGGTAGCTTGTTCGGCGTTTTAGGACTTGTGCTGGCGATTCCGGTGGTCGGCGTTTTGAAGGTTTTTCTGCGCTTTTTTGATCATTTATATTTAGATTCGGATTTTTACCGGCAACCGGCGCTTGCCGGAGATGCAGGCGACGTGCAGCGCGCCGCCAAAGCGGCATTTTCCGATGAGAAAGCGGAAGCCGATGCGGAAAAATTTGAAGCAACGCGCGAAAGAATGCCCGCAAATAAAACAGAATAAGCTGCGGAAAAGGTAAAATTGACAATGTGCAATTTACAATCAAATTGTTCATTATCAATTTTAAATTGTAAATTGGCTGGCAGTTATTTAGCGTAAGAAGAGTTTTTTAATAATGAATAATTTGAGCAACGGAAATTTTGAGCGGCTTGTCGAGCAAATTACCGATGTCGTTTTATCCAAACTAAACGGCGCGGCGCAAACCGAATGTTTTAGCTTTTGCGGTTCGGAAGAAATGCGCCGAATGGTTGACGCAGGCGCGGCGCGAGTCGGGCTTGTTCTGGGCGAAACAGCTTCGGCACGCGATTGGGCGAGTCTGATTGACCACACGCTTTTAAAACCTGAAGCCTCCGCCGCAGACATTCGTAAATTATGCGAAGAAGCTGCTCAATTCGGTTTTGCGTCGGTCTGCGTCAATCCATTTTGGATAAAAACCTGCGCGCAAATTCTTAAAAACTCCGGCGTTCCGGTTTGCACTGTAATCGGTTTCCCATTGGGCGCAAATGCGACGGATACAAAAGTTTACGAAACACGCCGGGCGATTTTCGACGGGGCGCGCGAAGTTGATATGGTCGTAAACGTCGGCGCTTTGAAATCGGGGGACGATTGCAGCGTCGAACGCGACATTCATCACGTCGTCGAAGCCGCGCACGAGGCGGAAATTGTCTGCAAAGTCATAATCGAAACCGCGCTTTTAACCGATGAAGAAAAAGTGCGTGCTTGTCTCGCCGCAAAAGCCGCCGGAGCGGATTTCGTCAAAACCTCGACCGGATTTGCCAAAGGCGGCGCGACGGTCGAAGACATTGCGTTGATGCGAAGGGTAGTGGGCGCGGATTTGGGAGTTAAAGCGAGCGGTGGCGTCAAATCGCTTGAAGACGCGCGAGCATTGGTCGAAGCAGGCGCAACCAGAATTGGAGCCAGCGTCGGCGTGAAAATCGCGCAGGAAGCGAGCGGAATTAAATCAACCGTTGTTGCCGGAAGTTATTAAAATTTCCATTGTCTAAAAAACAAAAATGAAAAAGGCTTGCATTTTCTGCAAGCCTTTTTCAGATTCAAATCAAAATCGAAATCCGATACCGGCGCTAAATTGAAAAGAATGTCGCGTTGTTGCGGGAGTCCTAAATGTATTGAGATTTCCATTTGCATCAATAAAAAATGCGTCTTGCGAATTAAAGTGCGTAATCGTATCGCCGAAATCGAAACGAGTGATAAGTTTTTTTGTCGGATAAAATTCGACCACTCCGCCGACATCGGCTGTAAAGTTCGTCGCGCCTTTATAACGAAGCCGATTATTAAGATTCATATCAGTGCTGGATGGATTGAGTTCGGCTCTTCCCTGACTGTTGTAAATAAATCCGGGACGAGCTTTGGCAAAAACGCCGAATCTGTCCCAGCGTTTTCCGGCTTTAACGCCTATTAAAGCTTGCGTAGCGTTTCCTCTGAATCGTCCGAGCGGAAAAAAATTAACTTCCGATTCGATTGCCAGATAACGATTTGTATTGACTGTTAAGCGACCGCCAAAGCCATTGTCATAGCTGCCGAGCGCGGTATAATGCCCTCCGACTTCGTAACGTGAAACTTCTTCGTCGTTTTGCGTTTGAGTTTTATTTTCGGTTGCTGCCGTTTGCTGCGCAAAATTCGGTTGGACAAGACACAGCAAGCCCAGCGCAACGCAGATTAGTACGTGCTTCTTCATAATTTCTCCTGGTTTTTTTAGTTAGTTTTTAGGTAAAAGGCTGTCGAGCGAAGTCGCGCCGCCTGCCGCGACTCGCGTTGAGCTTTCGTTTGGCGGATTCAATTTTTTGCGTAATCTCGCCGCATCAATCGAGCCGCGCTTTTTGCTCATATCGAGGTCGAGCGGATTGTTTCTTTTTAAAGCCTCCATTGTTCGTTCGGACGCTTTTTCGATGGGAGATTTTTCAAAATCTTCGTTCGGTTTGATTTGAGTCGAAAGCGCAACTGCGGGCGGAATGTAATTCGGAACGTGCAAAATCCACAGCCGCCAAACGCCTTCAATCGGTAAAAACGCTTCGCTCGAAGTCCATTGGTATTCATCATCGCCGAGTCGAAACGAAATTTTATTGCCGTGCAAAATTCCGATCCGGCGAAAATCGTAGCCTTCGCGCGGCTCAAGCGAAATTGCGAAAAATCCTTTTTCCGGGACATAAAACCAAAGCAGAGAGCCGTCGTATCGCCGCATACGGTTTCCGACCGCGAAGCTGTCATCGTTGATTTTCAGATAAGAACCGCGCGCGGCTAGACGGACATCTTTGAGCGTAAAATCTTTGACCGGAAATTCATTGAGTTTGTCGCGGTTTGCCGCCACTCGAACCCGGTCGGTAATTTTAATACCCATCTGCTGATTAACGAGCAAATCGAGCGCGACCGTTTCACCATCGGCGAGCGTTTGCGGCGCGGAAATCGGCGGCAATGTCAGCAAGCGAAAGCGAGGTTTTGCGTCTGATCCAACCGGAAATTTGTCATTCAAAGCATCAAAGGCGGTTTCGGTTAAAGGCTCGAACGAGATGACGAACTTTGAATCAATTTCGTTTCTTTTAACTTTTAAAGTGTAGCCGAACAAAACCCGGTTTATTTCGTCGAACAAAATTCGCTGAAAACCATTTTCCGAATTGATAACTCGTTGCTTTAAATTCACTGCGCTAAACGCCGGAGCCTGAGAATTTTCCTGCAAAAAGGACATTTGCGGCTTAAAAGAGACGGCTCCCGCGCCATTTTGCAAATCAATGATGATTGTCTCGGAAAAGCCGGTTTGCGCGAACGATTTTGAAGAAAACGCAATGCACAAAGCGAGCGCGAGAATGCAAAGAATTGTTAATTTTCTATTTTCCACCGTATGCGCCCTCCGCAACAATTTTGGGTTCGACTTTCGTCGGCGGCTGAAATTCGGCTAGATTGAGAAGCGGCATTGGCGCTTCCGGCAGCTCTGCTTTGCGTTTCGCGCGAGCGGTAAATGCAGCCGGATTTTTAATCCCGCTC
Organism: Pyrinomonadaceae bacterium; assembly: GCA_036388995.1. Lineage (GTDB taxonomy): Bacteria > Acidobacteriota > Blastocatellia > Pyrinomonadales > Pyrinomonadaceae > JALZCH01. Next base: position 7,409 of record DASVQU010000024.1, on the reverse strand, counting down.
TCTTTCTGCGGAACATAAATTTTCTGCGTTACGACGCGATCACGCCAGATTGTTTTCTCCTGAACGACAATTTTTTCCCTGTCAACCGGGACGATTTGAATCTGCGGCTCTGAAATAGTTTGAGTTGTCTGCGATTGCTCAACAGGCAATCGCAGATTCAAAAACGCGGCGCTTACAAACAAAACGGCAAACGCGGCGGCAACGGGAACGGGAATGCGAATCTGCGCCGCCAGAAATTTGCGGAAGAAATCTGTGACAAAAGATTTTTTTGGCTGCGGCGAATCAACCGACATCAGCTTTCGGCTGAGATTAGCCTCGTAACTTTGCCAGTAATTTTCTTCCGGCACGTCCAGCGCGGAAAATTTTTCGTATTCGGCGAAAGTTTTTTGCATTCCCGCGTATTCGGCTTGGCAAGCGTCGCAAAACCGAAGCTCGCGCTGAAGGCGCGCCGTTTGCATCGCATCCGCTTCACCGAAAAGCAAATCCAGAAGTTCTTCTTTGATGTTTTGACAGTTATGCATTTTCTTAAACTTTCGTTTTTTGTTCGGTTAAATCATTTAAACCGAATTTTTCCCGTAATTTTTGCGTTGACCGAAAAAGCGATTTCTTGACCGTTCCGCTCGAACACTCCAATTCTTTGCCGATTTCTTCGCAAGTCATTCCTTCGTCGTATTTGAGCAGAAAAATCAGACGCTGCGGCGGAGTCAATTCAATTAAAAACCGCCGCACTTTTTCAACCAGAATCTTATCGTGCAAACGATTGGTAAAATCTTCGTGCCAGCCGTTGAGCAATTCAAAAGCCGCGTCTTCGATGTTTAATTCGATCTCCAAAACATTGGCTCGCTGGCTGTTTAAAAACGTCCGAATCGCAATCCGCCGCAGCCAGGTATAAAATTGCGCTTCGCCGCGAAAATCTTTGATCGCTTTAAAAGCCCGCAGCCAAACTTCCTGAGACAAATCTTCGGCATCTGCGGCGCTGTGCGTGTAGCGGAGCGCGAAAAGATGCAGTCTGCGCCCGTAAATTCGCGCCAATTCGCAGAATGCTTCGCGGTCGCCGCTTTGAGCTTTTTTTATGAGAGCGTTTTCGTTTGTCACAAGAGAAAATTTGATTGCCGTTTAAATAGACACGCGGTTCTGTAATCCGGTTGGCGCAAACGATGAATTATTTTTCCATGCAAGCAAAAATACGGCGGAGAATGAGGTTACAAATGCTCATTCTCCGCCGTATTTTTAAAGCGAAACTGCTTTTTCAAATTTAGAAAAATCTAAAAGTGTAGCTCGCACGAACACCGCGTCCGGGTTCGGGCGCGAGGTCTTTGATGTAAGAGAGATGATTGAAATACAGCTTGTCGGTCAAGTTATTCCCACTCAAGCTGAAAATATGCGCGTAATGCTCGGTTCCGTAAGTGTAAGAAGCGTTGACGTTGAATAAACCGTAACCGGCTGTCGGCGTTTCGAGCGGAAAAATATCGCCGCTCGATTTTCTCGCCACAAACATTGTTTCGGGACGCACGCTCAAACCTTTGTATTTCAAATCAAGCCCGATGCGTGCCCGCGCCGGAGTAATACGCGGCAAAGGCGTGCCGTTCGTCAGTTTGGCGTTCACGATGTCACCGACGAAAAACGCGCCTACATATTTGTTTATGTCGAAATTGACGCTTACATCAGCGCCGATGAAACGGCTGTCGTCCTGCAAATAACGGCGGACGAATAAATTATCTTCAATGTCCGGCACGCCGTCCGCATCCTGGTCTTCGAGCGCCTGATAAATGAAATCGTTGATTCGGTAATAGAAAAATCCGCCGTCAAAGCGCAGTCTTCGAGTGTTTTGTTTGAACGAAAATTCGACGCCGTTTGAACGCTCGCGGCGCAAATTTTCGTTGCCGATTTCAAACGATATGGTTCCGACGTGCGCTCCGTTGTTGTAAAGCTCTTCGAGAGCCGGAGCGCGGTAAGAGCTGTTGAAATTCGTCACAAAAGACGCGCCTTCCCACAAACGGAAACGCACGCCAGCCGCGCCGGAAAACCCTGTAAAGCTCCGGTCGAGCAAATTTGCGCTCGCCGTGTCATAAGAGTTGCGCTCGACGCGCCCGCCGAATTGAAAAGCGACTCGCTTAAAGCCCAATTCTTCGAGTGCGAAAACCGCGAAATTGTTTTGTCGGACGCGACCTTCGACCAATGCTTCTTCGCCGGTCGTCAAATAGCTGCGGCGAAAACCTTCAAAACCGAAACGCCCGGTTAATTTATTAAAAGGCTTTTGTTCAAAAGTCGAACGATACGAAAAAGTGTCGTTGTCGAAAACCGTCCCGATTTCTTCTTCTTCCAATTCCTGGTGCTGATAATCGCTGTGATTAATCGCGAAATTCATCGCTGTAATCGGAGAATTCAAATCGTGCAGACCGCCGCGAAAACGCAGATTACGAGTCCGCGCGCGGATGTCAATGTTTTCGTCGTTGCTCTCTCCGCCCGATTCGAAAAATCCGGCGAACGGAATTCCGTAGCGGCGTTTATCGTAATCGAAACCGGCTTGAAGAAAGCCTTTGTCGCCAAAATATCCGACTTTGCCGAGCGTGTTCCAGTAACGCGAAGCCGAATTCGGAACTACGCCGAGCGGCGTGTGATAATCGTCTTCGCGCTGCGCAGACGCGCCGACATTAAATAAAAACTTTTTGTAGCCGTATTCAATGTTGCCGTTCGCTCCGGCTTGCGAGTTAACCGTTCCGCCCAAACCGCTAAAAAATCCGCGTAAGCCGGTATGCGAAGTGTTTTCATCGGATGTCACGGCATTAACCACACCGCCGATTGCGTTTGAACCGTAAAGCAGCGTCGCCGGACCTTTGACGACTTCCAGTCTTTCGAGATTCAGAACGTCAATCGGCTCGCCGTGATCGCCGGATTGCGAACCGAGCGAGCCTGTGCGCACGCCGTCCTGAGTTATCAAAACGCGGTCGCCGTCAAAACCGCGCACCACAGGACGCGCTGAACCCGTTCCGAAAGAGCGTTTGCCGACGCCAGCTTCGCGCTCCAGAACTTCGCCGATTGAAGTGCTGGCTTGTTCGCGAATGCGAAGCTGGCTGACGGAATTCACCGATTGAAACGATTCAAAAACCGATTGCTGCTGTCCGGTTGCCGTCACTGTAACTTGTTCGTTGACGCCCGCCAGCGAGAGCGCGAAATCTACGGTCGCAACCGCGTTGCCGACTAAAGCGACATTGCGGGTTCTGTCAGAAAAACCTTCCGTGTGAACGAGAATCGTGTAATTTCCGGGCGCGATGTTGGTAAATTCATAAACGCCGTTTGCGTCCGTGTTCGTCGTGCGGCGAAGCTGGACGATTTGCACCGAAGCGCCCGTGAGCGCGCTTCCTTCGGTTTCCGTTGTCACGCTGCCGCGAATCGTTCCGCCGGTTTGCGCGAAGATGGTTAAGGACGCGCCGAACACAAATAAAACTGCAATGAAAAATCTCTGATAAAAACTCATTTTGTCACCAATAAAAATAGATAAACGTCGAATTATAAAGTTTGATGAAAAAAGCGTTATGCGGACATTTGTTTTCAACAAACTGCTTTCTCCGCAAAACAAAAAGCCGCGTCAGGGAGACGAACGGCTTTGAATGAATGTATGAAGCAGAAACACGACCGTTAGGGAATGTGCTTGCAACACATTCCCTAACGGTCGTGTTTCTGCTTCATTTTTATAAGCGCAAAAGCTGTTCGCGCAAAATTCTTGACTGTAAACGGCTGGCAGCGAGCTGTTGGTTGTTTTTGAGCGTAACCAGATAAGTCCCGCCGGGAAGCGGCGAAATTTTCCGAATCATTTCCAAGTTACAAAGTGTGCCGCGTGAGAGGCGAACAAATTTATCGGATGAAAGGCGCGCTTCCAAATCTTTGAGGCGAAAATTTATTGTGTAACGCTCGCTGCGAGCGGTCGTAATGTGCAGCAATTCGCCTTCGGCGACGATTGAAGCGACTTCCGCGACGGGCAGCAAAATTATTTCATCGCGCAGTCTGATTGGAATTCTTTCCAGAAAATCGCGCTTTCCGGTTTCCTCGATGGTCGCCGCCGCAGCTTGCAGATTTAACGATTCCTTTTCTCGAAAATCCGCCGTTTCGAGTCTTTCGTGTGCGCGGTTCAAGGTTTCGCGAAGTCTGGCGCGCTCGACCGGTTTGAGCAAATAATCAACTGCGTTGACTTCAAACGCCTGTAGCGCAAACTCATCATAAGCCGTGACGAACGCGACGAGCGGCAAAATGTTTTTACGTATCATTTTTACCGCTTCAAGCCCGCCGACTTCGGGCATATTTAAATCGAGCAAAGCCAAATCGGGGCGCGTTTTTTCGATCAGCTCAACTGCTTCCGCGCCGTTTTCCGCTTCGCCGACAATCTCAACGTCTTCAAAACCGGCGAGCAAATTCCGCAGAAAAGCGCGCGCCGGTCGTTCGTCGTCGGCAATTACAATTCGCAGTTTCATTTCTGAATTTCACCGCCGAGACGCAGAGACGCCGAGAAAACCAAAAGAGAAAAGAAAGATATTCTCAAAACTTTTCTTAACCTCTGCGTCTCTGCGTCACGGCGGTTCAAAAAACTTTTTTGTTTACCGAAGAAATTGGCATTGTTACTTGCGCCGTTGCGCCGTCGCCTGTTTTGCTTTCAAATTTCAAATTTGCCCGTCCGCCATAATAAGTTTTCAAACGGTTTTCGACGTTGGTTAAGCCGATTCCGCGCTTTAAATCAGTCAAGCTGACGCCGGCGCCTGTATCGGCAACTTCCAGAATTAAATTGTTTGCATCAACGCGCGCCGAAATCTTTACTTTTCCACCCGCTTTTTTTTGGGAAATGCCGTGTTTGACGGCGTTTTCAACGAGCGGCTGCAAAATGAGAGACGGCACGCGCAAAGATTTTAATTCGGGCGAAACATTAATTTCGATTTCGAGCCGTTCTTCAAAACGCGCCCGTTCGATTTCGAGATAATTTTGAATCAATTTCAGCTCGTCGCCGAGACTCGTAAATTCTGCGGTCTGCCGCAAAATGCCGCGCAAAAGCTGCGTGAGCTGAAGCAAAGTTTCGAGAGCCTTTTCCGGCGCGGTCTGAATCAAATAACCGATTGTCGTCAAAGCGTTAAAGAGAAAATGCGGATTGATCTGCGCGCGCAGAGCTTTTAATTCGGCTTCGGAAGCGAGTTTGGCGATTTCCTGCTCGCGCAGTTCCTGCTCGCAGCGTTCGTGTGTGACGCGCAATTGGTCAACGCGGCGCGCCGCAATCAACGCAGTGTCTTCGAGCATTTCGATTTCATCCGACAATAAACGCCGCGCTCCGGCAAAATCGCTCAAATTAATTCGGTAAAACGGCGCTTCGGCGGTCGGAACAAAAATATTAGCCGCGCTGTTTGAAAACATAGCGTCGCCGCGCCCCCCAGTTTCAAGCCAACCCGAATTTTCCGCCGTTAAAGTCGAGGCGAATCTGGCGCAAACATAATTCAAAACCGCTTCGATTGTTTCAAGATTCTCGATTTTACTCCTGATTTCAGAACGTAATTCCTGATAATCGGCGCGTCGCAATAAAATTTTATCAACAAACCAAACGGCGGCGCGATGCAAATGCCCGTAAACCAGCGCGGTCGCCATCCAAAGTCCCAATAACACGAAAACAGGCTGCGAATCGGTCGGCGCGTGTTCCGCGTGAATGCGAAAAAGAGGAACGCCGACGGCAAAATACAAACCGAAAACCAAAGCCGCGAGTAGCACAAGTGAAAGAGCACGTTTTAAAAATAAATCGGCAAAAGCGAAGCGAAAATTTTGATAAAGAATCGCAAACGCCAGCGGCAAGCTCGCTTGATGCGCGACAAGCTCGGTCAACCAAAAACCTTCGCTGCCGTGCGGCTGGCTTAAATGCAAAGCCGAAACCGCGAAAACCGCCAGCGCGCTCGCCCAAATCGCTTTTCGCTCGATGGATTGCCGCAAATTGAGCAAAAATAAGGCGGCTAAAATCAACAAATAACCGAAAGTCAGTATTTGAAGCGAGGCGGAAAACGGAGCAGCGTGGCTAAAAATCGCTGTTTGAAAATGGAGCGCGGCGGCTGAAAAGCTCAAAATGTAAGCGGCAAAAATCAGGAAATTCGATTTTGCGTTCTTTTTCTCATTTGAAAATGCCGAATGCACGACGACCGCCGGAAGAAAACCGAGCGCCGAAAAAGCCGTTGCCGCCAAAATCGGCGAAAATTCCGCGTGCGCAAAATCGCGCCAGACAAACGCGAAAAACTCGCCGGCATTCCACAGCAAACCAAGCAGCGCGGTTGCGAGCAGCAAAAAATCAACCCGTTCCGCATCACCGCGTCTGCGCCGCACGCTCATCACGAGCAGCATTGCGTACAATGCAAGCCCGACGGCAAAACCGAGCAGATTAACCAACAATGCGGCGTCAGGCGTGTTCATTGCTTTTCAATTCAAATTATCCGTTAGCTGATGTTTTTTGCAACTTTTTCATTTTAAACGGCTGTTTTCGGCAAATGAAAATTCGTTTCCGCCAAACGAAAAAGCCCGGAGTTTCTTTTGACTCCGGGCTTTGATAATAATTTCCCGCCAGTGAATTTAATATTTCGCCAAATCCAAAATCGCCTGTTCGACGTTTTCGGATTGCGGCAGAATAAAATCTTCGACCTGCGGCGCGTAAGCGACAAACGTATCGGTTGCGCCGATTCTTTTAACCGGAGCGTCGAGATATTCAAACAATTCTTCGGAAATTCGTGCCGCGATTTCCGCGCCGTAGCCCCACGACAGAGAATCTTCGTGCGCGACAATCACGCGGTTTGTTCGTTTGACGGATTCGGCAATCGCTTCCCAATCGTAAGGAACGAGTGTGCGGAGATCAATAATTTCCGCTTCGATTCCGTGTTCCTGCGCGGCTTTTTTCGCCGCGACAAATGAACGCTGAACGAGCGCGCCGTAAGTGATAATCGTCAAATCTTTGCCCGGACGCACCGTTTTAGCTTTGCCGAACGGAATTAAAAAGCCGTCGGGCGGATATTGCGATTTGTTATAAGCCTGACGATAAAGATGTTTGTGTTCGAGAAACAAAACCGGATCGTCGCAGCGAATCGCAGTCCGCAGCAAACCGTTCGCGTCGAGCGCGTTTGACGGATAAACAATTCGGATTCCGGGCGTGTGCGAAAAGATTGTCGTCCCGGATTGTGAGTGATAAATCGCGCCGCCTTTGAGATAACCGCCGACCGGAACGCGCATCACGACCGGGCATTTCCAATCGCCGTCCGAACGCCAGCGCATTGTCGCCATTTCGTTGCGTATTTGATGGTAAGCAGGCCAGATATAATCAAAAAACTGGATTTCAACGACAGGCTTCAAACCGCGCGTTGCCATTCCAATGGCGCGTCCGACAATATTTGCTTCAGCCAGAG
>DASVQU010000023.1:0-12426 GCA_036388995.1 Pyrinomonadaceae bacterium | reverse complement strand
AATTTTGAACGTCTGTACACAAAAATTATTTTTCCACTAAAAATTCGGGCGTGACAATCGAAGGCACGAAAAATCCGGCGGCGGTGTTAAAAACTCGAATCCGCGCCTGGCGTTTGACGTTTGCCAGAAAACCGAAATTCCAGGTGACGAGATAATCAATTTTATGAACCGAACAGAGCGCGACGTGCAGAGCGTCCGCCAAATATTTGCGATGAATGATTCCGCGCGCGACATAGCCTTCGGCTAAAATCGCCGCTTCCTCGATCAGCTCAAGTCTGGTCAGCGGCTTAATTAAATTTAAATAGCTCGTCCGGTGCGGTTCCTGCGTACGTTCAAGCTCGCGTTCGACAAGGAGAGAAACGAACGGCTGATAATCGAAAAGCTCGTGTTCCCACCAGTAAATCGTCAAATCTCGCCGAAACGCATCGCCGTTGTCCAGATAAGCGCCGATCACCGACGTTTCCAAATAAATGCTTTGCTTCACAAATCTTCCGAAAACCGAAATTTTTAAATTAAACCGATGTTTTCGGTTTTATTCGCGGTCATTCGCGGGGTTTGATGTTTTCGGAGACGATTGCGTCGGTTGCATTTTTAATTTTTTGCGGCAGAGACGGTTCAAGCACGACTTTAACGTTGACGAAATCGAACGTCAGACGGTAATTTTTGAAAAAATTTCCACCTAAAATCCCCGATTGCTCAAAACCGGAAGTTTCGTTGATCGCCTCCAAATCCAAAACGGCGGCTTGAATTTTCTCCTGCGAATGCAGCCCGAAATCGAGGCGCGGCAAGTTTAAAGCAGTCACGTTTTCCGTAACTCCGGCTGCGCCGAACACTCTCATAATTGTCGGTTCGACGAAACGATTAAGCTGATAATATTTCGTTGTCACGGAGCTGACGACCGAAACGCTCGCGCCCGTATCAATAATAAAATTCAACGCTTCCGGCACCGAATCAATTTTCACTTCGCCGCTTAAAAAACCGCTCGTCGTAATTCGCAAAGGAATACTCAATCCATCTGCGCTTGACGGAATCGCATCCGTCTCAGTTTTTTTATTTTTCTCTTGTCTGACGAGGGAAAAAACTTGATTTCCGTAATCAAGCGTGGTCATAAATTTTGAAATCAGCGAAATACCGATGTAGCCGTCAATTACCTCGCTATAATTATGAAATTTGCGAATGTAAACCGGAACTTTGTTGATTTTAACATCGCCGATGTGAAGCGAATTCAAAAACCCGTAAACAATATTGAATTTGCCTTCGCCGCCGATGGCTCGCGCCTTTCCGCCCCGCGCGACTTCTTTGATGCCGAGACGTTTCGCCGTCGTATCGGAAATAACCGTCACCGCCGAGCCGGAATCAAGCACGAAACGCAGCGGTTCATCGCGTTCGTTTACTTTGACCGTTATTATCGGGCGATTATTAACTATGTCCATTTTAATCGCCGTTTGTCGTTTTCCTTCGACTGCGAACAGTTTGTTTTGCGCGCCGAGATAACGCAGAAAACTAATCAACCCCTTAATTCTTTCGCGCCGGTCAACATCCGTGTTCGGCGCGATTTGCAAAAATCTTTCATACGCCTGGGCGGCTTCGTTATATTTTTCGGTTCGCACAGCGACCTGCGCCAGATAATAAACAAAATCCGGTTCTCGCGGTTCGAGTTGAATAGCGAGGTGAATTCGGGCAAACCCCAAGGCGGCGCGGTTTTCGTGAAAATCGAGCATCGCGGCTCCCGCCTGCGCAAGCGGCTCTTCTTCGTTGAGAGTTAAAGCAGTGTAAAAAGCATCTTTCGCTTGCGTGAAGTTCCCCGCGCTCAACAGGCTCGATCCGATCAAAGCAAAGGCGCGCGCGTTTTTCGGCTCCGCATCGGCGACTTTTCTCGCTTCGGTATAGCTTTCGACCAGGAAACGCTGTTTGTAAAGGGAATGACTTAAAGCGAGACGATATTTATAATTATCCGGCTCGCTGCCGAGCAGCACGCGCCAGATTTTCTCGGCTTCCGCAAATTCGCCTTCTCGCATCGCTTTCGCGGCTTGTTTGCGGAGATTTCCCTCCGTTTCGGTTTGAGCAAAATTCGGCGCAGCGGACAGCGCGAGAAAAGCGGCAAAGAAAAGCAAAGCAAAAGAAGATTTTCGGGCGTCGAAAGCGAATCTTTGCGGGAGAGAATTAAAGCTAAAGGCAAACATTTTTGTATTCTCCTTAATCCGGCGATTTTTATTTCAAAATCTCGCCGGTTTTAAGCGACCATAAAACTAAATCCAATTCATCGAAATTAATACCGTGTTTTTGGGCAAACTTTTTTAATATATTTTCGATCTCCAAATACCGCGTTCTGGTTGCAGGCGGTTTAGAATTATTTATCTCGCCCAAATCCGCCAGGCTGTTCAAAATATGTTTGTCCAAAATCGCAAGCCCGCGAAATCCGATGTTTCTCAAAAAATGGCTGGCTTCTTTAAACCCCAAGCCTTTAATTCCCTTTTCGCGCACTAGCCAATCTCGGCGGGCAATCGAATCGGGGAAACTTAACAATCGCCCGCGCAACTGCATTTGGCAGTCCCGCCGCAAAAATTCGCGCGTTACGGCAATGTAACCGGCGCGCGCGTTCGGGAAACGATGAACGCCGGTTAAAGCCTGCGCCAGCATTTCCGCCGAAGCGTTCTCCGGCAGCAGATTTTTAACCGCTGCAACCGAGCGCAAACCCATTCGCGCCGAAGCGTTGGCGGTAAAAATGCAGAAAACCAGTTCTTCAAAAAGCTGCTCGTCAGATCCCGTCTGCCAGATGTTTTCAAATTCGGCGAGGCGTTTCCTGATTTCCGCGCCGCGTTCTCGATGAACTTGTAAAACCGATTCGATTGTGACAGGTTGTTTGATTGACACGCCGCGCGAAACCACAAGTTTTTCGCTTCGATTTTAGAGTTGCGCGAAATTGCTTGTCAATGATTCGTCAGCATTTTGTAACATTTTCCGAAAACGCCGACATCCGAAATTTAACCTGTTGCATCGAATATCGCGTCTAATGATTGCGAACAAAATTTCTTATGGTTTGAAGCAAATTGTTAGATTTTCGGCTGAAAGCTGTGTTATGATTTTGTCAGCCGTTGGAACCTGACGGCGCGCTGGCAACCTGCCGACCGGATCCGAATCGGATTTGGAAAAGATTATTAAGAAAAATGATTAAAAGCCCTGTAATAAAAAGTTTTCGTTTCAGTTTCGCGCTTTTGTTCGTCTTTGCCGCGTTTGCGGCGGAAAATTCCGCTCTGGCGCAAGACGTTTACACTCGCCCGTCGGGTTCGCCGCAGCCCAGTTCGTCGCCTCTGGTCAAACCGATTGTCAAACAATCGCCCGCCCTGGTGACGCAGCCTTCGCTTCCCCGCACGGCTCCGCCCGCCGGAACGACAAATAATTCCGCCGCGCCGAACACGATTGCGCCGGACGTTGCCGCGCCGTCGCTCGAACCTGTTATCGGCGGAATGCGCGGCTTGCTGGTCGAAACCGTGCAAGGTCAGGTTTTGATGGGAAACTCGGTTGACACGACGTTTAATCCGGCGTCGAACATCAAGCTCGCCACGGCTTTAGCGGTTTTGAGCACTTTGAAAGCGAATTATCGTTTTAAAACACAGATTTATACCGACGGCATAATTGACACTACGACCGGCACGATTACCGGCAATTTGATTGTCACCGGCAATGACCCGTCGCTGCACTACGAACACGCGATGGCGGTTGCCGACGCGCTCAACAAAATCGGCATTCAAAAAGTGACCGGCGATTTGATGGTTTCGCCGCAGTTCACGATTAATTACACTCCGTCCGCTTTGCGTTCGGGCGTGGTCTTTTACGACACTATGGACGCGACGCGCCGTTCGGCGGCGGCAGTCAACGCATGGCACAATTATTTAAAAACTAATAGCCCGAATCAGCCGCGACCGATTCCGAGCGTCGCCGTGATGGGAGCCGTCACCGCCGATGTTTTGCCCACAAATCTGCGTCTGCTGGCAACGCACGAATCAAGCCCTCTCAAAGACATTCTGAAAGCGTGTTTATCGTATTCAAACAATTTTCTCTCCGAACGTCTTGGGGATTCGGTCGGAGGCACATACGCCGTCCAGAATATTGTCATCCGCGAAGCCAAAATTCCGTTTGAAGAGTTTCAAATCGCTTCGACAAGCGGTCTCGGAGTCAACCGCGTGACGCCGCGCGCGATGATGAAAATTTTCCGCGCTCTGCAAAACGAATTAGTCAAAAACAAATTGTCCCCGACCGACATTATGCCCGTCGCGGGAATTGACGAAGGCACGCTGAAGAATCGTTTCACCGATTATCGTTCGCGCGGCAGCGTCATCGGCAAAACCGGAACTTTGCCCCAAACCGACAATGGAGTGAGCAGTCTGGTCGGTCAAATGGCGACCGCCAAAGGCGAGATTCTCTATTTCGTGATTTTCAACCAGCGCGGCAATGTCAACCGGTTCCGCGATTATCAAAACGATTTCGTTAATTACGTGCAAAATATGCGCGGCGGCGCGGCAATGTTTTCTTACATTCCGAAAGATTTCGATACCCTGCTTTCAAATAGCCGCATTTCGATTGATAAATCTTTTGGAAATACGCAGACCGCGAAACCCGAATAAACCGCTTTTTAAAATATAAAAAGAAGCCTCACGAATAATTTCCTTTGATTCGTGAGGCTTCTTTTTTGGTCACGCAAAAATTCGCTTGAATCTCAATATCTGCTGCCATCCAAAGAATTTTCCGCAGTTTCCGTATGCGCGGCTTGTCGAAAAAAAGAAAATAACCGAAACTCTAGCTTTGTGCGCGGGCAACAAAACTTTGCTGACGAAAATCCAGGAACAACTGTAAATCGAGCAGCCGCAAAACAAATCGGTTTGGCGGCTTTTCAAAATGGAATCGGAGACAAATAAAACCTCAACAAAAGCTGCCGATCAATCGGAAATCACTGTTTCCGTCACAGTTAATTTACCGAATTTAAAACCAGAAAAAACCGAATACAAACTAACGCCCGAACGCAATCGCCTGCAAGTCGGACGCGAACGGCAAAACGAGATTTGGATTGACCACAGCTTGATTTCGCGCTTTCACGCCTCGCTCTTGATGAAACCGGACGGACGACTGTTGATTGCCGATCTGGATTCGACCGCCGGAACTTTCGTCAACGGGAGACGTCTCGCGGTCGGCGAAACAATCGAACTGCCGGAAAATGCTTCGGTTCGATTCGGCAGCATTGAAACAACATTCGAGTGGAGAAAACCTGTATCGAGCGTTGCGTCCGAAATCGAAAAATCAATTCCGCCGGATTTGGAAGCGGCGGAATCCGCTTTGCCCGCGCCGACTGCCGCAGAACAGCCGCAATTAGTCGAAGCAAGTGTTGTAGAAAAAAAAGTCGAACCGCAAAAAAGCGTGGCGCGTTCTGCCGGAATCGTTTCGATTGCCGTGATGGGTTCGCGCGTGATGGGCTTGGTGCGCGAAATGGTTTTCGCCAACTATTTCGGCGCCGGTTTTTTGTACGACGCTTATCTTGTCGGCTTTCGCATTCCCAATATTTTGCGCGATCTTTTCGCCGAAGGCGCTTTGTCCGCCGCTTTTGTCAAAGTTTTTACCGATTACCAGCTTAAAAAAAGCGAGGCGGAGGCTTGGCAATTGGCTTCGCTCGTTTTAAATGCACTGGCTATTGTCTTAAGTCTTGTCACAATTTTGGGAATCGTCCTTTCGCCACAGCTCGTCGGTTTAATCGCCGGCGGATTTTCGCCGGAAAAAGCCGCTCTGGCGACGACTCTGACGCAAATAATGTTTCCATTTATTTTGCTCGTGGCAATGGCGGCGGTGGCGATGGGCGTTTTAAATACGAAAGGCAGATTCGGCATTCCGGCTTCGGCTTCGACCGCTTTTAATATCGTTTCGCTCGTTGCCGGACTCGTTTTTGCTTACTTTTTGAGCGGCGGAGGCTGGGAAAAATCAACAGACGAAAATCTGATTCCGAGCGTTGCGGCGCAATGGGCGATTATTGGAATGGCGATTGGAACTTTAATCGGCGGCGCGGCGCAGTTTCTGATTCAAATTCCGTCGCTTTTTGCGGTCGGCTTTCGATTTTCGCCAAGAGTCAGCTTCGCCGACGAAGGAGTGCGCCGCGTGATGCGGCTGATGGCTCCGGCGATTTTAGGCACGAGCGCCGTTCAAATCAACGTTTTAATCAATACTTATTTCGTTTCCGACATTGACGGCGGGCAATCGTGGCTGTCGTATTCATTTCGGTTGATGCAGTTTCCAATTGGGGTTTTCGGTGTCGCAATCGGCACGGCAGCGATTCCGACGCTTTCGCGTTTCGCGGCGCAAAACGATTTTAAAAAATTCCGGGAAACGATTTCTTCATCAATCAATCTCGTATTTTTGCTGACGCTTCCCTCGGCTTGCGGGCTTGTCGTCTTGGGCGAGCCGATAATCCGTCTGATTTATGAGCGCGGATTATTTACGGCGTCTGATACGACAATGACGGCTTGGGCTTTGACGGGTTATACAATCGGATTGACCGGCTATGCCGCGATTAAAATTTTATCGCCAGCCTTTTACGCGCTTGACGACGCGAAAACGCCGATGATAATCAGCCTTTGCTCGATTGCCGTCAATGCTGTCGCCAGCTACGTTTTCCGCGAAGCTCTGATGCCGTATGGTTTCGGTCACGTCGGTGTCGCGCTCGCCACTTCGTCGGTCGCTTTGGTTAATTTTTTTGCTCTCGCTTTTTTGATGCGCGGCAGAATAAACGGCATCGAAGGCGGGAAAATTCTCGCTTCGTTCGTCAAAATCGCAATCGCCGCGGCGATAATGAGCGCCGTAAGCTGGTTTGCCTACTTTTTTCTGCACCAAACATTCGGTGCGGCTAATCTGATTTTCAAATTAATTGAAGTTTTGATTCCGATTGCGCTCGGCGGAATTTGTTTTATCGTAGTCGCCAAGCTGCTTCGAGTCACTGAATTAGAATCCGCTTACAATGCTTTTGCGCGCAAATTCGGACGAAAGAAATAAAGATTTGGCAGCCCGGTTTGTATTTAAACGCCGAGCCGTCAAATTTTCATCCGTCATCATACGGTTATTAGTTTTCCTTGAAAATTTTTCGTTGAATTTTACCTTCACTTCCCTGCGCGCCAAGAGTATAATTCCTGAAACATGATTGAAAACCTTTTGACGCCAAGCGGCGTAGAGTTTTTTAATCGCTTCACCTTCGGCGTGGAATTTTAAGCGAGAGGTTTACGGAGATGTATAATTATTATTACGTTGTAATTTGTGTTGCTTTGGCAATGGCGGGCGTCGCGGGTTTGCAGTTTTTTTATCTCGCTTATCTGGAGCGGATGAGCAATCAATTAAAACGCCGCATTCACGAGCTTGAACGCCAAAATGCCGTGCTTTATCATCGCTGGCAGGAAGCCGAGCAACAGATTTCCAGTTATCAAGCGCTCGAAGCCGAAGAAATAATCGAAGACGAAGAAGTTTGGTCGGAAATTATTGAAGATTAAAAATATCTTTAGCGGAAAAGAAAAGCGGCGTGACATGTCACGCCGCTTTTCTTTTATTTAAACTGAACTACAGTCGCGCCCCAATGACCGGAAAAAGCTGGCGCGTCTTTAAAAGATTCGACAAATGGAGTTTTAGCCAAAATCGAGCGCACAATCTCGCGTTGCACGCCGATTCCCTTGCCGTGAATTATTCTGACCACACGAAAACCTTTTTCACGCGCGAGCATTAAATATTCTTCAACAATTCGCGGAACGTCCTTCGGAGCGAAAGAATGCAAATCAAACGAATCTGTTATTTCAATCTCGACTGTTTCGGGAAAAAAATCATTTTCTTCCATTTTTAATCTCCGCGTTTTTCGTCTTTCGGAATATTGTCCGGCACTTTGACTTTGAGATTTCCGCGCGCGTCTTTAAACACTTGGAATTGCACGTCAATAAACTGCCCTTGTCCGTCTTTCAGCTTGACGGAAAAGACGCGGCTGTCGCCGGTTCCCGTTACGCGCAGCGGCAAAAATCCCTTAACGTTGCCGCTTCTATAAACTTTGTAATGATCCTGGTTGTATTTGTCATAACCCAAAACCAAAATGCGGTCGAAATCCGGTTCTTCGCCGTCCGGCTCTTGCAGCGTATTGCTTTTCTCCAAAATTACCCAGCTTCCCGGTTTTTCTTCGCGCGCCATATCTTTGCCGCGTTTTAAAAACGACGAATTTGCCGACTCGTCGCCGTCAAGCCGCCGCCATGCGACGAACTCGCGCCCCGTTCGGTAAAAAATAATGTCCGCAGGAACCGCCAGTTCGACTTGTTTGCCGTAAATCCAGCCCGCAGGCGCAGGCGACACGGACGGATCGAGCCTGACTTTGTACCAGGTCTCATATTTATCGTCCAATTGCAGCGGAGCGTTGTGATCTTTCTGTTTTTGCTGACGACCGGCGTTTTTTCCCGCCTGGTTATCTGCGCCGCCTTTCGGCGCATCATCTTTTTCGGCTTCATCAGTTTTCGGAATGCGCTTCCAGCCGATAATTTCAAACGTATCGCCGCCAAGCAGTTTGAATAGAATGTTGTCATCCGATGTGCGGTCGGGCGTAAGCCGCAGATTTGAAGCCGCGCGCAACTGCCCGGCGGCTTGCACCGGAGTCTCTCGGTCTTCGTCGGCGATCTTTTGCGATTTTTCGAGCAGAGTCTGCGTCATCACATAACGCGCTTCGATCCAGCCTTCGGTTTGTTCTTCATCTGATGCGCGGACGTTGTACCATTTTTCATTTTCAAACGTCGTCTCGTCCAAAACTTCGAGCGTTTGCCCGCGTTTAACTTCCATCAGATCAGCAGCCACAACAGCACCGGAACTGCGAATTTGCGCGCGTTCGGCAATCACAACGCATTTTTGATTCATTCCGACCAGACCGGCAACTGACGTGCAGCCGCTTAAAACCGCAACGCCGAAAACCAGGATTAAAAATAAAAGCAGTTTTGATTTCATAAAATCGAATTTATTCAAACCGAATTTGAATTTTACTAAACTGTGCCTGATAAATGTAGTTGAAAGCCAACCGCCTTTGATTCGACCGAATTTAGCTGCGCTTGTAGCCCAATTTCTCCAAAACTTTTTTCTGTCGTCCGTTTAAGCTCGAACCGATTGCAAGTTTGGTGAAATTTGAGTTTGAAAGGTTGACCAAACCGCTCAAATCTTCGAAAGTTTTCGGCTCGATTACGTTTGATTGCTCGACGTATTTTTGCACGATTTCCGCAACCTGCGGATATTTTTTCAAAACCGCCAGCGAAGCCGCGTTTCCTTCAACGCGCGCGGCAGCAAGATTATGTTTTCGATAAAGTTCGCGGAAAACGTCAGACAAAGAATCTTTGCCGCCGGTTTGATTTAAAAGCGCGGCGTCGCATAAAAACGCGACGACCATTCCTTTAGCGTAAATCAGATTTGCGCTGCCGCGCCAACGCTCGCGCGATGCGTCAAGCAAAGAAATTCGATTGGTATTTTGCGCCCTCCGAGCCACATCAACCGCGCGGCTCAAAGTGTCGAGAAAATCTTCAAACCGAATATAATCCAGCCGCACGCCGGTTTTCAAAGCCTGATAAAGCGTAAAGCCTTCGTAAAACCAATCGTAGCTGCCGCTCAAATTCAATCCGTTCGGAATCCAGAAATGAAAAATCTCGTGCCGCAATTGCTCGTGCAGACGATTTAAAGCAATTGATTTGAAAGGAATCGCGCCCGACAGCAAAACTATGCTTGCGCCGCGAGTCTCGGCGCGCCAGCGGTCTGCGTTTACGCTCGGCGGCAGCGGAAGCAAAATCAATTGAAATCGGTTGACGCTCGTTTCGCCGAATGTCCGCCGGTGCTCTTCCAAAATCTGGCTCGCCATCGTCACAATGTCGTCGCTCGAAAAAGTCCATTTGCCCTCGCTGGCAATGCGAAATTCCGTTTTGCCGATCCAGCCCGTTCGTTCGGTAAAATCTTTGCCGACAAGAAAAACGGCTTTTTCAACATCGGCAACGGAAAATTCGTTTTCACCGATTTTATTTTCCACCGCAGCGATTTTCCAGCCATTCGGCAGCGCGATTTTGACGCGCGCCGAGACGACTTCTTTGCCGTCAAGCTGCGGCAGCAAATCAGCCAGCATCAACAAACCGCCCGATTCTTTGAGCCAGGAAACGTGCGCGGCGGTCATCGCATCCGCAGGCATTTCCAAATTCACTTCGTATTTCCAACTATCAATCGGACTCGCCGCGATGAATTCGTTCGAGGCTTTTGTCCGGTTCGTTATCGCCGCGCCGGAAACACCGAAAAACTCCGGCTTTGAAAACCTTCGGCTGAGATTGACGGCATCGGCGTATTGATCCGGAAAAAGCCATCGCGTCTGCAATGATTTAGTCGAACTTTGTCCGGTTGAAAATTTGCCGCTGACAATCAAACGAGCCGCCGATACTTCCAAACGCAAATCAAGCGTTTCGGCTTGCGCATTTTCGGCTTTTAAAATTGTCGTGCAAAAACACAAAAATAAAAGAGCGAAAATTTTTCGGCTAAAAATATTTATCGTGAGTGAATAAAACATTGATCGGAAAAGCGTCGCTGCCGCGCGCTGCAACTTGCATTAAATTTAACACATCCAAAGTTTGAAAATTAAACGGAACTTTTTCGGTGTCGGCTTCGTTGCCTGTCTTGTTTGACGAAATTGACGCCGTTCCGACAAGAAAACTAAAATTTTAAATTTAGTTTGTCATCAATCGCGGTTTGTCGATTCGATTTTCCTGCAACAAAAATTTTGAGATAAAAAATATGAGCCTGATAAAAGTGATAGTCGTGACAATGCTGTTCCTTTTAAGTTTGCTGTTTTTGGGACGTTTTTTCATTTTTGTTTAAGACGTTTTTCCTGATTAACCGGCAATTCATTTGAGCGAAATAAAATTTCGGGCGGACTCGTCTAAAAATTCGAGTCCGCCCGTTTGTTTTTCACTTTCGGGCTGCGAATATGTCACAATTGCCTGCACTTCGATTGCAGTTTTTTTATTTATGTCGAGCGAAAATTTAGTAAAAATCAAACGAGCTTTAATCAGCGTTTCCGACAAAGAAGGAATCGTCGAGTTTGCCCGCGAGCTGGAAAAATCGGGCGTTGAAATCATCAGCACGGGCGGAACGGCGCGCTCGCTGCAAGAAAACGGAATCTCTGTCCGCGAGGTTTCCGACCTGACCGGATTTCCCGAAATGATGGGCGGGCGCGTTAAAACTCTGCATCCGAAAATTCACGGCGCGCTGCTCGGATTAAGAGACAGCGATGAACATCAGACGGCGATGCGCGAACACGGAATCGAGCCGATTGATCTGGTCGTCGTTAATCTTTACCCGTTTGAGGAAACAGTTAAGCGCGAAAACGTCTCGCTCGCCGAAGCGGTCGAACAAATTGACATCGGCGGTCCGGCAATGATTCGCTCGGCGTCGAAAAACTGGCAATCAGTTGCAGTCGTCACCGATCCGAAACTTTACGATTCGGTTTTGCGAGAATTAAACGAATCAAGCGGTGCGCTTTCGCATTCGACTCGCCAGCGCCTCGCCGTTTTAGCGTTTATGAACACTTCGCGCTATGATCTGGCGATTTTCAGCTATCTCGAAGACCAGCTTTCGGATGAAGATTACGATTTTGTCGTTGAAAATCATCCGTTTGGCGAAGCCGCCGACGCCGTGAATTATCTGAATTGGATTTTGACTGAAGAAGGCGCGGCGCAGCAGCAAAGCCTGGACGATGTGGTCGAAGAAGCTTGGGCGGAAATTACCAGCCGGAGCGAGCTTTCCGATACAAACGGTCACGTTCTCGATGCGGTTTTTGATGAAGACGAAGATTCCGATGAAGGATATTTTGAAGATGAAGAAGAACCGCTTTTTGCCGCCGACGAATTGCTTTATTTGACGAAAATTCAGGATTTGCGTTACGGCGAAAACCCGCATCAGCAAGCCGCCGTTTACGAATCGGAATTTGAAGGCGGCGTCGCGCAAGGGGAGCTTTTGGGCGGCAAGGAAATGTCTTTTAACAATTACCTGGACGCTGACGCCGCCTTCAATCTGGTTTCGGATTTTGACGAAATCGCCTGCGCGATTATCAAACATACGAATCCGTCGGGCGTCGGAATCGGAGAATCGCTCGAAGAAGCCTACGCGCGCGCGCTGGCGACCGATCCGGTTTCGGCTTTCGGCGGAATCGTCGCTTTTAATCGCACGGTAAACGCGGATGTCGCACGCGCTTTGACCGAGATTTTTACCGAAGTGGTAGTCGCTCCCGAATTTGAAACGGACGCGCTCGAAATTTTGCGGGCAAAGAAAAATCTGCGGATTCTGGCGGTTGGCGCGCGAGAAGATTTTGAGGAGGATTTTGAGTTCCGGCAGATTTCCGGCGGATTTTTGGTG
>DASVQU010000022.1:0-13501 GCA_036388995.1 Pyrinomonadaceae bacterium | reverse complement strand
CGGCAGCGTCAATGATTGGAAGGAAACCTGGAATCAGCCGTTCGCGTTCATTTTGATTATGCTCGGCGTCAGCATCGTTTTTATGATTCTTGCCCACTTGCTGGTGCGAAAGCTGCCGCGCGAGATTCACCGAAAACAGCTCAACCGGATTCTCGGCACAATTCCCGGACTCTTGAACGGTTTGATAACGGCGGCAATTGTTTCCGCCCTTCTTTTCGCCGTCCCGCTCGCCGACGGCGTTCACGAAGCGGCGCAGGAAAGCAGGCTTGCCAATAGTCTCGCAGCCATCACCGATGAAGCGGAAACCAGAATTGTTCCGATTTTCGGCGATGCGATCAAACAAACCTTTAACCGTTTGATGATCGAACCCGGCTCGAACGAAACGGTCGAACTGCCGTTCAAAGTCGCAAACGTGAAACCGCGACCGGATTTGGAAGCTCAAATGCTCGAATTGGTAAATCGTGAACGCGCCGCCGCTGGACTTGCGCCGCTCGAAGCCGACGAGGAAATGCGGGGCGTGGCGCGCAAACACTCGGTTGATATGTTTGCGCGCGGTTATTTTTCGCATAACACGCCCGAACGTAAAACCCCGTTCGACCGAATGCGCGACGACGGCGTGCGTTTCGTGACAGCCGGAGAAAATCTGGCGCTCGCGCCGACTTTGCCGCTCGCGCACACCGGCTTGATGAACTCGCCCGGACACCGCGCCAACATTTTACGCCCGCAATTCGGTCGCGTCGGAATCGGAATAATGGACGGCGGCAGACGCGGCTTGATGGTAACGCAAAACTTTAGAAACTAATTACGAAATAAGCAGCCGGGCAAAATAATTATAAAGAACGATTAAGCTGGGAGCGCGGATGCCCACATCCGCCGAGTTTGCGCCGGCAAACGAAATTTACAGTAGAATATGCGAAGTGCGCTTTTTTTCGCATTTTGATAGATTTGTGATATGCGAGGAATATTACAAATTGAATTTCGCTTTACCCATCGCCCACAAACGCGCAAAAATATATGAACCCCGAACGCATTAGAAATTTTTCGATTATCGCGCACATTGACCACGGCAAATCTACGCTTGCCGACCGTATTTTGCAATTAACGGGCGCAGTTTCCGACCGCGATATGGAAGCGCAGGTTTTGGACGATATGGATTTGGAGCGCGAGCGCGGAATCACCATCAAAGCTCATGCCGTCCGGCTCGATTATCGCGCCAAAGACGGACAGGATTACGTTTTAAATCTTATCGACACGCCCGGTCACGTTGATTTTTCTTACGAGGTCTCGCGCAGCCTGTCGGCTTGCGAAGGCGCTTTGCTCGTCGTTGACGCTTCGCAAGGCGTCGAAGCGCAAACGCTGGCGAACACTTATCTCGCGCTCGAAAACGACCTCGAACTCGTGCCCGTTCTCAACAAAATTGATTTGCCATCAGCCGAACCCGAACGAATTAAAGAACAAATCGAAAATATTATCGGCTTGGATACGGCGGACGCGGTTTTGACTTCGGCAAAAACCGGAATCGGAATTGAAGACGTTTTGGAAGCGATTATCAAAAAAGTTCCCGCGCCGAAAGGCGACCCGAACGCCCCGCTCAAAGCCCTGATTTTCGATTCGTGGTATGACTCGTATCGCGGAGTGATTGTCCTGTTTCGAGTAATTGAAGGCTCTTTGAAAAAAGGAACTAAAATTCGATTTTTCAATACGGGGCGTGAATATTTGGTCGAAACAATCGGAGTCAATCGCCCGCGTCCGACGCCGATTGATAAATTGAGCGTCGGCGAAGTCGGATTTTTAACCGCTTCGATCAAAACCGTCGCCGACGTTCAAATCGGCGACACAATTACTGAAGCCGCGCGCCCTGTAGCCGAGCCTTTTCCCGGTTTTCAGGAAGTCAAACCGATGGTTTTTGCCGGGCTTTATCCGACCGACACTGTTCAATACGAAGATTTGCGCGACGCGATGGACAAGCTCCGGCTCAACGACGCTTCGTTTTTCTACGAACCCGAAAGCTCGACCGCTCTCGGATTCGGTTTTCGCTGCGGATTTTTAGGGCTTCTGCATATGGAAATTGTGCAGGAACGCTTAGAGCGCGAGTTTAATCTCGATTTGATTACGACCGCGCCCGGCGTGCGTTATCGCGTTACGACAACCGACGGCGAAGTTGCGGAAATTGATTCGCCCGCCAAAATGCCGGACACGGGCAGAATCGTCAAAATCGAAGAACCGTACATCGAAGCGACGATTTTAACCGGCGACGCTTATCTAGGCGGAATTCTCCCGCTTCTGGAAGAAAAACGCGGCGTGCAAAAAAAGTTTGAATACGTCACAGACACGCGCGTGATGCTCGTTTATGAAGTTCCGCTCAACGAAATCGTGCTTGATTTTTACGACCGTCTAAAATCTGCTTCAAAAGGCTACGCCTCTCTCGATTATCATCTTTCCGGTTACCGCGAAAGCGATTTGGTAAAACTCGACGTACTGGTTTCGGGCGAGCCGGTTGACGCGCTCTCGCTGATTCTGCACCGCGACACCGCCGATAAAAAAGGTCGCGCCGTAACCGCGAAAATGAAAGAACTCATTCCGCGCCAGCTTTTTGAAGTCCCGATTCAAGCCGCTATCGGCAACAAAATCATCGCCCGCGAAACCGTCAAATCAATGGGCAAAAACGTCATCGCCAAATGCTACGGCGGCGACATTTCGCGCAAACGCAAGCTGCTCGAAAAACAAAAAGAAGGCAAAAAACGGATGAAAAAAGTCGGTCGCGTCGAAATCCCGCAAGACGCATTTCTGGCTGTTTTGAAAGTCAGCGAATCGTAAGGAGAAACGAAAATGATTTTCCACGTTGTTTTGGAACAAGCCGAAGACGGCTGGATTGTCGCCGAATGTCCGGCTTTGCCCGGCTGCGTTTCGCAGGGCGAAACCGAACGCGAAGCAATCGAAAACATCAAAGAAGCGATTACGGCTTGGCTCTGGGCGGAAGACCAAAAAGCCGTCGCCGATTTGCCGCAATCAAACGGAAAACAACAAATTCTGGTAACGGTCTGAAATGAGCAGGCTTAATAATATTTCCGGCAAAGAAGCGGCAAAAGCATTTGAAAAAGTCGGCTGGCGCGTTGTCGGACAAGTCGGCAGCCATTTGGTTATGAGCAAAACAGGCGAACGCGCTAATCTTTCAATTCCGCAGCACAAAGAATTATCGGTGGGAACGATTCGCGCTTTGATACGCAGTGCAGGAATGACTGTTGATGAGTTTTTAAAGTTGATTTAAGCTGGTCGTGCCGAGATTCTGCGAAAACGTTTTTGGCTGTTTTAAAGGTTAGCGAAAGTTGATTATGAAATTAACGAAAAAGTTATTTCACGCTTTGATTCTTTAATTTCCGTTTTGGATCGGAAATATAAATACAACTAATCACTTCAATAATGTATCTTAATAATTTAGTGCTTACTCTCGCGTATCAACGGTGATGCGCCTCCCGCTTAGGAATTTTTAGCGGTTCGCGTTTTAGATGGTTCGAGAGCAGGTTTGATTAATAACAATGGAAGCCGTTCGTTTGAGCATTTGAATCATAGTCCTTCGTTGCTACTACCGTTCCCTGAAGTCAACTTTGTCTGAAGCTTCTTTCTAACGCTCCTTTAAAAGGGAGAGAAACAACACAAAAATGAAATTATATATCGGAAACCTTGCTTTCCAAACAACTGATCAAGACTTAAGCGGTCTTTTTTCACAGGCGGGAACAGTTAATTCAGCGAACATCATCACAGACCGTGATTCGGGTTTTTCGCGCGGCTTTGGATTTATTGAAATGTCTTCTAAAGAGGAAGGCGAATCGGCAATCTCGATGTTTAACGGCAAAGACGTTGACGGGCGCAGTCTGAAAGTTAACGAAGCTCGCCCGCGCGAAGATCGCGGAAACGGCGGCTTTAGCGGCGGAAATCGCAATGGCGGCAACTCGCGCTGGTAATCATAAAATAACCAGTGTTTCTTGACTAAAAGCGCGTTTGGTAAAAGTTAAGCCTAACGCGCTTTTTCTTTTGGGTAAATTCATCTCTCTTTTGCTGGATTTACCGTGGAAAACAATCTGAATAAAAGGTAAAGGTTTTGAATGAAAGAAGATTTAATCGAAGCAGTCGGGGTTATTGTTGACAAACAACCCAACGCATTTTTCAAAGTACAGATTAACGACACCGAGCATATGGTGTTGGCACAAATCTCCGGAAAAATGCGTAAAAATCGGATTCGTATTTTAATTGGAGACCGAGTTGAAATTGAAATGTCGCCTTATGATTTAACAAGAGGACGGATTACTTATCGTCATAAATAAACGCAATGTATTTTCAATGAAAAATAGTTGATTTTAATGAGAAAGGAAAACAAATGATTTATAGAATTTACAAAGAAACCGGGCGTATCGGAACAGGAATGGAAAAAATTAATGTGTCGTTTAACGAAATGAAAGATGTAAAAAGCATTATCGGAAATCAAACTTCTCTGGCAACTTTCGATAATGAGACAAATACGATTCGCATTTATAATGATAAAATAGTCGACATTTCAAGCCTGATTCAGAAATTCAAAAATCATTGTAATCTCCCTAATAAACACCAATTTAACATTCTTCATAAATAAAGAAATTTATTATTTAGTAGTTTTCCTCGTAAAATCACATCAATCACTATTCTTAAATATGCATTATGTTTGATTTAAATGAAGCGCACGAGATAGCTCGAAGAGAAGTAGAAAAGATTATTGAAGCTGACCGGGAACTGAGTAAATCAGAGGTCGAAGAAGTGCGTTTGGAACGTGAAAATGAGTTGGTCTGGACTTTTACCGCTGATATTCCAAAACTGATAAATGAAGGCTGGTCGCCCGGTGCAATTACAATTCTCATTGATAAAAACGATGGAAATGTTTTGACGGAAGAACAACAAACAAACTTTCATAAAAATTGCGAAAATAAGCGTCGCAGAGCTGGCTTTATAAAGCAAAAGTAAACATTTGTTAGTTAAGAGCACAGTGAGTAAATACTATTCGCAAAACTTCTTATCCGTTAAATATCAAATGGTGGCGGCACACCAGGATTATTTAAAACTTGGAGATGTTTACATTAACTAAAGAAACAATAAAAGGACAATTAATTATGAGCTTAACAAACGGTATTGATGCAAACGAAATATCACGACTAAAAATCGCCAATTCTGTAATTCGCGTAATTCAAAATAACAATAATCGAGAAGCGCAGCGATACAACAACCAGCAATGGGAAACATTGACGAAAGCGGATGTCGGTTTATTAATTTTAAATCGTCATGCAAAACCCTGGTTGACCGAACATTGCGAAACGCTTGTCGGGCAATATGAAGAAGATAAAGCAGAGCAGCAGAACAAAGAAAAAGCTGAATCAATCAAACGTGCCAATGAATGGCAGCATATAGCCGATTTTAAGTTTGGCAAGTTAGAAGTGCGCGTTCTCGAATTTAAAGCCGTGCCCAGACGTAAAGTACAGTTGCTTAATAAAGATAGGTGGCAGGACTGCACGGAACAAGACGTTCGAGCAATTCGCAGTATTTCACCGTTTAACGAATTATTGATCCAGCATTTTGATAACTTTGTTAGTAAATCTATGTAGAACCAAGGATAGTATGAAACACATTGACAATCCTTTGAGGAACAGTTTTGATATAGTCAACGGTCGGATGGACGGCGTACGGTTTTACTCAACAGCAACATTGTTGTCGGATGGAAGAGTGCTTGTGATAGGCGGCTACGATAATAATTGCAGCAAGCGCAAAATCGTGGCTTTACAAGCCTCAAACAACAAAAACCGCGATCTGACAAATCCGTTCACTACAATTCAAATATTTGATTCTAAATATTAATTGGATTTTTTGAATACCTTCCCGTTTTTCATGACAAAAGAGACTTTCTTAAGCGTCTGAATGGTATCAAGCGGATTTTCTTTGGTGGCAATAATATCAGCTCTTAATCCGACTTTGATTGCTCCGCGCCGGCTGTCTACTCCGAGAAGCCGTGCCGCATCGGTTGTCATATAGCGGAGAAGGTCTTTATTTGCGACTCCGGCTTCGACAAAACTATCAATAACAGAAAGCGCCTGTTCACCGCGCGTTTCGCTCTTCACATCAAAGAAAGCATCAGAGCCGAAAACCATCGGCACTCCGATTTTGTACGCGCGTTTCAAACGGTCAACGTAAACATCGTGAAATTCCTTAGCCTGCTCAGGAGGTAAACCCAGATACTCGGCTAGTTTTATTGGAAACTCCGTGCCGACCAGGACGACGTTATTTCGTTTGGCTAACTGCAAAGCTTCATCGGACATCTGAATCCCATGTTCGATTGAAGCCACACCGGCTTCGGCGGCATTTCGAGCGCCGCGTTCCGTTCCGCAATGAGCGGCTACCTTTAATCCTGCATTTCGAGCTTCTTCGACAACGAACTTGATGTCATCAACAGAATAAATATAGCGCTGGTCATCAACGACTATTTTAATAACTCTCGCGCCATAGTGAATATTTTCGCGGACGGCTTTTTTTAATTCATCCTTTGTATCGGCGAAAAAGTATTCAGGTTCCGAAAGTCCGCGCCGCTCCGGTTGAATCTGGAATTGACCGCCGAAAGGAGCAATAATTCGCCCTGCATTTATCATTGTCGGACCCGGAACGACGCCTCTGTCTATAGCCAGCATCAACGCGGTATCCGCGTAATTTCCGTTGTTTCCGACATCCCGAACTGTTGTAAAACCGGATTCGAGCATGGTACGGGCATTGGCAACTCCTAGAATTGCGCGGTACGCGGTAGGAGTTTCTAATGTGTTAAATAGTTGACTTTGGGCTGGCGCAACATTATGGCACAGATGGGAATGGGCATCGAAAAGCCCCGGTAAAACTGTATGTTTTGAAAGATCAATGACTGTTGAACCGGTTGGAATTGGAATATTTTGACCTATAGCCTTAATTGTATTGTCTTCTACGAGAATAATCTGATTAACAGACGTAGTTCCGTTTTCAGGATCAACCAGTTTACCTGCTTTGATTGCAGTAGTTTCTGCGTATCCGGACACTACAAAGAAAAGCAGCAGAGTAAAGATTAAAGAGTAATTAAAAATGCGTCTTATTAGTTTCATATAAACTCCGATTCGGGTACAAATGCTTATCGCTTTTTTCCTTTTCATTGGTTTTAAGCAAAAAAATGTGAATAAAGATTCATCTTCTTTATCCACATTTTAAAGTTATATTTATTTAGTGTCTTACGAAAACAAAAGCTTTTTATATAGGATTAAGCTTTGCGGGAAAATCTCCCGTATGCCGCAGGCGTGAATCCGGTTATACGCTTGAAAGTGCTGGAAAAATGCCCTTGATTGGCAAAGCCCGCTTCTAAAGCAATAATCGCCAGCGGCGTTTCTCCTTTTGTTATTTCACGGCGGGCATATTCAATTCGCAAGTCCCGAATATATTCACCCACAGTGCAATTATATTTTTGCCGAAAGACGTTTGCCAAGTGAATCGGATGGACGCCGACTTCCGAGGCAATTTGATTGAGTGTTAAGTTTTCTTTAAAGCTCGAATGAATTAAATCTTTTGCCTTTTTAAGCCAGGGTGGAATAGAACATTTAACTTTATGTCTGGAATTCCGCGCGGTTTCGGCAATTATTTCAAGCGTCAGTCCCTCCATTATTAAATTAGCGGCGGTTTCCATTCCATAAAATTCTTTTACCAAACGCTCGGAAAGTCTGGTAACAGCGCCGCGTCGAAAATTAATTGAATGACCTAAATATATTGAATCCTGCCGAAGTCTTTCTATCCATTGCGTGGGGATTTCAATAGTGAAAACTCGCACATCTTTATTATGAAATTTATCTTGATGAATCTCTCCCGCCGGTCGAAATGTTAAAGTAAAAGGCTCGCACTCTAATACATTTTTACTATCGGATTCAGTATAAGAGCCTTGAAGAACAAAGCAAAAATGAGCATTTTCATGCGAATGCTCCGAAAGTCTGCTTTCCGCTGAATACGCGATTTCCGTCATAACAAAGCCGGCTGTATCGAGGCTCTTTAAGATTTTCCCATTCGAGCAGCCTAATCCCAACTTATTAAACATATTCATATAATAACGGGATTCCGGCTTTTTCTAATAGTGGAAACAGAAACATCAAAACTATGAGCCGTTTCGATGATTTCCTTGAGCCGGTCTTGACCAATTCCCTTTTACAATATTTCGGCTGCTGTAACGTAAAACTCACTTTTACACCGCCATTTTTATATAGCGATGACCGCTTTAGAGCATAATTTATGCTAATTCATATTAATCTATAAGAATATTGTAATTTATGAACTTGTCTCGGCGCTCGGTTGGAGCAATGCAAATTGTAACTTCGGCGGCTTGTTTTGGATTATTGGGAATTTTCGGGAAACAAGCTTTTGCTGCCGGGATAACGCCCGCCGAACTGCTTTCAACCAGATTCGCTATCGCTTCACTCATTTTGTGGAGCTTTGTTCTCCTCACTCAACCTCATATTTTATCGATCAACAAACGGCAAATTCTGGCTTGTGCAATTTTGGGTATTTTCGGTTACGCGCTTTTTACGTCGCTTTATTTTGAAGCCCTCGTTTTCCTTTCCGCTTCACTTACTGTTTTGCTGCTTTATACGTTTCCGGTTATCGTCACAATCGGGGCATGGGTTTTGTTCAAAGAGCGAATTTCATCTGTACAAATATTGGCGCTGCCGATTGTCATGCTCGGTCTGATACTTTTGCTGCAGGGAGATACGAATGCAATAGCCTGGCAAGGCGTTGTTCTCGGACTTCTCTCTGCTGTCTGCTACTCGGCTTACGTATTAGCGTCAAGCCGTTTGCTTCGTTCGACAAACGCACTCGCCGCCGGTCTGTTAATTATGACCTTTGCCGCTTTAACGATGATTTTCAGATCGCCTCCCGATATTTCGCGGCTGGTGAATTACAATGCTTCAGCTTGGATTGCGATTCTCGGTCTTGCTCTCGTATCAACGATTTTGGCAATGATCCTGTTTCTCAAAGGGCTTGAAAAACTCACGAATGCGGAAGCTTCAATGCTAAGTACGATTGAGCCGTTAACCGCAACAATATTAGCAACAATTGTGCTTGGGGAAACATTATCTCCGCTTCAAATTGCGGGAGGCGCTTTCGTCTTAGGTGCGCTTTTGGCATCCTCATTAGGCTCATCAAAGCAACAAAGCGAGCTGGTCTAAAAATAGACGAACCGCAAAATCTTTGGGAAAGCTAAAGAGTTGTTTTTGAGAACGAAAAAGGACGAAGCCGAAACATCGTCCTTCATCCCTTTTATTTTTAGTTTTGATTATTAAAGCCGCCAAAGGCACATTACTTCTTCTTTGGCTCAAAAAAGCCCGGCTCGCTGGTCGGGGGAACGATGTTCTTCAGCCGCATGTAAGTGACCAGATTGCCATAGTGCAGTCCGCTGTGGATGAGATTAGCTGTCAACACGCCGTGTTTCGTGTTATCCGAACCCATGAACTTAACAGCATGACCGGCAGAAGCGTCGGTCATGCTGTTATAGACTTTGTCGCAGTAAGAAAAAGATTCTTTGAGTGCGGCGATTAAATCCGCCTTTGCGGTTTTGGTCTTTTCAATCTCCAGCGGAGGTCTTTTCTCGCCGAGCACGATAGAGCACATAGAGTACTGTGTGTCTGCAACGTGTCCGATGATTTGCCCGTAGCTGCGGACTGCGTCGGTCGGCTTGAAGCTGTAATATTCCTCAGGCACTTTTTGGGCTGACAGCAGCAGCATATTCTTGATACCTCCGTAAAAACGCTTATTAGTTGCGCTTAACTGATTATTCTGGTCGGAAAGTGCGGCGGGCTTATCCTGAGCCGGGACGATTGCGGCTGTCACTAAAAGGTAAATAAGATAAAACGAAATTTTGAAAAGAAACTGCTGAAATTTATTCTGACTCATATTACAAATGTCTCCTCTTTGAAGAAATGATTTCGGATGAGCACGCAGACTCACCTCCATTAAGTAACGCAACTTTCCGGCTCAAATTCCTTCACCGGACAAAAAGTTTCAAAGATCAGGCGTTTATTCATCGCTGCGTTTTTCCATTTATTTGTGTTTATCGGACGAGTAAATTACTTTGAGAACTATCTATATTTTGCAATCATATAGAAGCTGATTAATGACTTCGCAGGCGGCTAATTTTAGTGGAAGAACTTAAAACGGTCGGCAATCAACGTGATGAATTAACGGAAACGCTTTATCAGGAATTGCGTCGTTTGGCTGAAAATTATCTGCGGCAGGAGCGCGCCGACCATACTTTGCAGCCGACGGCTCTGGTTCACGAAGCGTATTTACGGCTTGTCGAACAGGAAGATATTGTCTGGCGAAACCGGGAGCATTTTATCGGCGTAGCGGCAACAATGATGCGGCGTATCCTCGTTAACCACGCGATTAAGCGAAAACGCGACAAACGCGCCGGCGGCGAGATACGATTGTCTCTGGCGGAAGCCGATTGCTTTATCAAAAGTGAAGATATAAATTTAATTTCCCTGAATGAAGCATTAGAAAAACTTGGTGAAAGTTATTCCCAGGAAAGCCGCATTGTCGAATTAAAATTTTTCGGTGGTCTGACTATTGAAGAAATAGCTCGAATTTTAGAAATTTCGACTACAACCGTCGAGCGAAGCTGGCGGTTTGCGCGGGCTTGGCTGCTGCGCGAAATAAGCGAAGAATAAAATGACGGAAGCGGCTGAAAGAGCGGAGCTAATTAAAAAACTTTTCAACGACGCGCTCGACCTCGAACCCGACGAGCGCGAAAAATTTCTTTTGCAGGTTTGCGGCGGCGATGCCGGATTGCAAAACGAAATCGAATCGCTTCTCAATTCCGACAACCGCCTTGAAGACTTTTTGCAAGCGCCCGCCGCTGATTTTTCAGCGTCGGAAATGGCGGCGCAGCTTCTCGTGTCCGAAGAGGCGGCAGTAATCGGAAAACGAGTCGGAGTTTATCGGATCGAGCGCGAAATCGGGCGCGGCGGAATGGGCGCGGTTTATCTGGCTCGGCGTGATGACGGACAGTTTCAAAAAAATGCGGCGATCAAGCTGCTCCGGCGGGAAACGGAAAACGCTTCGGTTGTCAGCCGCTTCCACAAAGAACGTCAAATCCTAGCCGACCTCGAACATCCGAATATTGCTCGCCTTCTTGACGGCGGGACGACTGAAAGCGGCTTGCCTTACTTCGTAATGGAATATATTGAAGGCTTGCCGCTAAACCGCTTTTGCGAAGAACGCAATTTATCAATTAACGAACGACTGAAATTGTTTCGCCAAATCTGCGCCGCCGTCGAGTTTGCTCACGAACATTCGGTTATTCATCGCGACCTCAAACCCTCCAATATCCTCGTGACGAAAGATGGAGAGCCAAAGCTGCTCGATTTCGGAATCGCCAAAACGTCGGGGCAAAACACGACGGCAGCTTCGACCAAAACGGCTCTGCGCGTGATGACGCCGGAATACGCTTCCCCCGAACAGATGCGCGGCGAGCGGGTCACAAAAGCAACCGATATTTACTCGCTCGGCGTTTTGCTTTATGAGTTAGTCACGGGAAATCGCCCGTATAATTTCGACGGTAAATCGCCGTATGAAATTGTGCAGGCAATTTGTGCAGATGAACCTTTGCCGCCTTCGGCTGTGAATGCCGGATGCGGATTGCGGATTGCGGAATCAAAAAACAGCACTCGTTCGGCTTATGAAAAGATAACACGGCAGGATAATAAAAAAAGCAATCCGCAATCGAGAGATTTAGACAAAATCATATTAAAAGCGCTCAGAAAAGAGCCTGAAAGACGCTATCAGTCGGTCAGGGAATTTTCCGAAGACGTTTCCCGCCTGCTCAAAGGCTTACCGGTTTCCGCGCGACAAGATACGATCTTTTACCGAGGTGCCAAATTTTTCCGGCTTCATCAAACGGCTGTCTTGTCGTCACTTGCCGTTGCTTTTGCCTTTTTCTTAATCGGCTTTTTCCTGAATATGTTCAGCAATCAGAGCATTACAGCCGAATTGCCCGCCATAAAAGTTTCTGAAGATAACTATCAGGATTTACCAATCGAGAGAAAAAAAGGAGGAACCGACAACGTTGAAGCGCGCAATCTTTATCTGAAAGCTCAATTTTTATGGAATCAGCGAACTTTGATGTCGCTCAAACAGGCGGCAGAATTGTTTCACCGGACGACGGAAAAAGACCCGGAATTTGCACTCGCTTATAGCGGACTGTCAAACTCGTATTTTCTCCTGAGCGTCTGGGGAGGAGTTCCGGCAAAAGAAATTTTTCCGCTCGCCAAAGCTGCCTCCTTAAAGGCAACCGAAATTGCGCCCGAAGCTGCCGAAGGTCATCTTTCGCTGGCAATGGTTCACTGGCTTTATGAATACGACTGGCAAGCCGCAGACCGCGAATTTAAAACGGCAATTGAGTTAAATCCAGCTTATGGGCGCGCACCGCATTGGTACGGATTGTTTTTAGCGGAGATGGGCAGATTTGACGAAGCTGTTGCGACGGAAAAACGCGCCCTTGCCCTCGAACCGCAATCAATTCCCGTCAAGGCGGATCTCGCCAGAGTTCTGTTTTACGCCCGCCGTTACGATGAGTCATTGGCGCAATATCGGGAAATAATTGTGAATCCGAATTTCGGCGCAATTTACCCTGAATTACTCCAATTATACGAAGCGGTTGGAATGACAAATGAATGGGCGGTTTTGATGGAAAGAGGCGGAGGTTTCGACAATCCGGACGTTAGAAAAGCGTATGAGACAGGCGGAATGATGGGTTATTGGCGCAAACAAATTGAAATGCATCAAAATTCTGATATTTCAGACTGGCATAATTATTATAATCTGGGAACCCTTTACGCTCAGATAGACGATAGGGAACAAGCCTTTGAGCTTCTGAACAAAGCCATTGATGAACGCGACCATCGAATGGCGCAAATTAAAGTCCATCCGAAACTGGATAATCTGCGTTCCGATCCGCGCTTTATCGAGCTATTACAGCGAATGAATTTCGATAATTAAAGATGTATATTCAACTTAAAAAGTCACACAAAAACGGTGCCGCACAATTTAGAATTAATAAAAGTAAATTCCTCTGCTTCTGCTATATTTATGGAGATGCCTGGCTCGAACACGCCGAAATTTCTTAGCCCGCTTTGAGATTTCAGGTAAATCAACTATACTTTATAAGTATTTCGCAACACAGAAATGCTCCTCAAAACGATGCTCTCACTGCTGTTGCCAATCTCATAACCTTTCAGAGAATATTTTAGGAAAACTTAATAATGAAACGATTATTTCCGGTAATTGTCGCCTTGACATGCGTGTTTAGCTTTGTTGCCGATGCTCAGACAAGCGATTGCAAGCCGTTTGATTTTAACTTGCCGACCAATTACCAAAGCGGTTCTAATGCTTATTCGCTCGCCGCCGCTGACGTCAACGGAGACGGAAAAAC
>DASVQU010000021.1:0-6148 GCA_036388995.1 Pyrinomonadaceae bacterium | reverse complement strand
TCTACAGGGTATAATTATTTTATTTGTCGCCGCCGAAGCGGTTTTTAGGGGAATTGTCGGATTTAAAAAATAGTCGGCAGTTCGTTGTTCGTCGTTCGTTGTTCGTCGCAATTTGCTTTTGACAACGAACAACGAACGACGAACGACGAACAAATTTATGAGCGAACTTTTTTCTTTAATTCTTGTTTTTTCAACGATTAGGCTGACGACGCCGCTGTTGCTTGCCGCTTTGGGAGGAATGTTTTCCGAGCGCGCGGGCGTGATTAATATTGCGCTCGAAGGCTTGATGTTGTCGGGCGCATTTACGGCGGCGGCTGTCACGGCGACAACCGGAAGCGTTTTACTCGGAGTGTTGGTCGGAGTCGTGGCTGGCGTCGCGCTGGCGGCGGTTCACGCGGTCGCCTGCATTCAATTTAAAGCCGATCAGGTTGTCAGCGGGACGGCGATAAATATTTTAATGCTTGGTTTGCCGCAGCTTTTAAGCGGCGCATTTTTTCTCTCGACCGGCTCGACGCCGCAGATTCCGCAAGAAAATCTGCTCCCGACGCTCAACACATTTTTGGGCACGCAGTCATTGGACATTTCGGTGATGTCAATTCTTGCGTTCGCGCTCGTGCCAATCGGTTGGTACGTTTTGTTTCGCACGCCGTTCGGCTTGAGATTAAGAGCGGTCGGCGAAAATCCGGCGGCGGCTGACGCGGCTGGCGTCAGCGTCAACAAAATGCGTTACACGGCGGTTTTAATTTCCGGCGCGCTCGCGGCGCTCGGCGGCGCTTATCTGTCAATCGGGCAATCTTCGCTGTTTACCAGAAATATGACCGCCGGGCGCGGTTTTATCGCGCTTGCGGCGTTGATTTTCGGCAAATGGAAACCCGTTCCGACAATGCTCGCGTGTTTGCTGTTCGGTTTTACCGAAGCTCTGACAAATCAGGTGCAGGGCGTTTTCAAGCTGCCTTCGGGCGAAGATATTCCGGTTCAGTTTATTCAAATAATTCCGTATGTCTTGACGATTATCGTGCTGGCTGGATTTATCGGACATTCGCGCGCGCCGAAGGCTCTTGGACAACCTTACGAAAAACAGTAAATTAAAGATATGAAAGTGGAAACTTGCGTCACGATTTCAGAAGAATTGTTAAAAGAGTTAGACGATTGTGCGGACGGAAAATGCAGCCGTTCGGAGTTTGTCGAAGAAGCTCTGCGAAAACATATTGAACAAGTAAAATCGCGGAAGAAACATAGAATGACTGCTGAGGAAGAAATTGAAAAAATTAATCGCTATGTCGAAGAAAACCGCGAAGAAATAGAAGATAACTTGCGATTTCAGGCGGAATTGATGCTCGAAGCGTTGGACAAAAAATGAAACGCGGTGAACTGTATCGAATTGAAAAGCCGACGAAACAAGACCCGAAAAAATTTCGTGTGTACGTTATCATTAGCCGTCAGCGATTTATCGAAACGGTTTATAGCTCGGTTATTTGCACTCCGGTTTACACCAATGGCAGCGGTTCGACGACGGAAGTTAGAGTCGGAATTGATGAAGGATTAACGCACGAAAGCTATATTCGCTGTGATGAGTTAACTAGTTTGCCTAAATCCGTTTTGACAAACTTCATTGGTTCACTTTCTCCGCAAAAGATTGAAGAATTAAATCAAGCCTTGAAATTTGCACTAGAACTTGAATGATTTACGAAAAAGCGCAGGAAGCGGCGCAGTTTATAAAATCTAAATTTGACCGGGAAATACAAGTCGCGCTCGTTTTGGGGAGCGGTTTGGGCGCGTTTGCCGATGAAATCGAAAACGCCGTAAAAATTTCCTACGAGGAGATTCCGCATTTTGCGCATTCGACGGTCGAAGGTCACGCCGGGCGTTTGGTTTTGGGCGAAGTCGCGGGCGTCGCGGTCGCGGTTCAGCAAGGGCGTTTTCATTATTACGAAGGTTACGATTTAAAGGATGTGACGTTTCCGATCCGCGTTTTCGGGCTTTTGGGAATTAAAAATCTGATTCTGACAAATGCGGCGGGCAGCATTGATTCAAATTTCAAGCCGGGCAGCCTGATGCTGATTCACGACCATTTAAATTTAATGGGCGTTAACCCTTTGCGCGGGAAAAACGACGAGCGATTCGGTGCCCGTTTTCCCGATATGTCCGAAGTTTATTCCCGAAAGTTTCAGGAAATCGCAAAGGCGGCGGCGAAAGAAATGAATTTCGATTTGCGGCGCGGAGTTTATTGCGCGCTGTCGGGACCGACTTATGAAACTCCTGCGGAAATTCATTATTTGCGTTACGTCGGTGCGGATGCCGTTGGTATGTCAACCGTCCCTGAAGCGATTGTTGCACATCATCAGGGAATGAAAATCTTAGCGATTTCATGCGTCTCCAATTACGCTGCCGGTATCGGCGAAGAAGAAATTAATCACGAAGAAGTGATGGAAATTGGAAAACTGGTTGCCGAAACTTTCAAAAATCTGCTTAAAAGAGTTATTCCAAAGATTGCTGAAGAAAAATGATTATTGGTATCTGCGGCGGAACGGGTTCGGGAAAAACTACGATTGCTCGACGAATTGCGGAAACCGTCGGAGCAAAAAACGTCGTCTTGCTCGAACAGGATTCTTATTACAGGAATTTGATTGATATGCCGCTCGACGCGCGGCATAAAGCGAATTTCGATCACCCGGACGCGATTGACAGCGAATTGATCGTCAATCATCTGCGGCGTTTACGCGGCAATTTGCCGATTGAAATGCCGGTTTATGATTTTAAAACTCACACGCGGACAACCGAAGTCGAAGTAATCGAACCCAAGCCCGTCGTTTTAATCGAAGGAATTTTAATTTTTGCCGAACCGCGCATCTTAGAATTGCTCGATGTCAAAGTTTTTGTTGACACGCCCGACGACATTCGTTTTATTCGCCGGCTCGAACGCGACATCCGTGATCGAGGGCGGACAATGGATTCGGTTATCGAACAATATTTGGTAACCGTCAGACCGATGCACTACGAGTTTGTCGAAGCATCGAAACGTCACGCCGATTTGATAATCCCGGAAGGCGGAAACTCGGATGTCGGCATCGAAATTTTGTGTGGAATGGTTAGGGAAAAATTAAGCCTTGGACAATAAAAGAAAAGAACTGGTCGAAGCCGCATCTGCGGTACGCGAAAACTCATATGCGCCGTATTCGAAGTTTCGAGTCGGCGCTGCCGTCGAAACAAAAGACGGAAAAATTTATTCGGGCTGCAACATCGAAAGCGCGAGCTACGGTTTGACGGTTTGCGGCGAAAGAGTGGCAATCTGGAAAGCCGTTTCCGAAGGCGAACACGAATTTAAACAAATCGCGGTCGTCGTTGACACGGAAGAATTAACTCCGCCCTGCGGCGTCTGCCGTCAAATTCTGTGGGAATTCTGCGGTAATGTTCCGGTTACACTCGCCAATCTGAGCGGCAAAAGCGAAACCGTGATGATGGAAGATTTGCTGCCGCGAGCTTTCGGACGCAGATTTTTAGAGCAGAATAAAAATGCTA
The DNA here is from genome assembly GCA_036388995.1 of Pyrinomonadaceae bacterium. GTDB lineage: Bacteria > Acidobacteriota > Blastocatellia > Pyrinomonadales > Pyrinomonadaceae > JALZCH01. The sequence continues at coordinate 2,629 of DASVQU010000021.1, read as the reverse complement.
AAACCTGATTACGAGATGTTTCTGCGATTTATGAAATTAAGAAAATAGATTCGGATTATTTTACGGAAGAATGAAAAAATATTTTATCGGTTTCTTTCTAACTCTATTTGCAGTTTCAGTTTTTGGACAGAGAACGACGCAAACAAATTCGGTTGATTTAATCGTGCGCGGCGGCAGCGTCGTGACGATGGACGCGCAGAAACGTGTGGTTGAAAACGGCGCGATTGCGGTCAAAGACGGCAAGATTCTTGCGGTTGGAAAGGCGGACGAAATTGCGCGCCAATTTACGGCGAAACAAATCGTCGAAGCGCAGGGAAAAGCCGTCATTCCGGGTTTGATCAACACTCACACGCACGCGCCGATGTCTTTGTTTCGCGGGATTGCCGATGATTTGGATTTGAACGAATGGCTGACGAAATATATTTTTCCGGCGGAAGCGAAAAACGTCAACGAACAATTTGTCCGCGCGGGAACTCGTCTGGCGCTGGCGGAAATGATTCGCGGCGGGACGACGACCTTCTGCGATATGTATTATTTCGAGGACGCAATCGCGGACGAAACCGCAAAGGCGGGTGTGCGCGGCGTGCTTGGCGAGACGATTATTCGTTTTCCGGTCGCCGATAACAAAACGCCCGAAGAAGCGATTGCTTACACCGAAAAATTTGTCAATAAATGGCGAAATCACCGTTTGATTGTTCCGGCTTATGCGCCGCACGCGCCATATACTTTGACCGAATCGCAGCTTCGAGCCGTCCGCGCTTCAGCCGATAAATTAAACGCGACCGTTCTGATTCACGTTGCTGAAACGCGCAAGGAAGTCGAGGACGTTACTAAAGAAAACGGCGCGCGTCCGGTCGAATATCTCGCTAGAATCAATTTCCTTAACAACAAAACAATCGCCGCGCACGTTGTTTTTGCGAATGACAACGAATTAGACATTTTAAAAAGATTAAACGTTGGAGTCGCGCATAATCCGTCTTCTAATATGAAGCTGGCGTCGGGCGTCGCACCCGTGCCGCAAATGCTTTTGAAAGACGTTTCTGTTGGATTAGGTACGGACGGCGCGGCTTCAAACAACGATCTTAGTATGTGGGAGGAAATGGACGCAGCAGCAAAGCTGCATAAATTGATGAGCAACGACCCGAAAGTCGTTTCGGCGGAACAGGCGTTTGAAATGGCGACAATTCGCGGCGCTCGCGCTTTGCATCTGGAAAAAGAAATCGGCTCGCTTGAAGCCGGAAAACGCGCGGACATCGTTATTGTTGATCTTGATAATTTCAATCAAATCCCGATGTACAACATTTTTTCGCATCTGGTTTACGCGACGAAGGCGAACGATGTGCGGACTGTTATCATCGAAGGAAAGCTGATAATGCAAGACCGCAGGTTGCTAACTTTGGACGAAAAGGTTATAAAAGCAGAAACAGTTGCTTTTCAAAAACAAATCGTCAGCAGTCTGAAAACTAAGTAACAATTTTTAAGAAGCCCGGCAGGATTTGCACCCGAAACGTTTGCAGGGCATAATGTGAAATCTAACAATTTGCGAGTGATGAAGTGAGCCACATTGACGAGGCGAGCTTTGACTCTTGCGGAACTTACAAACCGAAACCGAGAAATTAGGGAGGAATGGAATGCCGCTAAAGGGAAGAAGGCTATGGCTTTCGTGTTTAATTTTAACCGCTGTCGGCGCGAGCGCCGCCGCAGCTCAGCAGCAAGCTGAAAATCAAACGCCGTTAAATGGAGTAGCGACTCCGACAACTACGGCAGCGCCGACAAATACAATTCAACAAAGAATCGGCAGAGTCCGCGCGTGGATTGCCGGACGCAATTTCGGGGCAGCCGCCGCCGAGCTTGAAAAAATCAAAAAAGAAACCGCCGCCGATGAATCCATGCAGCAGGTTTCTCGCGTAATGCTGATGGGCGTTTTTCTCGAACAGCCCGATTACGCCCGCGCGCAGGCTCTTTTGGAAGAAACCTACAAACGCAAATCTTTAAAACGCGGCGCGGATGATTCTTATTACGCCGTCGCCGGACAAATCATTAAAAGCTCACAATCACAGGTAGAACGCTACAAACGTCTCGGCATCAACATTTCGGACACGGCTTTGCCGACCGAAGCCTGCGCCGATCTGGGCAAATGGCAGGCGCTGCTGGAAATTATCGTTCAGCAATCGAAGCAGATGACGGTCGAGCTGAAACAGCCGGACGAAGCAATGACTTTGCTCGAAGCCGCAACGGGCGCGCGCGGCACGCTGGCTCGCGATGAATACGAAGCCGCGAAATGGAAAAACGAAGTCACCGACACGCGCGAATTGATTTCCAACGCGCAAATGAAAGTTTCGGAAGTTGATGCTTCAACCACCATTCCTTCCGGCACTTTGATTGCCTCGAACAACATTCCTTCGCCGACGGTTTTCAAACAAACCGAAGCTCCGAAAATCGTTTTGCCGACCCCGGTTGAGAACAAACCAGCCGAACAACCGCAAGTGGCAAGCGGACAAAGCGAGATTTTAAATCAGCCGATTCAGCAACCCGCTCCCGCGGCGGTTCAGCCGAACCCGGTTAAAACTGAAAACACGACTGTTCAAAACAAACCCGAACCTGCCACAAATACCGCGCCGCAAAACAA
>DASVQU010000020.1:0-15776 GCA_036388995.1 Pyrinomonadaceae bacterium | reverse complement strand
TTTTAATCCACATTTGGGAAATGGATGAACGGCGGGATTCTAGCGGATTGCAGCGCGCCGGAGTCGGCAAAATCAATCTCGGCAGCACGTTAACGATTAACAATCAAAGCCAATTTAACCGCTATTCGCGGCTGCTCGCGTTTTGGGAAAACAAAAAAAGGCAGAAATAAAGCCGCGTTTTGCATCAAAACCGCCGAATAATCAAATGAATTTATTTGGAAAAATTTGTACTGCCGCCTCGTTCGTCTCAATCTTTGTCGCCGCCATTTGTTTGTGGTTTGGAAACACGGACGCGGTTTTTGTCGTCGGGGTTTTGGGCTGTGTCGCGTGGTTTTTAAGTTACCGGGCGAAAATCAAAAAGCCGGAAGAATCCTGAATCTTCCGGCTCGAAAAGCATTAACAAGACTTTCAGACAATCAAACTGTCAACTATACACTGTCAACTTTCAACTGTTTTGCAATAATAAAGTTTCTATGCAAGACAGTTTATAGTTGACAGTTGACAGTTTATAGTTGCGGATGATTCCCGATTTTCTGAAAATGCTGCAACTAAAAAAGCGATTTCTAACGCTTTTCGTCTGGCGCGTATTCCCAGTGCCAAGGCTCGTAAAAATACGGTTTGAAACCGAATTTTGCTGCGTTTTTAACTAGCCAGCGATATGCAGGTGTTTTGACTTGGAGCGCACGATTGTCGTCTCGCGTCGTGACCGGCTCGCCGCCAACGTAAATGTCGAGAGCGCGTCCCGAAAAATGCGGGCTGTTGACGGCTAAACCGGCGCGACCGGAATTAGGCGAAGCTGCGCGCAGCCGTTCCTGATGCTCGCGCGAGCGATGAGCGGAAACGATTTTTAAGAATTTTTCTTCCGCAGCGAGATTTCCCTGTGCGTCGGTTTTTAAATTCAAAGATTTATCGGCGGCAGCGGCGACGACCATTTTTTTATAGGCTGCATAAGTTTCGCGTTCGACTCGTCGCAAATCGTCCGGTCGTGCCGAATCCCAAAAATCCGTCGCGGGCGCAGTCAGCAGCTCGTCAGGCGACGCCGAACCGGCAAACTTCAAACGATTAGATTGCCAGGTTTTTATGAATGCGGCTAAAACTGTTTCGTCTAAAATTCCGTTCGGGTTTAATCCGGCAGATTTCTGCCAATCGGCGAGGGCATTGGCAAAATCTTCACTTTCAGCGCTTTTTTCAGTTTTTATTGTTTCTTCGATAAGCAATTCATACAAATACCAGCCTTTTTGCGATTTGCCGCCGAAAGCCCAGGAAATGCTGTTTTTTAAATTCAAATTTTGCCCGGCTGCCGCAGCAAAAACCGATTTGGCGAGAGGCGCGGGCGAAATGGCGTTTTTAACTTCGATTGCAGCGGTTTTATCTGAAATGGAATTTCCTACAGTTTGCGGAGCCAAACTTTGCGCTTGCGGTTTTGAGATTGATTGAGAAATTAAGAAAAAGGCGAAAACAGCGATTATTGATGAAAAAACGACGGCGAACGGGGCTTTATTATTGATTAATTTCTTCATTCTTTCTTTGAGAACAATTGAAAAAGCTGGAAATCAGCGCCTGTTTTGTAAATTGTGAATGGAATCGAACGATTTGGTCGAACATTAACAAGATGTGTCGAACGAAGCATTCCGTTGCCATGATTTTATCAAAATAATCCAAGAAATATCACCTTTAAAAAAACAAATCCGAAAACGTATTTGCTAAAATCTAAATTGTTTTTCCATAATTTTTAAATATGTCGTTTTACGCCTGGTTAACCGTTTTCTTCATCTGTTTTTGTTTGATCGCCATCGGTTCATACGTTTTGGTCGTCAGGTCTTATTACTGGGTTCATAAAAGCGACCGCGGGAAAAAGCGCAAATAACCGTCAATGCAAATCGAATTGCGGCAAATCGAAACATCCGATTTTGATTTTTTATGGCGGCTTCATAACGCCGCTTTGAAAGATTATGTAACTCAAACCTGGGGCTGGGATGAAAATTGGCAAAGAGAAAGCTTCATCAAAGCGTTTAATCCGTTGGAAGGAAAAATAATTGTAATTGGCGGCAAAGATGCGGGTTATTTGTGGGTGATTGAAAAAGAGAATGAAACTCTTTTGGCTTCCATTCGTTTGCTGCCCGAATTTCAAAATCACGGTATCGGTTCAAAAATCATCCGGGATTTGCTTGATAAATCTGAAAAGCCCGTTAGATTGCAGGTTTTAAAGGTAAATCCGGCGCGGAGTTTATATAAACGCTTGGGCTTTGAAATTTGCGAAGAAACCGCGACGCACTTTACGATGAAAGCCGTTCCGCCGGATAACGGCAAGAGAAATTAAAAACGAAAAATTGTTGCGAAAAGCCGTGCAAATATGACAGCATATGCGGGCAGTTTTCAATTTCGGCAACTCCGCCGCGCCGATTTTTCGTCAAAAAATAGATATGACACAGGCGAAACCTGAAATGGAAAATGGGGTTTTTAAAGCCAAACGGCTGACTTTTCTTAACGCGCCGATTTTAACGGCTCCCGGCGAATATAAATATGAGCCGATAACGCTGACCGCCGCCCGCAATCTGGTTCAGGAATTCCACAATCTGGGACGCACGATTCAATCGGCAATCGGACACGCTTCGACCGCCGAATTGATGACTCTGATGCTCAAATATCCGGTCGAAAACAACCGCATAAATTTTATTCAAACTCCGAGCGACATCGCGCTCGTCTTCAAGCTCAAACAACGCCAGCCGGAAGGCGTCGTACTAACCAAACAGCAAATCGAAACAATCGGCTACGAGCTTGGTTTGTTGAGCAGAATTGACTGCGACAGGAAAGAAGAAACAGATCGCGGATAATGTTCGTTCGCACAAATTATAAAATGAAGGATTACCCGGAAAGCGGCATTTTGGGCGACCTTTCCGGGCAATTTCAAACCATATTAGAATTTACCTGCAAAAGATTCTTCGGCAAGCGCGTTTTTTACTTTTTGGAAGCTAATACAACAAAGTGACCTGACAATAATCATTTACATCCGTAATCGTATTTGAATAAGCATTGGTGATTTCAATCGTATGCTCACCAAAGGTAAGATTATTGACGGGAATATAAGTCGTCCTCATCGCTTGATGATTGTTATTCTGGTTTGCCCAGCACATCGCCGTGCTGCCTATCTGTTTACCGTCAAGACTCAGATTTATCCCAATTAAAACCGCTGCGCTTTCGGTTCGGGCTGTTCCCGACAAAACGAACACTACCGGACCATCTGACGGAGACTTGAAAGTTGCCGTTTGCGGAAGCGGTCCCGGACCGTCGAAAATTATCATTGCGTTTGCCATTGTTTTCTCCTTTGTTGAATCAGTAGAATTGATGCTTTAGAGCGACACGGCTTTGACCAAAGCAAGCGCGCCACATCTGTTTCCCTGCCGTCGCTTTTACAGTAGTTATGCGTGCAGTGTTGCGGAATCTAGCAATTATTGACTGGTCTGTCAAATATTTTTTTGAATATTTTAAATCTACATCGGCAAACAAAAGCATTTTTCCATTGCGCTTATTCAAATCCGCTTAACCCGCAATGATTTTTTAATAAGTCGCCAGACCGCAATTGACGTTGATATTTTGCCCGGTGATTGCCGCGCCCGCTTCCGAAGCGAGAAACAAAGCCGTCGCCGCAATTTCTTCCATAGTTTCAAATCTTTTCAGCAGCGTGCGCGATTGCGTCATTGAAATCATACTTTCCGGCTGTGCGCGAAAAGCGGCAGCGAGCTTTTCGTTAAATTCCGCGCCGGTTTCCGTGTCGGGTTGGAAACCGGGAATTATTGCGTTGACAGTGATGCTGTTTGCGCCAAGCTCTGCGGCTAAAACTCTGGTCAGAGCGAGCAGTCCGGCTTTTGCAGCCGCGTCGGCTGCGGTAAACGGTGTCGGATTTTTCGCGGAAAGACCGCCGATGTTGATGATTCTGCCTGCGCCGGATTCGATGAGATGGGGAATTGCGGCGCGCGAAAACAAAAATGCTCCGCGCAAGTTCGCGTTTAAAACCGAATCCCAAAGCTCCGCCGACATTTCCGCGACCGGAACACCGACGCCGGTTGTCGCAGCGTTGTTGACTAAAACGTCAATTCGCCCGAAACGCTGTCTGGTGACTTTGACGATTCGGTTAATGTCCGTCTCGCTTGTCGCGTCGCCGCGCAATGCCAAAATGTTGTCGCCGAAATCGGCGAGCCGGTCGCAGGCTTCTTCGAGCTTTTCCAGATTTCTGCCGTTGACCACAACTTTAGCTCCGGCTGCGGCGAATCCGCGAGCGATGGCGAAACCGATTCCCTGACTGCTTCCCGTTACAATTGCAACTTTGTCTTTCATACTGAATTCAATTTTAAATTCATTTCCCCAAATTAAGCGAATTTTTCATTATGATGAAAATAAACCTCAAAAATCACCGCTGAATGTTAAATCTCAATTCTTTCTTTTAAAATACAGCGTTTCTTTTTTCCGTCCGGTTCGTTTAAGATAAACGGCAGTATGCTTGAGCGCGGGCACTGGATATGGCGATATGCGATTGCCGTTATTTTGATTATGGTCGTCGTAATTCTAAAAGTTACGATGCAGTCATTCATCGAAGAAAGCGCTCCGTTTTTGTTTTTTACGCTCGCCGTAATGTTTGTTTCCTGGTACAGCGGACTGTTTCCAGGATTATTTACCACTTCGCTCGGTGCGGCTCTCGGCACTTATCTTTTTGTCGAGCCTTATTATTCTTTTAAAATCAACACGCAGACTGATTTCGTCAAAGTAATTTCATTCTTTATTATCGGTGTCACAATTTCGTGGATTATCGAACAGCTACGGACAGCGCGCGACATTGCGGAAGCAAAAGCCGAAGAAGCCCAAGCCGAATCGGAAGTCAGAAGAAAAGCCGAAGAAGCGGCGAAAGAATCGGAAAATCGTTTTCGCCTGGCGGCTGACACAGCGCCGGTTTTTATTTGGATTGCCGGAACCGACAAACGCTCAACCTGGTTCAATAAGCCCTGGCTCGATTTTACCGGCAGAACCGTAGAAGAGGAAACAGGCAACGGCTGGTCGGGAGTTCACCCGCTCGATTTGCAGCGATGTTTGGAGATTTACAATTCGTCTTTTGATGCTCGCAAACCGTTCTCGATGGAATACAGGTTGCGCCGTCACGATGGAATGTATCGCTGGATTTTAGACAATGGCGTGCCGCGTTTTGCTCCGAACGGCGAATTTTTAGGTTACATCGGCTCGTGCATTGACATTCACGAGCGCAAACAGGCGGAATCCGAGCGCGAAAAACTGCTCAAAGAAGCACAGACCGCACACAAACAAGCCGAAATCGCCAACCGAATGAAAGACGAGTTTCTGGCTACGGTTTCGCACGAACTGCGCACGCCTTTGAACGCGATTTTAGGCTGGACGCAAATGCTCAAAAACGGAATCGTCGGTTACGAGCAGCTTCCGAAAGCGATTGAAACAATCGAGCGCAATTCGCGCTCGCAGGCGCAGCTCGTCGAAGATTTGCTTGATGTAACGCGCATCGTCAGCGGCAAGCTGCGTTTGAACCTCAAGCCGGTCGAGTTATCTTCAATCGTCGAAACGGCGATTGATACGGTTCGTCCGGCTGCGGAAGCGAGAGGCGTTGAAATCGAAAAGCGTTTCGACGAACATCCGGCGCTGGTTTCGGGCGACGCCGAACGCCTTCAGCAAATCGTCTGGAATCTGCTTTCAAACGCGATTAAATTTACGCCGAAAGGCGGGCGCGTCACGGTTCGTCTCGAACGCGCCGAAGATGCGGCTCAAATTACTGTGGCAGACACCGGAAAAGGAATAGAGCCGGAATTTCTCCCGTATGTTTTCGAGCGTTTTCGCCAGGCGGATGGCACGACGACGCGCAAACAAGGCGGTTTGGGGCTGGGTTTGGCAATCGTCAAACACTTGGTTGAGCTGCACGGCGGCGAAATTTCAGCAGAGAGCGAAGGCGTCGGGAAAGGCGCGGTTTTCGCCGTCAGATTACCGCTTCGCGCTCTCACGGAATCCGTGCCGGATGAAAACGGAGCGGCGTCGGTTTTAAATTTGAATTTAGCTTCCGGCGGCGAGTTATCAATTGATTTGCACGGGTTGCGAATCGTTGTCGTTGATGACGAACGGGACGCGCGCGAATTGCTGCGGTCGCTGCTGACGACTTACGGAGCGGAGGTTACGATTTGCAGCTCTGCTGGTGAAGCGTTTGAAGCCGTGCGGCGCGAAAAACCCGATTTGCTGGTTTCCGATATTGGAATGCCGAATGAAGACGGTTACTCTTTAATTGCAAAAATTCGCAGTTTACCCGAATCCGAGGGCGGTAAAACGCCTGCAATCGCGCTGACGGCTTTTGCCAGAATCGAAGACCGCATCCGCGCTTTGTCGCAGGGTTTTCAAATGTTTGTGCCGAAGCCTGTCGAGCCGAATGAATTGATTGCCGCGATTCGCAGTTTGGCGGGAATAAACGAATCTTTACCAAAAAATGCCGGAAATCGAATTGCAAACAGTTGAAATTGAAACCGGCGGACGTTCGCTCGAAGAAATCGCCGCGGCTGTCGAGGCGCTGATTTTCGTCTCCGACGAACCGCTGGCGGCAAAAACAATCGCCGAAATTTTAGAAGAAGACCGCGAAATCGTGGTTTCGGTTCTGGAAAATCTGGCGGAAGAATTCAATTCCCGCACGGGCGGCTTGCAGCTTCGTGAAGTCGCGGGCGGCTGGCAAATTTCAACTCGACCGGAATTTCACGAAGAAATTCGACGTTTTTTGAAAACACGCCCGAACGCCAAATTGTCGCTCGCCGCGCTCGAAACTCTGGCAGTAATTGCTTATAAACAGCCCGTGACTGTACCGGAAATTCTGCAAATTCGCGGCGTGCAATCCGGTTCGGCGATTAAAACTCTGCTCGACCGCCGCTTAATTGTCGCCAAAGGCAGAAAAGAAACCGTCGGGCGTCCGATGATGTACGGAACGAGCAAAGAATTTCTGCTTCAATTCGGTTTAAAGGATTTATCGGAATTACCGAGCATCGAAGATTTTGAAGACTTAAATCAGTGAGCAGTGAGCAGTGAGCGGTAAGCAGTTTTTTATCTGCTTTTTCTGCTCACTGCTCACCGCTCACTGCTCACTATGCAGGAGCGTTTGCAAAAACTTATTTCGCAAGCCGGGGTCGCTTCAAGGCGCGCGGCTGAAGAATTGATTAAAGCCGGAGAAGTTTCGGTCAACGGCGAAATCGTGACTGAGCTTGGAACGAAAGCAGACCCGGAAAAAGACCACATCAAAGTGCGCGGCAAATTGATTAATACGGCGCTCAAAGAGCGCGATAAAGTTTACGTTTTGCTTTATAAACCGCGCGGCTTTTTGTCGAGCGCCGCAGACCCGGAAGGCAGAAGATTGGTGACGGATTTGGTTCCGCCGTCATTGGGCAGACTTTATCCGGTCGGGCGGCTGGATTATATGACCGAAGGCTTGATTATTCTGACCAATGACGGAGATTTGACAAATTTTATTACCCAATCAAAAAACAAAGTCCCGAAAGTTTACGAAGTCAAAGTCAAAGGCATTCCGACCGAAAAGCAAATCGAATCTCTGCGCCGCGGCGTCAGGCTCGAAGACGGTCATCGCACCGCGCCCGCTGAAATCGTTCAAATCGGCGCAACCGAAAACAACGCCTGGTACGAAGTCACTCTGCGCGAAGGTCACAACCAGCAAATTCGCAAAATGTTCGATTCAATCGGGCATTCGGTGACGAAATTAAAAAGAGTCGCCATCGGTCACATTCGAGATGAAAAAATCCAAAGCGGACAATATCGCTTTTTGACAGAACAGGAAGTAAAAGGTTTTACGCCTCGTAAACCCAGGATTAACAAATAATTGAAGTCCGCAAATAATTTGAGCCGCCAAATTTGGCGGCTCAAATTATTACTTTAACTGCAATCAAGATTCCGTTTACCAATTAACAATTAGCTCTTCCGAATTTTGCCAGACGGGAACATCTTCACGAATGGCGACACGCTGTAACCAATCGGGATTTGTAAGCAATCGCCCTGCTCCGACGGCAACTGCCAATAACGGTTCTTCAGCGAGAGTTACGTGGAGCTTCAAATCGTTTTGCAAGCGTTCGGGCAATCCCTTGAGTAACGAACCGCCGCCGGTTAATAAAATTCCGGTTCGATAAACGTCCGCCGTTACGTCGGGCTGCGATTCTTCAACCACGCGCCGAATCGCAGCGGTGATCTCCACGATTACGGGTTCAAGAGCCTCTCGCACTTCCTCTGTAGAAAGCATCACGATTTTCCCCATTCCGTCGGTCACGCCTTTGCCGATAATTTCCAGCTTTTTCGTCTCGGAGCTTTGTTCTTCAAGCTCTGTAAAAGACGCTCCGAGTTCTTTTTTAACTTCCTCTGCCGTGCGCTCGCCGATTTGCATTTCATATTTCGTTCGGACATACGACTGAATCGCTTCATCCATTTTGTTACCGGCAACCGGCAGACTCTTTGAAGAAACAATTGCGCCGGAGGCAACGACCGCGATATTCGTTGTGCCGCCGCCGATGTCCACAATTAAATGCGCTTGCTCGTTTTCAATCGTCAACCCCGAACCGATTGCGGCAGCCAATCCTTCATCAACCAAATCAACGCGCACCGCTTTGGCGTCGCGAGCCGCATCGCGGACGGAACGCTGTTCAAGCGCCGTGCTCGCGCCGGGAACGCCGATAACAAGGCGGCTGCGTTTATTTTTATTTCCGTGAGCGCGATGTATAAAAGCCGAGAGCATTTTTTCGACTGCATCGAAATTGACAACCGTGCCGTTGCGAACCGGGCGATGAACGTCGGTGTCGTGCGGCTCGCGCCCCAAAAGCTTGTACGCGTCGCTGCCGACGGCAAGCACTTCCCCGTTGTATTTGTTGATGGCAACGGCGGAAGGCTCGTTTAAAACAACGCCTGTTCCGGGAGCAAAAATTATTGTGTTAACCGTTCCGAGATCAACCGCCAAATCTTCCGAAAAGAAATCGCCGATAATACTCATAAATCATCCAATCTGCGTTTGTTATTAGACGCTACAACTTGATTCGGTTTTCCGAAAGTAGGAATCAGAAACAGCAAATTTTGTACCAGTCAAAACGTTATGTTTTTTCCGTTACAACCTTTTGGCTGTGTTCGCTTCTGAGACAACTACGTTTCAATTAAAGGCAGCAATAATTCTAATTCTCCTGCCGGTTGACAGTTACGATACGTCTCCGCAAACTATAAGCTAACGGTTTTTTATCCGCATTTATGAAAAAGGAAAATGTTTTATTCGGAATTGTCGGTCTGCTTTTCGGTTTAATCATCGGCTTCGCCGTAACGAATTCGATAAATCGCAACGCTTACAGTCAAATGTCAGCGCAAAATGCGCCGAACGCAGCGCTTTCGGGCAATCTTCCGCAAGTTTCAAATCAGGTCGTCAGAGACCAACCAGGCACGGGCGGCGCGATGCCGCAAATTCAGCAAACACTCGACCGAGCGAAAAACGAACCCGGAAATTTCACCGCGCAAATGGAAGCCGGAGAAATGTATTACCGCATTCAGCGTTTTGACGAAGCCGCCGGTTTTTTTGAAAAAGCCATCCAAATCAAACCCGACGATTACGACGCTGTAGTGAAAGCCGGAAACGCGCGATTTGATGCAGGAGCGATAAAAATGGAGAACGGCGGCGACGGGACGGAAGATTTTAAACGCGCCGAAAAAATTTATGCCGCCGCCTTGACGAAAAATCCGAATGATCCGAGCGTGCGAACTGATTTGGGTTTAACTTATTTTTATCGTCAGCCGAAAGACATCGAACGCGCGCTCAAAGAATTTCAAACTTCGCTCGCCGCCGATCCGAATCATGAAATGACTTTGCAGGTTATGGCGCGGGCGCTCAAAGAAAAAGGCGACGCGGCGGGTTTGCAGGAAACGCTGGTGAAACTGGAAAAAGTCAATCCGAACAATCCGACTTTAAAACAACTTCGAACTCAATAAATATCTGACAAACTGTCAACTGTAAACTTTCAACTTTCAACTGTTTTGCATAAATCCATCTTTTCTTTGCAAGACAGTTGATAGTTCACAGTTGACAGTTTATAGTTTGCGCTTTTTACTGATGAGATAATTCTGAGAACTCAACTGCAAACAAAGATTATTTTATTTTTTATTGCTCAATGGAAAATTTCAACACATCGAGCAAAGCGAAACGCTCGATTTTCCCGTCTTTGGCAATGACGACTAATGTTCCTTTATCAACAGAAGCTCGCAGAATTTCCGACATCGGTCGCTCGATTTTGTAGCCGTCTTTGAGCAACACGACAAGCCGCACATTTGCCAGCGGATCAACTTTCGGTTCAGTCGTTGTTTCTTTTCTCGCCGCCGAAGCTCGTCCGGTTCGACGCGGCGTATTTGCTCGGCGCGGAGTGCGAGTAGGCGGTGTTGCTGCGGGAGGGTTTTCGGTAGTCGTTTCGGCTGGTTCGGTTTTCGCCGCTTCTTCCGTTTTCGGCTGAGCAGTTCGGCGCGGCGGTCTTGTTCTTGAATTTCGCCGTGTTGCGGGCGTGCGCGTTGCCGTTGCGGTTGTTTCTTCGGCGGGCGTTTCCTTTACCGGTTCGGTTTCCGCCTTTTCGGGTTCTGTTTTCTCACGTTCCGGCTGTTTTTTCGGTTCTAAAACTTCGATAATCGCTCCGGCGGAATTGACGCGGGCGACCGCTTCGCTGCTGACTTTGCCGGTCGTTTTCGGCTCTAAATCTTCGGGCGGCTGCGGTAAATCAGTGGCGGCGGCAAAGCTGCCGGAAAAATTGACGCGATAACTCGCCGCTTCGTCGTTTGGAGTTCTGCCTTCGACTCGCATCACGACTTGCGTTCGCTGACGAAAATAAACAATCCGGCTCGTTTTGCTTGCGGAGTCGGAAGCGTAAATCGAAATTTTTGAAATCGGTTTGAGCGTCGTCGCTTCAAACAAATCAATATCGCCGTTAAAATTTGCCGTTTCAAGATTCAAAAACAAATCGCCGATGCCCGCGTAAAAAGTGTAAAAATGACGCGTCAAACGCGCGTCGCCGATGTCGCGCGCCGCAATCGTGCCGCTGATTTCATCGCGCATAACCGGCGACGGAAAATCCTGATTCGCGCTTTGCCCGAAAACCGGCGCGAGCAGCAGAAAGAAAATAAAAATTAAACCGAATTGCTTCATTTTTTTGTGCGAGAGAGACTTCAGCGCAAATTCTACAACCTTTTGAATCCGAAACAAAAAGAGGCGAGAAATTTCTCGCCTCTCGATTCTAATTTCATCCGTTTTTATTCGACTTTCGCCGCATTTGCCGGTATGCCCCGCAAGATTTCCAGAGCTTTGTTTAATTGCACGTCTTCCTGAATGACTTTCGGAGTCGGCGCGGGCGCGGCTTCGGGCGAAGGTCGCGGTTCGGGTTCCTGATCTTCAAGCTCTTCAGGATCGAGCGGTTCCGGTTTTTCCGCCGGTTTTACTTCGACCGAAGGCATCACGCCCGAAGTTTTGCGGTCATCGGTCAAAAACGAATTGCCGTTTGCCGAAGCCCATTTAACTGTGGTTAAAAGCAATCCGTCGCCGTCGCGCAAATTGAAAAGCTGCTGCTCGGTTCCCGAACCGAATGTGCGCTCGCCGACGACTTCGCCACGTTTGCGGTCTAAGATCGCGCCAGCCACGACTTCCGCTGCGCCAGCCGTACCGAAATCAACGAGAGCGGCTACTTGACCGTTCCAGACGGCTTTTGACGGATCGGCGACGTATGTTTTGACGACTTTGTTTTCACGCCCCAAAGTTTGTGCGAGCGTTCCGTCTTTGATGAAAAGATTTGCTACATTGACGGCTTCCTGCAAGTTGCCCGTCGCGACGCCGCGCAAATCAAGGACGACTTTTGAAACGCCCTGTTTTTGCAAATCCTGCAAGCGCGTGCGGACATCAGCGGATTTGCCTTCTTCAAGGCTGTTCACTTTTAAAATGCCGATTTTGCCGTTCGTCTCGACGCGAGATTCGGATTCGGGCGTTTTATAAACGCCGCGAACGATTTCGATTGTTTGCGGTTTCGCTCCGGCGCGCAGCACGCGGACTTTAACCCGCGTTCCGGCATCGCCCAGCAGCATTTGTTTGGCGTCGTAAAGCGAAATGTCGCGCGTGGCTTTGTTTTCGATGTATTCGATCACATCGCCCGGCTGCAATCCGGCTTTTTCCGCCGGTCCGCCTTTGACGGGCGCAATCACGTATAAATACGAAGCGACCTGCGACAATTCAGCACCGATTCCGGCGCGATTGCTAGCTTTTTTCGCTTGAAAATCTCTGACCTGTTCGGGCGTCAAATATGACGAATACGGGTCGAGTCCGTAAGCCAGACCGCGCAGAGCGCCGGCGCGAACTTTTTCCAGATTCGGCTCATCAACGTAATCTTCCTGAATATGTCTTAAAACATTTTCAAAAATGCGAAGCTGCGAACCGGCGTCGTTCGCCGATTGCTGCGCGCGCGTGGCTAGATAACCGCCGACGAACGAATAAAGCGCTATCGAAGCCGACAGAATGACAAACAAAAACTTGGTGCGAAATGACATTTGGCTGATACCTCAAAAATCGGTTACTTTGGCAATGATACAAGAAACGGGGCAAAAAAACTAAATTTATTGCCGTTCCTTGCGTAAAATAAACGTTTAATTCAATGAAAACTTCAGGACGAATTCTCGCACTTGATTTAGGCGCAAAGCGCATCGGCGTTGCCGTCAGCGACGAATTGCAAATGACCGCGCGAGGCGTCTCAGTGTTTACGCGGGAAACATCAGAAAAGTTGCTTGCCGCCGTGCAAAAACTAATCGAGGACTTTGACGCCGTTGCGCTGGTAATTGGTTTGCCGTTGAATTTCGATGGGACGGAAAGCGCGGGAACAACCGAAGCCCGCCGAATTGCCGATTATTTTACCGAAAATTTATCAATTCCCGTTTATTTGCAGGATGAGCGTTTGACCTCGCGGGAAGCGGAAGAAAATCTGCGCGAACAAGGCATCCACGACCGGCGTAAGATTAAAAGTCTGGTTGATATGGAAGCCGCCGCCATCATTTTACGTGATTTTATTGCGACAAAGGAGTGAATAAATGTTTTGTCAGTTATGTGGTAAAAAACTAATTCAAAATTTGAGCTATTGCCCGCAATGCGGAAACAGCTTGCAAAGGAAAACCGATGATCTCAGAAAGCAAAAAGATGACCTCAATGGTCTGCTGATCGCCATAACTCTCGGCGGACTCGGTATAATTATCGGTTTGGCAGCCGTTCTGAAAGAAGTTTTAAATTTAGACACACAACTTATCGTATTGTTTGTGGCTATCAGTTTTTTGGCTGTTCTCGCAGTTGAAATAATGTTTATCTGGCAATTGGTTCGCTTGCAGCGACGTGAAGCTTCATTTGAAAACGAAACCTCTCGATTGCACGCTGTCGAAACTAAAATGCTCGAAGAAGCAAATACGCCGATGCTGTATCCAACGCCCGCCAGCGTCACCGAAGGGACTACCGAAGTTTTACAATCCGTCGCCGAAGACCTAAAAACCAAGCGCCTGTGAGAACTAAAGCACCGATTTTTTTGCTACACTTTGAGATTAATGCGATTAATAAAATACGTTTTTTTACTGCTCATAATTTTGCTTTTGGGTGCTGGCGCATTCGGTTATTGGGCTTATGGAGAAATGACGACGCCGGTCGCGCACGACAAAGCGAATCAATATATCGAGATTCCGCGTGGAACGTCGCCTTCGGAAATCATCAACCGTTTGAACTCAGAAGGCATTTTGAAAACAGCCTTGCCGCTGCAAATTTATTTGCGCGTTTACGGCAAAGGCTCAAATTTCAAATCCGGCGAATATCGTTTTCCGTCCCCGATTACGCCGCTCGATGTCATTAAAAAACTGGAAGAAGGCGAAGAACGCACAAATCGTCTGACAATTATTGAAGGCTGGACGCGATTTGAAATCGCCAAAGAAATTGCCGAAAAATTTCCGCCCGCCGAACCCGGACAAACGTCGAATCCGGCTGACGTGATGGCTTTGCTAAACGACACGAGCTTAATCGCCGATTTTGATCCGGCGGCGAAAAATCTGGAAGGCTATCTTTACCCGGACACTTACAGCCTGCCGCGCGAATACACGCCGAAACAAGTCGTCAAAGCTCTGGTTGACCGTTTTAAGAAAGAATGGAAACCGGAATTTACCGAACGCGCTCGCACTTTGGGCAGAACGCCGAAAGAAATCGTAACGATTGCTTCGCTTATCGAAACCGAATCGAAAGTCGAAACGGAACGCCCGATTGTCGCATCGGTGATTTACAACCGTTTGCAAAAAGGAATTCCGCTCGGTCTCGATGTAACTTACATTTACGCCGCAAAGCTCGCCGGTGTTTGGGATGGAACATTACACATGAGCGATCTTCAGCGCGACACGCCTTACAGCTCCCGAAAAGTTGCAGGTCTGCCGCCGACTCCGGTTGCCAGCCCATCGGCTTCCGCAATCCGCGCCGCCTTGAATCCGGTTCAAACCGATTATATTTATTACGTTCTCAACCCGCAAAGCGCCGACGGCTCGCATAATTTCTACAACAATTCGGCAGATTTTGAGCGCGGCAAACAGGTTTATCAAGTGTGGCTCGAAGAACAGCGAAAAATAAAAGCCGCGCAGAATCAGAATTCAAATTAGCCTGCTGTAGTTATAATTTGAATGCGTTAAAATGAAATAATATGAGATTTCAGCACAGAAAATCTGACCAATCTGAAAGAAAATCTCCCACGAAGTTTGAGCTTGCTTCAACAACGGAGATAGACAAATTTGAGAGCATTGCGACGGACTTTTTTGAGAGGATTTTGAATATGAATCGCGATGACTGCTTAATCACAGATGAATCGAGTCTCTGGGATTTTCACGGCGAAATTTCAAATGATCCATTTTATTCAAAAATTTTTGAAGTATATCGCGTAAACGTGTCTAACGTAGAAAGAGGCAATCTCGTTAAAATTTTCCAAAAAATCGCTCAGGCTAAGTGGTGATAAAAAACAATCTGCATCAGTTTGTTTAATTATATTTGATTGGCTCAAAAATTAATGAACGAAATTAAGCTTCTTGCGCTTGACCTCGATGGAACTCTTTTAAATTCTCGCGGCAAAATTTCCGAACAAAACCTGCAAGCCATTCGCCGGGCTGAAGAAAAAGGCGTGTTAGTGACGATTGCGACCGGCAGGCGTTTTCGTGACGCGCGTCCGGTCGGACTTGAAGCCGAGTTGAACGCTCCGCTTATCACGCACAATGGCGCGCTGACAAAATATGCCCAAACTTTGGAAACAGTTAATGCCGCGATTTTAAATCAAATGGAAGCGCGGGAAGTTTTGCGCGTCGGCAGAAAGTTTTGCGCCGACGCGATGGTTTCGTGCGACCCGCGCGGGAAAGGTTTGCTGCTTTACGATAATGTGAGCGAATCGAATGAGCCGCTGCAAAAATATATCGCCTGGTCGCGCCGTCTGCACGGTGATGAAGCCGAAGAAGCGATGCGGCACGTTTCGTCGCTCGAAGAAGTTTTGCATTCGGTTGAAATCGTTCATATCTCGTTTTCCGGTTTGTGCGCTTCGATGATTGAACTGCAAGCGGCGCTCGAAAGCGAGCTGGGCGATGCGGTCAAAGTTTTGGCTACCGTTTACAGCGCACAGAATTTTACGCTGCTCGATATTCTTCACGCAGAAGCATCGAAAGGCTACGGTCTCAAAAATTTT
>DASVQU010000019.1:0-9646 GCA_036388995.1 Pyrinomonadaceae bacterium | reverse complement strand
CCTTTGCGTTCATAATGCCGTACGGTATCGCAGCTAATGCCTGCTGCGGATGCCAATTCACCAATAAACATCAGATTTTCATCGTTCATTGCCACACTCCGAAAAGTATAAAGGTTGGAATCGGTTCCAGAGTCAAGCGGAAAATTTCATTGATAACAAATCGTTTTCATTCCGAGCAAAGCCGCAATCCTAAAATCGCCCAGCTTATCTTTGCATCAAAAAAACTATCCGAACTTTTGCTTCAATTGGGCGGCATATCGGCGGCTGACCGTGAGCGGCTCGCGGTTGTTTTGCAAATAAATCTGATACGACCGATTAAACCAGCTTTCCAGCCGCTCGACGCATTCGAGATTGATGATCGAAGTGCGGTGAATGCGAATGAAATGCTTTTCCGGCAATCTGGTTTCCCATTCGCGGAGAGGTTTTTCCACCAAAAACTTTTTCCCTTCAGTCGTAAAAACTTCCGAATAATCGCCCGCCGCCAAAATGTGCGAGATGCGGTTGATTTTTAGAAAAATTGAGCGCCCGCTCATCTCTAAAAGCAAACGGTCGTCAAACTCCAGCTTGCGAAGATTGTTTTCCGCAGATTTTTCGTCTTTGACAATTTTTTCAATCGCTTTTTTCAGCCTTTCGGGATTGACGGGTTTGAGCAGATAATCAAGCGCGTTAACTTCAAAAGCGCGAATCGCGTAAGCGTCAAACGCAGTGACGAAAATAGTTTTAAACTCAGCCGATTCAACCCTTTCGAGCAAATCAAAGCCGGTTTCATTGGTCAGTTGAATGTCGAGAAAAACGATTGTCGGCTCTTTGTTCTCAATCAAATCCAGCGCCTGACTCACGGAATCCGCCTCGCCGATGATTTCGACTTCTGAAAAATCCTCAAGCAGCGAACGCAGCTCTCTGCGCGCGAGCCGTTCGTCGTCAACGATTAATGCTTTTAGTTTCGTCATTTTTTATCGCAATTCGCGCTCGCACCCAGCCGTTGTCTTCGCTCAATGTAAGACTTCCGCGCTCGTGAAAAATCTTCTCAAGTCGTTGAGTGACGTTTTTTAAGCCGACGTTTGTGCCGTTAATCCCGCGAGATAAAGCGCCCGTGTTGGCGACTTCTATTATCAAAGCATTGTCGTCAAGCCGCGCCGAAACCAAAATTTTGAGCGGCTTGGCGCGTCCGTTCAAACCGTGTTTGACGGCATTTTCGATTAAAGGATTGAGCAGAAAAGGCGGAACCGGCAAATCTTCGACCGATTTATCAACGTCGAAATTAACTTCTAATTTTTCTTCAAACCTGGTTTTTTCAATCGCCAGATAATTTCGCGCCGCTTCGATTTCGTCGCGCAGCGGAATCATTTCCGCGCCGTTATTGAGCAGCGAGTAGCGCAAGAATTCGGCAAGCTGCGTGACCATTTGTTTAGCGCGGCGCGAGTCTTCGTCAATCGAAGCACGAATCGAATTTAACGAATTGAAAAGAAAATGCGGGTTCAATTGATACCGCAAAACTTCGAGTTGCGCTTGATTGGCGAGCGCGGCGGCGGCGAGGGCGTTTTCTCGTTCGCGCTGCCACGCGAGCCAGTATTTGATCCCGAAATAAAGCGCGCTCCAAGCCGTCAGAGTTAAACCGTAATCGAGCGAAGTGCGCGGGCTGCGCGCCAGACTCGACGCCCAAACGAAGTTTGGGGCGGTTAATCCGCCATAAATCATTTCGAGAAAAGCCCAAGCCAAACCGAAAACGATGGAAGTCGTCAGCACGAGCAAAACCGTCGCCTGAATCGAAAGACTGGTAAAACGACGATAAATGAGCCGCATCGCGCAGGTCAGGCAAAAGCCGATCACAGTGCGAACCAGTTTGATCTGAAACAGACGCCAGTAAGTTCCGGGAGCGGCAACGGTTAAAAACGTGACATACATCATCACCAGATAAACCAGCCAGCCCCAGATTTGGAGTTGCCAGAAAGTATAAACACGGTCGAATAAACCGCTAAACGCCGGTTTCCCGATTATTTCGGAACGGTTTAGAGGTGCTTTTGCAAAAATTTCTTCCATCTTTTTTCCGCAAGCTCTGCGTAATCGGCACGGTAAGTTTCTCCCCCGACACCGGCAAATCCGTGTCCCGCATTATCGTAAATATAAATTTCCGGTTTGCGGTTTTTAGCCGAGAGTTTTTCGCCCAATTTTGCAACGAGTTCATTCGGAATCAAGCCATCGCGCGTTCCGTAATGAAACTGAACGGGCATTTTAACTTCTTCGATAAAGTCCAACATAGACGTTCGCGGATCGTTTGGAGAATTGCGTTCCGGTGGAAACGCGGGACTCGCGTAAAAAGCTACTACGGCTTTGACGTGCGAATCGGAATGTGCAAACCGCGCAGCCGTATAACCGCCGCCGCAATAACCGAGAACTCCGAAGCCTTCGCCATTATACAGCGATTTTGTCTTCAGAAATTCGACTCCGGCTTGACCGTCCGCGATATAGCGCTTGATAAAACGGTCGCTGCTCACGAATTCCTGCGGCAATTTCGCCATATCGTCCTTTTCGCGCGAAGTCGAGCTGACGGCTAAACCGACAAATCCGGCTTCGGCAAGCCTGACAGCCGTATGAGTAACATCTTCAGGCAAAGCGGCGTTGCCGTGTAAAACCAGGACGCTTCGATATTTTCCGCGTCTTTTCGGATAAGCCAAAAAACCTTTAATCGTATCCTCGCCGTTCTTAAAATCAACAAATTGCTGCTCAACCTTCTCGCCTTTGTCGTCATTTTTCGTTTGCCCGAACAAAGTCGAAGCCAGCGCGATTCCGCCTACGGCAGCGCTCGCCGTCGCTAAAAAGTCGCGCCGCGTCCGCTTGTTTCCGCAATCTTCCAGACACATATATTTCCTCCTTAAATTTGTTGGATTCTTTAACCTTCGCTTGTTAGTTTTTCTTAACCGGCTGTTTAGGTGCGCCTTGCGCAATCTTATTAACGATTTTCCACTCGCCGTCAATTTTCAGCAGTAACATATAATCGGTGATTTTTATGGTTGGATAATCAAAGACAAGTTTGGCGATTGCTGCGTTTTTCGTGATTTCAACCGTCTCGATTCGGCGTTTTCGCGCGGCTTCGTCGGCGGCGGGTTTACCGGGAAATGTTTTGACGTAATCTTCAAATTTGAAGCTTACCAATTCGCCATTATCAGGTCTGATTCCCTGAATTTTCGCTTCCGGGTAAAAAGATTTACCGAGATTGCTGCCGTCGCCTGTAGCGTGAGCTTTAATGTAATTTTCAAGCGGAATGCGAACGGCTAATTGTTCCGCGTCCGCTATTTGGGCAAAGGCTTGAACGGTTGCCGTCAATAAAAAGATTGCAATAATAAATAGCCATTTAATTTTCATAATTTTCTTGGAGCGCGTTTAGAAATTAACGCCAAACTCAATGTTAGTCGCAGTTTTATTTTGTCTTTGCCGTGAAATAGTCCCAGGCTGCTTTTGAAATATCTGCAATTATTTTTTCATTTGTTGCTGCATCTTCTTTTGAATTGGTTACAAAAACGCTAATAAAAAAATGTTGTCCATTCGGTAAAAACACAATTCCAATATCGTTAACCGCGGCTGTTATACCTGTCGTCCTGTTAGTTCCCGAAGAACCTGTTTTATGGGCAACAACCGTTCCCTTTGGTAATTGTCCTTTTAACCTGTTTATGCCGGTTTCCGTTTCTTTCATCGCTTTCCAGATAAAGTCGTAACTTTTTTTGGAAAGCAGATTTTTCTTGTTGTTATAAAACGACGATAAAACTTCGTTTGCAGCTTTCGGAGTCGTCCAGTTTTGAAATTGTAAATCCCAATTAGCCTGCTGATCCTCTTCATTGAATTTTATTGATATGTCTTTAATTTTAGTTTTTATGAAGTATTTTTCGACCGCTTGAGTTCCGCCGATCAGCCTTAACAAAACGTCGCAACCTACGTTGTCGCTGGCAGAAACCGTGTACTCTAAAATTTCTGAAATCGTGAGGCTTGCTCCATCAGGATATTTATCTCTAATAGGACTATAAAGATTCGGTAAAAGGTCTTTCTTCTCAATTTTTATTTTTTGATCGAGAGAAAATTTTCCTTTGTCTATTTCAGACAGAACTGCTAAGGCAATATGAAGCTTAAAGACACTTTGCATCGGGAAACGGCGGTCGCCATTTATGGATAAAATGTCCTTTCGGTCGTTTCCAACGATTGAAACGCCGACGATAGCGTTCTTTGCCGAAACGATTTGTTGTATTTCCTGTCGTAATAAATTTGTGGCTTGAGCAGATGTCTGGCTGGTAATAAATAGAAAAAGTAAAAGTGCTAAGTGAAACGGTTTAGTCATTTTTTTTTGTTTGCTCCCGAATATGGATTTATTTGGCGATGGTAAACGTGATGTTCACTATCGCCAAATTACAATTTTGATTTCTAAACACCTTCTTAGAGACTTGCATCCCCAAAGAGTTTCATTTTCCGCCGGTTGTTTTCGGCTCGAAATGAAAACTCTTGTTGACAATTTTCCATTCGCCGTCAATTTTTAGCAACGTCATATAGTCGGTAAATCTGCCGTTCGGATAATCAAGAATGATGGTTCCGATTCCGGCATTGCCGACAATTTCGACCTTTTCGATCCAGCGTTTGCGTTTGTCCTCATCGGGCGCGGGTTTTCCGCTCATTCCGTTGATGTATTCGGCGAATGAGCGCGTCGAATATTTACCTTCACGAATGAAAATCAACTTTCCTTCGGTGTGAAACGCTTTGCGCATAAATTCAGGGTTTCCCGTCGCGTGTCCCTGCAAGTAGTTTTCGAGCGGAATGCGCGCCGCAGCTTTTTCCGCATCGGTTGTTTGCGCGGCGAGCATCATTCTTGCCGTTTCCGAAGAAAACGGCTCAGCAAACGTCCGATTAAATTTAATCTCGGAAATTTCTCTCGGATTTATTTTGTCGCCTTTTTGTGCGCTCCGGCTCGTTTTGCGGTATTCCGCAAATTCGTTGAAAACGGTTTCGCGTTTTTCGTAAGCCGCAGAATCTTTATATTCGGTCATCAGCAAAACGTCCCATTCGGCGGCTTGATTTTGGGACAAAGACAAAACCTGATAGTTCGAGACAATCCCTTTCTCTTTCATAAAGGCTCGCGCCTGTGCCCAATTCTGTTCGATAAATTGCAAGTAATCGGCTTGCCGCCCGCCTTTGGTTTTGACGAAATCAACCGCCCAGACGGAAGCTGATTGAGCAAAAGCATTTACGGACATCAACAAGACAAAAGCTCCAATTAAAAAAAATGTTTTTGTTTTCATAAATAACCTTTCTTCTTTCTAATTCAAAAATTAAACTTTGGCGTTTAACGACGCTCGCAGGGCTTTGAAGAAAATTTGCATTTCTTCCTGTGTTCCGACAGTGATTCGCGCCCAATCGGAATCGAGCGGAGCATTGCTCGCACCGCGAATTTGAATGTTGTATTTGGCGAGTCGGGCGGGCAAATCCCTGTTTCCCGAACCGAAATTTACCCAAATCGAATTTGCGTGGGACGGCACTTGCGGGAAATTCATCTTTTCAAATTCGCGCTTCATAAACTCGCGCGTTGCCGTATTTCGACGGCGGCTCTCGCGGACAAATTCCGAGTCCCGCAAACTGGCAATCGCCGCGCGCAAGCTGACCGGATTAAACCAGGTCATCCGAAATTGTTTTAAACGGGCGGCAATTTCAGGTTTTGCCAAGCCGTACCCAACGCGCATTCCGGCTAAACCATAGATTTTCGAGAAGGTGCGGAGGACGATGACATTTGCGCCTTTGCGAACGAAATCAATCATCGAAGACGCGGGAAAATCATCAACATATTCCAGATAAGCCTCGTCAATCAGAATCGGCGCTTGTTTTGAAACAACTTCGCAGAATTGTTTTAATTTCTCGGTGGAAACAATCGTTCCGGTCGGATTGTTCGGGTTGCAAACGTAAACGAGCTTCGTCGTGGCGGAAACGCGGCGGCTCATTGCATCTAAATCGTGAACGTGGTCTAAATCAAGCGGCACTCGGTTGATCCGCGCGCCGATTCTTTCGGCATATTGAAGCAATCCGAAAAAAGTCGGCGAAGCCGTCACGATTTCGCCCTGATTAAGCCCATAAGTTACTGCCGCCATCGCCAGGATTTCGCCCGAACCCGTTCCCAAAACAACCGATTCCGGCGCGACGCCTTCGCGTTCGGCAATCAGCTTTTCAAGCTGCGCGGCTTCGGATTGCGAATAGCGGTTTCCCAGTGAAACCGCTTCGATAATTGCTTGTCTTGTTTTGGGCGAAGGACCGTACGGATTTTCGTTACTCGAAAGCCGAATTATTGATTGCGATTGTGATTGGGCTGCGATTGTACTGCCGCCTGCTCCAAGATTCAGAAAAGCCGAAGCTCCGGCAAAAGCTCCGATTTTCAGCATCTCGCGGCGATTAAAAGAATGAATTGACATAAACAGAATTCTCCGTAAAAAAAGCAAAACCAGATT
This sequence comes from Pyrinomonadaceae bacterium, assembly GCA_036388995.1. Lineage (GTDB taxonomy): Bacteria > Acidobacteriota > Blastocatellia > Pyrinomonadales > Pyrinomonadaceae > JALZCH01. Next base: position 3,173 of record DASVQU010000019.1, on the reverse strand, counting down.
AAATCGGTTCGATTCTTTGCGGCGAGAAAAAATCTGTGAGCGGCGCAAAGCAGGTGTTAAGCGGCGTTTGAAAGAAATGCGAATGAGGCTCTCAAAGTCGAAAAAGCGTGAAAAAAGAGCGGATTTCAATATTTGAAATCCGCTCTTTTTTCAACTGTCCAATTTTTACTTTTTACCAATTTGCTTTTTTAAATCATCGAGATAAACGACCGGCGCGCTCGATTCGGCGGCGAGAGCGTCGGAAAGCCCGTCGCTCCACGAAATTATTTCGACTCGCAAGCCCAATCCTTTAATAAATTGGACGGTTTCCAGATAATCGCGGTCGCCGGAAATCAAAATCGCGGTGTCGTAGGCTTTGTTGATTCCGAGCGTCAGCATTTTCGTCGCCAAACCGACATCAACGCCTTTTTCCGCCAGATAAGTGTGCGACTCGCCGCAGTTGAGGCATCGAATCGTGCGTTTGCCGAGCGGGTAAGTTGCGACTTCCCAGCGCATTTCTTCTTTTAAAAACTGAAAATAATTGGCTTCGCCGTCGGATTGATTTTCTTTTTCGCCGCCGAAATAATAAACCTGCCAGATTTCTTCGCCGTTTTGCGACAAAAATTTAATGAATCTTTGCCAATCAATGCGCCAACCGTTGTCGCGCTGTCCGTGAAAAACGTTCTGGTCATCAATAAAACAAATCGTTTTGCCGCGTGCAGGTGTCATAGTTCGTGATTATAAACGAGAAAGCGAAAAGTGCGAGCGGATTTTTAGATTTTCAAAACAAAATCGATCTTTCGCCTTAATTTAAAAAACGCCGTATTTGAAACCAATAGCGTTTCTTGTCTAAACTTCAAGTTATGAATTTGCCTCTTGTTGCAATTATCGGTCGCCCAAACGTCGGCAAATCTACGTTGTTTAATCGTTTGACGAAAACGCGCAACGCGATTGTCGGCGACCAGCCGGGAATCACGCGCGACCGGATTTACGGCGAAGTCGAATGGCGCAGCGGTCGCTTTTCGCTTGTTGATACGGGCGGAATCGTGCCGGACGACGAAGCCGTGATTCCCAGCAATATCTTCAAACAAGCCGAATTCGCCATCGCCGAAGCGCAGGCGATAATCTGGGTTGTTGACGCGCGCGCCGGAATTACATCGCTCGATCAGGAACTGGTGAAATTGCTGCGGATGACCGGAAAACCGATCATCGTCGCCGCCAACAAAGCCGAAACAAACCGCGTTGACCACGAGGCGCAGGAATTCGCGCAGTTCGGTTTCGACGCGATTATGCCGGTTTCAGCCGAACACGGCGACGGAATCGGCGATCTTCTCGATCTGCTTTACGAAACTCTGGATTTCGCGACTGTAACCGAAGAAAAAAAGCCGGATGAAATCAATCTCGCCATCATCGGTCGTCCGAACGTCGGCAAATCTTCGCTTTTAAATAAGTTATTGGGCGAAGAGCGCGTCATCGTTTCGCCGATTGCCGGAACGACGCGCGACGCGATTGACACGACATTCGAGTTTGAAAATCAGAAGTTTCGCCTTATTGACACCGCCGGAATCCGGCGCAAAGGCAAAACTACGGAAGCGGCGGAAAAAATGTCTGTGATTATGGCGCGCAAATCGCTGGAGCGCGCAGACATCGCCGTTGTCGTCATTGATGCGACCGAAGGCGCGACGAATCTCGACGCAAACATTGCCGGGTATGCGATTGATGAAGGCTGCGGCGTGATTTTGGCAATTAATAAATGGGATTTGATTGCCGACAAAGAAACCAACACCGCGCTCGAATTTGAGCGACAGTTGCGCGACCAGATGAAATTTTTGGATTTCGCGCCCGTTGTCACGATTTCCGCATTGCTAGGTCAGCGAGTTTCAAAAATCCTGCCGCTCGCCGTGCAAATTAATGAGGCGAGACATTTTCGCGTGCCGACTTCAAAGCTCAACAAGTTTTTTGAAGAAACAATCTCGCAGCCGCGCGGCGGCGGAACGCCCGCGCCGGTCAAAGGCGGCTTTTCGCGTCTGCACGTACAATATTTGACGCAAGTCGGAATTCGTCCGCCGACTTTTCTTTTATTTACTTCGGGCGGCAAAGCCGGACTGCATTTTTCTTACACGCGCTATCTGGAAAACCGTCTGCGCGAGGAGTTTGAATTTTTCGGAACTCCGATTAAATTAGTTGAGCGTCACAAAATGCGTAATAAAAAGTAAGTTTTCACCGCCGAGACGCAGAGACGCAGAGAGAAGTTAAAGAGAAAAAAAAATAAAGAGTTTAATTTTGTTTTCTCGGCGTCTATGCATCTCGGCGGTTAAAAATTGTGGAAATAGTTTTGTTGGTTGCAAGATTGATTCTCGCCGCTGTTTTCGCAGTTGCCGGAATTGCCAAGCTCTTTGACCGCGCAGGCAGCGAAAAAGCGATTGTTGATTTCGGTGTTCCCGAATCAGTTGCAAAGCCTTTCAGCATTCTGCTGCCGTTGGCGGAAATTGCCACCGCAATTTTGCTGCTGCCGCTTGCAACTGCTTGGTTTGGTGCGATTTCAGCGCTCGCGCTACTGCTCGTTTTTGTCAGCGGCATCGCTTACAATTTCGCGCGGGGAAACACGCCGGATTGTCATTGTTTTGGGCAAATTCATTCGGAGCCGGTCGGCTGGTCAACTTTAATTAGAAACTCGATTTTAGCCGCAATTGCGGGTTTTCTGGTTTTCGCGGGACGCGAAACTGCGGGCGCGAGCGCATTTGCGTGGCTCGATGATTTAAATACAGCGGAGAAAATGAATTTGATTTTCGGCGTTTTAACAATCGGTTTGCTCGCGTTTGTCGCTTTTAAGCTCAAAAATATTCAAACGCAGCAAATTGTTTTGCAACGGCACATCGAGTTGATCCAATTGGGCGAAGGAACAGGAGCTATCGTAGAGCGCGGTGACGCTACACCGCCAGCCGATGGTCTTCCGGTCGGTGCGCTGCTCCCGGCTTTTTCTTTGCCGGGCGCAAATGGCAAACAATTTTTGAGCAAAGATTTATTGAAAGCAGACAAGCCTTCGCTCTTGTTTTTCGTCAGCCCAAGCTGCAAGCCTTGCGCGGCGTTGCTGCCGGACATTGAAGATTGGCAAAGACAGTTTGGCGAAAAAATCAATTTCATCTTCGTCAGTTCCGGTGCAGCAAAAGAAAACGTCGAAAAATTCGGCGCGG
>DASVQU010000018.1:0-20824 GCA_036388995.1 Pyrinomonadaceae bacterium | reverse complement strand
CGCGTTTCTTGCGATTGTTGTAATCGGTAAGCGAGATTTGCGGATCGCGCCAGGCGTCCAACAATCCAACCTGGTGGACGCACTGAATCGTGCAGGTCGGCGCGCACCATTTTTCGGTGATGTATTCGCGGTCGAAATCCTGCATTGTATAATCGGCGAGCGGAATTCCGGGCGTTCCGCGCTGCTGCGAACACCAGTTGACCATTCCCGTTTCATCAATGTAGAGATAGCGCGAACCGGCGCGGCAGCGCCAATTGTATTCTTTGCCGTCAACCAGATCGTTTTGAAACCAATTCCAGCGCGCGTAACTGCGCGAGCCTAGATTTTTAACCGCCCAATAAATTTCCGATTCGCGCTCGCCCAGAGGCTTTAATAAACCGTCGTTATCGTGAATGACGCCGACTGTCGAAGAAAAGCCAAGCTCGACGGCGCGTTTGCCAATCGTCAAAGCGTCTTCGGGATTTTTGACGCCGCTGCCTAAAACCGAATTGATGTTTATTTTAAATTTGGCGTGTTCTTTCAGATTTTGCAGCTTTTTGTCCAAAACTTTGAGGCTTTTTTTGGAAACTTCATCCGGTATAACGTTGTCAATCGAGATTTGCAGATAATCGAGTCCGGCTTCGTTTAATCGTTTGATTTTATCTGGCTGAAAATAATAGCCGTTGGAAATTAGACCGGCAATCATTCCTTTTGAGCGAATGTAAGCGATAATTTCAAAGATTTGCGGATGCATCATCGGCTCGCCGCCGGAAATCGTGACGACCGACGTGCCAAGCTCGGCGAGCTTGTCAAAACGCCGCTTCATTTCGTCGAGCGGAACGGGTTCGCTCGTTTTGTCGTACTCGTTGCAATACGTGCAAGCCAGATTGCAGCGGCGCATCGGAACTACGTGCGCCAAAACGACGTGGCGTGTCGAAAGAAAAGCGCGGGTTGTGTGTTTGACTCCGCGCACGAATCTGCTTAATTTACTCGCTTTGCTCATTCTACTTCGGAAAACAATTGGGAGATTAGTTATAAAGCCGCAATTATAAAGGTTTCAGGCAATGTTTTTCAAATTGCGGCAAAAAGAAAAAGGCTTTGACGCTTCGAGCCAAAGCCTTTTTCCAGGAAAATTATTTATTTTTAACCTTTAACTCGCTTAACGCTCTTCGGCAGATTGCTGAGTCCGAGCTGGTCAAGTTTGATTGAAGCGTTTTTCTCCAGAGTGTAGAGCAAAATGTTCGTCCAATCGCCGTTTTTCTCATACATCTTAACCTGCGTCGGCATTCCTTCGGGCGTCACCCAAACTTCGGCGTAAGAATATTGCATCGGTTTTTTCGGCGTTAATTTTAATTTATAAGCCGAAATCGTGCCCTTCGCAATCAATTCCGAACCGAGCCATTTGGCGTCGAAATTCTGTTTCAATTCCTGCGGCGACATATTGATAAACTGCAAACCGCTGCCGGCGTCTTTCTTCTGCACTTCCGAAGTTTTGCCTTCGATAACCTGTTCGAGACGCGGGCGATAAAGCAGATATTTGCCGTTGACGACCGACAAAGTTTCCTGCTGCGGATAAGTCCAATCAATGCGGACGTTGGCGTTCTTGCCCTTTGCCGGAATATACAAAACCGTTCCGTCCTGCGCGGTTTCGACCTCCTTCAACTGCGAATTGTAACGCTCCATTCGCACTTTCGATCTCAAAGACTTCAAAGTCTTTTGATTTTCGCCCATTCGGTTGTAAAGCTCACGAATCACGGCTTGATCTTGCGCCGTTGTCTGATTCGTTGCGCCGAAAGCGAAAACCGCAATTGCTGTTAAAACAAAATATTGAATTATTTTTTTCATAAATGCTCTCTAACGTAATTCGATTACGTAAATCGTTTTCCCGTTTTTGTCAGATTTTTGCCGGTAATTTAAAATTTCCGCTTCTTTGTTTCCGCTCAATTCGCGGACACGCTGTAATCTGGCATTTTCATCCAAATCGGAAGAAAAATCTTCGGAGCTGACAATCAAACGAGTGATTTTTGAACTCTCTGCGGCTGCGGCGAGCGGTTGGCGCTGTTTGCCTTCAAACCAACTTTTCGGCGTTAAAAATATAAATGCTAAAATTAAAATGCAAAGAACGTCATACTGCCACGCTGTTCGCCCGTAGTTCCATAAAATCACGTTTTTGATTGCCGACCACATCGTTCGCGTTGCTCATAGAATGTAGAATGTAGAAGATAGAAGATAGAATTAACTTCTTCTTCTACATTCTATCTTCTATCTTCTACATTCTTAGTTCACAATTCTTCCGTCGCGCATTTTGATTGTTCTCGAACAAGCGGCGGCGGCTTCCGGGTTGTGCGTAATCATTACGATTGTTTGCTGATAGCGCTCGTTTAGCTCTCGAAACATTTTCAGCACGATTTCCGAATTTTCCGTGTCGAGATTTCCCGTCGGCTCGTCCGCCAGAACGATTGCCGGACTCGTCACAATCGCCCGCGCCAGCGCGACGCGCTGCTGTTCGCCGCCGGATAATTCGAGCGGTTTGTGATGCATTCTATCTTCGAGCTTTAAGAGACGCAAGATTTCGCGGCGTCTTTCGGGATTTTCGCCGCCGTTGCGGGCATGGATTTTTTCCGCCAGACGCAGATTCCCTTCGGCCGTCAAAGTCGGAAACAAATTAAATCGCTGGAAAACGAAACCGATTTTTTGGCGGCGAATCTCGGTTCGCTGCCGGTCGGAAACATTGGTTAATTCCGCGCCGTCAATCGAAATTTTCCCGGAAGTCGGCGTCAAAAGCCCACCCAAAAGATGCAGCAGCGTTGATTTGCCGCAGCCCGATTGTCCCATAATGGCGACGAACTCGCCTTTTTTTATGTCGAGCGAGACTCCGCGCAGAGCGTGAGTTTCTACCGCTCCGACCTGATAAACTTTGGTCAGATTGTCGGCAAGCAAAATTGTCGAAGCGGATGTTGCGACTGCGTTCATTTAAAAAGCGATGACTGCGCGTTGGTTTGAACTTGCTGTAGTTGTTTGTCCAAGTCGAATTCCGGCAATCCCCATGTATTCTCCAACTGAAAAATCGGCGTTTCGTAATTGCGCCCGAGAACGACCGCCTGCGGCGTTTGATAAGTTAATTTGACGCTGTAACGCTCCTGCGGTCTGGTCACCTGAACCTGAACGGGCATACTGAGCGCGCCGGTTTCGCCAAACTTTTGTTCCGCGCCGTAAGTAATATCCGAAACGAGCGCGCCGCCGTCGCTGAAAACCTGCTGCCGTGCTAGCCGGATTCCGCCCACGCGGTCAAACCAGAAACGGCGCGAGACATTAAATCCGTTTCCATTCTTTTTCAGCTCGTCGAGCAAATAATAACCGCGAATCACGCGCCCGGCGGCTGAACGCGTGCCGGAATCGGCTTCGTCCTGATAAATCTCGCTCAATGTGTAAGCGGAATTTTCGCCCGTCTCGACCGGACGCATCAATAATGCATCGGTAAAATGCTGCGGACGAAGACTTGAAAACGCGCTGATCGCTCGCCTTTCCGCATTGCTGGTGCCGACCTGCTGCCGCGCCTTTTTTTCGAGCGGCGTATAATCGGCTTCGTTCGTGCCGACGACAAAGCGTTTAAATTTTTCGTCAACGCAGCAAATCACCGCGACGCGAAATTTATCGCCGTCCGAAGTCATCTGCACAATGTCGGTTCCAACAATCGGAATCTGAATTTTTAAATTAATATTGCTCGGCGCTTGAACGATGACTTGCCCGTCGGCGGATTTGTATTTTTCGGCGATTCCCGATTCGGCAAAAGTATTGTCCTCGAATTTAACGTCAACTTTGCCGCGCATTGATTTAACTTGCGCTAGACGATTGATTTCTCCCAAAAGCCGCTCTTTATCGGCGGTTTCAACGGGCGAGAGCAAAACGGCGGCTTTTTTATCAACAACTTTCGGACTTAAAGCGTTGCATCCGGCGGACGCAAAAACGGCGACAAAGACGACGAAAATCAGGCACTTTGTAAATAAGATTTTTTGGCGGAAACGCCGTATAGGAATACTCATTACTCGTTTAAATCAGCCTTTATCCGGCGTCCGTCGGTAAAATCTCAACCTAACAAACCGCTTCCGGCTTGTCAATTTGATGCCTCTTTTCAAAAATACGAAGCGCGGCACGTAAAATTTTACGTGCCGCGTCATTAAAAAGGTTTGCTTTCGACCGCGTTTCTTATCTGTAAGTTCCCGGAACCGCCCCGCGCGTCAAATAATCGCTCATCGTAAAAGCAAACAAAATCAACAGCCAGATAATCGCGCCGAACGCGCACAGCCAGACCAGTTTGCCGCTGTAACGAACGTGCATAAAATATAAAACAACGCACGTCGTTTTAAAAGCCGCAATCAGCAAAGCGACAAGAGTGTTCGCGCCGATAAAAAACTCATCCAGGTCAAATTGCGCGACAAACCACGTCAAGATCGTCCCGACAACCAAAATACCGAAAATAATCAGATAAGTCGGAATTGACATTACGTGATGATCTTCGCCGTGATAATGCGCTTCGTCTCCGTGATTTATTGATTTTTCAGCTACCAATCCCTGTTGACCCATAAAATCAATTACGAATTACGAATTTCAAATTACGAATGTCGGAATTTTAATAATTCGTAATTCGTAATTTGAAATTCGTAATTGTTTAATGTCCGCCTCCTCCTGCAATAAAGTGCCTGCCGAGCAGATAAAGCAGCGGGAAAAGAAAAATCCAGACAATATCGACAAAGTGCCAGTACAAACCGCAAATCTCGACCGGACCGTAGAACTCAGCCGAGTAGCGCCCTTTTAAAGCCGTCCACAGCAGCCAGAGCATAATGCCGATGCCGATAACCATGTGCAGCGCATGAAGTCCGGTCATTGCAAAATAAATCCAGAAAAACATCCGCACTTTATCTCCGAACGCCTGCTCGCGCCCGTAAAGAGATTTTTCGGCTTCGCTCGCGTGCCGCTCAATCATTTGCTGTTGAGCTACTAGCTCTTCGCCCTTCGGTTCCCATTTGAAATCTCTTGAAAACGGGATCAGATGATGCTGGTATTTATCATTGTATTCGACGGCTTTGACGCCCAAAAACACCATTCCGAAGATCATCGTCAGAACAATCCAGCCAGCTTGAACTTTCGGCTTTTTGCTGGTCTGCGCCGACCAAACCGCCAGAGCCATCGTCAAGCTGCTGGCAATCAGGACGAGCGTATTTGCAAACCCCAGCCACAAATCGAGGTGATTACTGCCCGCGGCGAAAGCCATCGGATATTTATAGCGATAAAGCAAATACGCCATAAACAGCCCGCCGAAAAACATTACTTCCTGCACGAGGAAAAACCACATTCCGATTGTCGTGGCTTCCTTCTGCTGTTCGATGTCGTCGAACTGATGCTGCAATCCGGGAACGTGATGATGTTCCTGATGCGTGTCTATTGCTTCAACTCGTGTTGCCATTCTTTTAAATTATGAATTATGAACGCGGAACGCTGAACTGTTTAATTCCGCGTTCAGCGTTCCTAATTCAGCGTTTCAATCTTAAACCCTTTCAGGTGCTTCCAATCTGCGTCGTCGCTCGCCTTCTTCGTACAAACCGCTTTCTTCACCGAATTCGTATGCTTCCCAAGTCACGATTGGAGTTCTGACAAAATTCTCGGTCGGCGGCGGCGAGCTGGTGCGCCATTCGAGTCCGGGCAAAACCCATGGATTATCGCCCGCGATCTTGCCGAAAAATAACGCGTAAGTCAGATAAATCGCCGGCAAAACCAAACCGATAGCCAAAATCGAAGCTCCGGCGCTTGAGAAAATATTTAAAACCTGCATTTCTTCCGGGTAAGCCGCATAACGGCGCGGCATTCCCAAATATCCCAAAATAAATTGCGGGAAGAAAGTTAAATTGAATCCGATGAATACGATCATCGCCGAGATTTTGCTCCAGAATTCGGAATACATTCTGCCGAACATTTTCGGAAACCAGTAATGTAAGCCGCCGAGATAAGCCAACACCTGACCGCCGACCATAACGTAATGGAAGTGGGCGACGACGAAATAAGTGTCGGTTAAATGGATGTCCAATCCCATTGCGCCCAAAAACAATCCCGTCAAACCGCCGATCAAAAACAGCCCCATAAAAAACAGAGCGTAGAGCATCGGCGTGTCGTAAGAAATCGAGCCTTGATAAAGCGTCGCCGTCCAGTTAAAAACCTTAATCGCCGACGGAACCGCGATAACCATTGTCAAAAACGAGAAAACGAGTCCGGCGTAAATTGATTGCCCCGAAGCGAACATATGATGTCCCCAGACGAGAAAACCGAAAACGGCAATCGCAATCGAAGAAAACGCGACAAAAGCGTAACCGAAAATTTTCTTGCGCGAGAAATTGGCGATCAATTCCGAAATAACTCCAAACCCGGGCAGAATCATAATGTAAACCGCCGGGTGCGAGTAAAACCAGAAAAGATGCTGGAACAAAATCGGATCGCCGCCGAGAGCCGGGTCGAAAATTCCGACTCTGCCGAATCTTTCAAGAGCCAGCAGCAAAATCGTGATAGCGATAACCGGCGTTCCCAAAACCATCACAAGGCTTGTCGCATAATGCGACCAGACGAAAAGCGGCAGCCTGAACCAGGTCATTCCGGGAGCGCGCATCGTGTGAACGGTTACCAGGAAATTTAAGCCGGTTAAAATTGACGAGAAACCGTTAATAAAAATTCCGATGCCGGCAGCCATCACGTAAGTGTTTGAAAATGTCGTCGAATACGGCGTATAAAACGTCCAGCCGGTATCAACGCCGCCCGCCAGCAATGCGTAAAGCGTAAATGCGCCGCCGACTATATAAATGTACCAGCTCAGCAAATTGATTCGCGGAAATGCGAGGTCTTTCGCGCCGATCATAATCGGAATCAGGAAGTTCCCCAAAATCGCCGGAATCGCCGGAATCAGGAAAAAGAACACCATAATAATTCCGTGATGCGTAAACACACGGTTGTAGAGGTGCGCTTCCATCAAATCGCTCTGCGGCGTTAAAAGCTCTAGGCGAATCAGAGATGCGTATATTCCGCCCAGCAAAAAGAAGGCGGATACGGAAATGAGGTAAAGAATCGCAATCCGTTTGTGATCCTTGGTTAAAAGCCAGGAAGCGACGGTCGAGCCGTTATTTAAATAATGCTTTCTCGGCATCAGGTCAATGTCTCTGTTTACAATTGCTTCTTCTCGCATAAATCTAATTATCTTCCCTGTTATGGGTTCGATCTGCCTCCCATCGGTTCGACCGCTTTTCCGTCTGTATCAAAATTTCTGCTTGCATCGGGCTGCGGCGCGGTCGCGGGAGTCGTGTTCAATTTGTTCGGCGCGCCAGTCTGTCCGGCGATTGATTTGATATAAGCAATCAGCGAAACAAGCTGGTCTTCGGTTACCTGCCCTTTAAATGTGGGCATAATCGGTTGATAGCCTTCGACGATTTGCCCTTGCGGATTCAAGATTGATTCGCGGATATACGCTTCATCGGCATTCACCGTTTGTCCGCCCGCAAGTCTGACCGGCTTTCCGAAAAGACCGACCAGCGCAGGACCGCGACCGCCGCTGCCGTCAGCCGCATGACACGAAGCGCACGCGAGCTTATTTTCAAACAAATCTTTTCCGGCTTCGGCGGGCGTTTGCCCCGAAACGTTACCGCTCAGCCAGTTGTCGAAATCGCGTTGCTCCATCACGTAAACCCAGCCGCCCATTCCCGAATGGTTCATCCCGCAATATTCGGCGCAGTAAATTCGATATTTACCGGGCTTCGTCGCTTCAAACCAGAGCGCCGTGTAACGTCCCGGCACAACGTCGGATTTTGTGCGAAAAGCCGGGAAAGAAAGATCGTGCAAAACGTCTTCGGTCGTCATCGTCAGCTTGACTTTCGTACCGACCGGGATGTGAAGTTCGTTGATTTCGCGCTGCCCGGTCGGATGCTGAAATTTCCACATCCATTGTTTGCCGACCACGTAAATCTCCATCGCCTCGCTCGGCATTCGGTAAAGATTATAATAAATGACGCCGCCGCCGACGAAAATCGTCATCACGATGATAAACGGAATGATTGACCAGGTGACTTCCAAAACGGTCGAGCCTTCGATCTCGCTCGGATGAATGTATTTTTCGCGTTCTCGATACCGGATGAAAAACCAGACAATCGCGCCGACAACCAAAACCGTAAAAAACACGGTGATTGCGACGAGATAAAAATAAAGTCCGTCAACCTGCCACGCGAAAGTCGAGGCTTGTTCGGGAAAAAATGGAATCCAGGAATTCATAATTACAAATTTATCAAAACGTTTTATATCGTTTCGCCCATTTTATTTCGGTTATATCTGCGGAACATCCAAAACATCGCCGCCAAACCGAGAAGCGTCGCTATGCCGCCGAGCCGGACAATATTCATAATCACCAGACCGTATTTCCCGCTCGCCGGATTGTAGTGGTAGCAATACAAAATCAGTTTCTCGACCGGATTTCCGATCTTGCTGCTCGAAGCCTCCATCACGCCGAATTTGACATCTTTCGGCGCATAATCAATGCCGTAAAAATACCGCGCCAGCTTGCCTTCGGGCGTGGCGATTTGAATTCCGCCCGCGTGCGCGAATTGTTTTGTCGCTTCGTCCCACTGATATTTGAAACCAACGGCTTCGGTGATTTGTTTAATTGATTCGGGCGTCCCGGTCAAAAAATGCCAGCCCGCAGCCGTTTCCGGTCGGTTATAATGCGCCAGATAAGTTTCTTTTTTCGCTTTGGCAATTGCGGGCGTGTCGCGAGGATCGAAACTGATCGCCACGACATCAAATTCTTTTCCGACATCGAAATTAACGCCTTTTAAAGCGCCCGATAATCCGGTCAAAACCTGATTGCATAACATCGGGCATTCGTAATAAACGAGCGCCAGAACAACCGGCTTGCCTTTACCAAAATAATCGCCGAGCGCGACCGCTTTCCCGTTTTCATCAACAAATTTCGTGTCTAGCGGAAGCTGTTCGTTCAAACGCTGTTCGATTCCGACCGTTTGCAGAGCTTCCGGCAAACCGCTCGATTGCGTTTGCTGAACCGTCGGATCATAAGTGCGCGGGCTGTAAAGCGGCGAATTGTAATGCTGTGAGCCTCCCTGCGCGAACGCCGAGGTGACAGCCAATAATACTGCGACAGCCGCCAGACCAACATTTCTAAATTTCGCCAAAAACTTCATTTTTTACTTCTCTCTATTTCAAATCCGAAATCTCAAATTTGAAATTTGTCTTATTGCTCTCTCTTCCAGTTTGTTCTGCCGGAACTCGAATAAGACGGAATTTGTACCGTGTCCTGCAATGCCTGCTGCGCTTGTTCGGGAGCGCGAGATTTAATCTGGTTTTCCTGCAAAACTTTTTGTTTCGCTTCCTCTGTCGGCAGAGTAATCACCGCCCCGGTGTTCGGGTCTTTGCGACCTTCTTTCCAGGTTTTTTCCCAGCTTCTAAGCAGGAGGCGATATTCGGCTTGCGGCTCGCGCAATTCCAGATTGTGAGGCTCGGCATCGGTTTCGGTTTCAACTTTAAAACCCGGCGCGGATTGCAGACGCGGTTCCGGCGGCAGATTTAGTCCCTGAGCCTTTTCCTGTTCGGTCAATGCCATCGGCGACGTATTTCTTCGATCTTCCTCTTTAGCCTGCGATTCCATTCCCTGCTCCAGCGCGTACATCAAAACGAACGTGACGCCGACCAGCAGCACCAAGCCTGCGAGAAAGAAAATGATTCCGCGCAGCTCAAGCCGATCTTTTTCATATGGGTCGGCGCGGTCGTAGGCGTCTTTAAATTCTTCGCCAGAATCGCGACGCAGATGCTCGTTTTCGTCGAGAATCATTCCGTCCGGTTTATCTTCTTCGTTTCTTCTTCTTTTGATAGCCATTGTTTTATTCGATGAAGCCAAAGGATTTGTTATTCATCCTTCATCCTTCATCCTTCATCCTTTCCATCAATGGTGTTCTATTCCGTGCGCGATTGTGTTTTCAAAAAACGGATCATTCACGGGCATCAGCGGACGTTTTTTGAGCTGCCAGATAAAGAAAAATAGCCATAAGCCGCCAATGCCGAGCAAAGCGGCGAAATCCGTCCAGTGAATTGTAAAATGCTCGCCCGCGTGTCCGGCTTCGTGCTGTCCAGGCATCGGGTTCGGGATGATCAGATAAAATAAATCAATAGCGCGCATCACCATCACAAAAATTGCGACGAGCGCCAGCCATCGCGCGTGACGTTTTAAATCTCGCGAGAGCAGGAGCAAAAACGGAAATGCGAAATGAAAGAAAATCAAAAGCAGCCCGACGATTTCCCAGCCGCCCGACATCCGGCGCAAATACCAGGGCGTTTCTTCCGGCAGATTTCCCGAATAAATAATGATTAATTGGGACAAATTAAAATAAGTCCAAACCATTACCAGCGCCAGCATCAATTTGCCGAGATCGTGAAAATGCGGCGCGCCCAAAACGCGATTCATCGGCTCGCGGGTTGAAAGCCAAAACGAGAGCGCGATAACAAACGCCAGACAAGCGAGCACCCAACCGATGACAAACAGCAGACCGTAAATCGTCGAATACCAGTGCGGATCGAGCGACATACACCAATCAACCGACGCAAACGTGACCGCCAGCACAAAAGCGATCAGCGCCGGACCGGAAAAGCGGTTGATTTGGACGCTGATCGTCCATTCACCGGTTTCGTCCTGCTGGCGCGACTTTTTCGTTAAAAACCAGGTGATTCCGCCCCAGATCGCAAAATAAATGAGCGTGCGAATCCCGAAAAACGGGACGTTCAAATAAGGCGCTTTGTGGTCTAAAATTTTATCGCCGCCGTGACCTTCCGCCTGATACGCCGCCCATTCGTAAAGTCGCGGCGCAAAAGCGAGAATCGGAATAAAAAGAATCAGCAGAAGCCACCAGGTTTTCGCTCCGGCTTCCAAAATCCGGCGAATCACAACGCCCCACGAACCGCCGGTCAAATGCTGCAAAGTCAGAAGTCCGACGCAGCCGATTCCGATACCCGCCCAATAAACGTAGCCGAGCAAATAGGAGCGCAGAACAGAGCCGACGTTATCTGTCAGAAAAGCTCCTGCGATTAAGGCAATCATTCCGACGACGCCGACGCCGAGCGCGAGCGTTTGAATGCGGGATAAATCCTGAACCGGGGGATTAAAATTTCCGTTGTTTACGTCCATTTTCGTTTAGTTCTCGCCTCCGTTTTTTTCAACATTCATCTGCTGAGCGCGTGTTTGCGGCGAGGCGGCGGGCGACGGCGCTGCGCCCGGCGCGATGTTCGGATTCGTCGCTTGCAAAGCGCGAATATAAGCGGCAATCGCCCAGCGATCCTGCACCGGAACCTGCGCCGCGTAACCGTTCATTCTGCCGAATCCGTTGGTAATCACATCGTAAAAATGTCCGACCGGCGCATCGCGCAATCTTTGTTCGTAATACGAAGGCGGGCGCGTGTAGCCGCGACGCACGACCATTCCGTTTCCTTCGCCGTTCGGTCCGTGACAAACGATGCAGAAAACTCTGTAACGCTCTTCGCCGCGATCCAGCAATTCTTTTGTTACCGGCAGCGGAAATTCAGTGACGAGATCAGCGGAGAAACCGGCAGCGGCGTTCGTATTGGTCATATTTGCCGGAGTTGCCGGAGTTGCCGCATTACCTGCTCTTTCCGGCGTTTGTCCTTGAGTAGCCGCGTTTCTTCCGCCTTCGGAGGAAATGGTTTCCTGCGAAACAGGGGCACCTTCTCGTTTGCCGGTGTAGAGAGCTTTATCGGCGCGCAGATAACCGCGCGGAACAGTGCCTTCGATCAGCGGGCGCGACGCCATCTCGTTGGCGAAAAATTCGCTTCGCTCGTAATATTCGTAGCGTGGCGTGTCCTGCATATCGTAGCGGCAGCCCGCCGCCGTTAAAACCGCGACGCAAAGCAGCGCGAGAAAAGCTGCACGTTTAGTCTTCATCTTCGGTAACATCAAAAACCTCCCGCGCGTTTAAGTTTTGCAAAAACCCGGTTGTTTCTTCGTGGTCGAATTTAGGATCGCTCGACTCGATTGCCAGAAAAAACTTATCGCGCGAAGCCAGAGCAAATCGCGGCACGTTAAAAACCGGATGATACGGCTGCGGCAAACCGTTTAAAATAAACATCCCGAAAACTCCTGTCAGCGCCGCTCCGAGAACGATGCATTCAAACGTAATCGGAATAAACATCGGAATAGCCATAAAAGGTCTGCCGCCGACGTTGAGCGGATAATCAATCACGTGCGTGTAATACAGCAAACCGAATCCGGCGGTTCCGCCGAGAATACCTCCGGCAAGAATCAGCCACGACAAAATCGAGCGTTTGATGCCGAGCGCATCGTCCATTTCGTGAATCGGAAACGGCGAATAAGCGTCCATTCTGGTAAACCCGGCTTCGCGCGCCGCGCGTGCCGCCGCTACGATTTCTCTCGGCGAATCAAACTCTGCCATTACGCCGTAAAGAGTTTTTCTTCCATCCATAATCTTTTTCCATCGGGCGGTCGGCTTGAAGCTGCGCTGGCATCCGAAGCGGCATGGGTGAGTTGCCGTAAATCTCTACAAACGCGGGCGACAGCTTCCGCCAACCACAAAACAACTCGGTCTTTAACTTTCCACGCGGTCTATTGTCCGCGTTTCCGTATGCTCCTGATTATGCGTGTCGTGAACTTTCGCCTGCGGCAGCAAAGTTCTGACCTCGAAAATCGAAATAACCGGCAAAAATCGGACAAACAGGAAAATCAAAGTAAAGAAAAATCCGATTGTGCCGAGAAACATCGTCCAATCAAACGGCGAAGGCGAATACATCGCCCATGACGAAGGCAAATAATCGCGGTTTAAGCTCGTCACGATAATCACAAAGCGTTCGAGCCACATTCCGATGCTGACGACAATCGAAATCACAAACAGCCAGAATTCGCTCTCCCGGAAACGCTTAAACCACAAAAGCTGAATCGAAGCGCCGTTGCATAAGATCAAAAGCCAATAGCTCCACCAGTAAGGTCCGGTCAAAATTCGGTTTCGAATCATATATTCCTCGAATTCGTTTGCCGAATACCAACCGAAAAAGGCTTCCATCGCATAACCGTAAACGACGATCATCCCGGTGGCGAGCATCACCTTGCCCATATTGATCAAGTGGGTTTCGGTAACCAGATTTTGCAGCCCGTGAAGCCGACGAAGCGGAATCATCAAAATTAAAACCATCGCAAAACCCGCAAAGATTGCACCAGCGACGAAATACGGCGGGAAAATCGTCGCGTGCCAGCCGGGGACTTGCGAATAAGCGAAGTCGAAGCTAACGATTGAGTGAACCGAGAGCACTAGCGGTGTTGAAAGCCCCGCCAAAATCAGATAAGCGATTTCATAACGATGCCAGTGCCGCGCCGAACCGCGCCAGCCCAACGCCAGAGCACCAAAAAGCCGCTTCATCCACGGATTCTTAGAGCGGTCGCGATAAGCGGCGAGATCGGGAACCAGCCCTACAAACCAGAACACCGCCGAAACGGTCAGATAAGTTGAAACCGCAAAAACGTCCCACATTAGCGGGCTTTTGAATTGTGGCCACATTCCCATCGTGTTCGGATAAGGCAGCATCCAGTAAGCCAGCCACGGACGCCCCGTGTGCAGGAGCGGAAACATACCCGCGCAGGCGACGGCAAAGAGCGTCATTGCTTCGGCGAAACGGTTGATCGAGGTGCGCCATTGCTGCCGCATTAAGAGCAGAATCGCCGAAATAAGCGTTCCGGCGTGCCCGATTCCGATCCACCAGACAAAGTTGATAATATCGAAAGCCCAGCCAACGGGTTGGTTGTTTCCCCAAATTCCGATCCCGGTAAAGACCAGATAGGTGACGGTCATCAACAGCAATTGCGCGAGGACAAACGAAATGCCAAAACCGATAATCCACCACCAGGGCGTCTTTTTGGCGTCCTGAAACGAAATGCCGGCAATTTTGTCTGTTACGCTGCCGAAGTTTTCGTTGCCTTCGACCATCGGCGGCGCTAAAACCGTTCTCGGATCAAATTTCTCGACATCTTGCATAAACTCTTATCGCCCCAATTCCCCCGTACTTTCTTAGTGGCTTCCCGTACCCGGCGCTGATTCGGTTCCGACCGGTGCGCGTTCCTGTTCTTTGCCGTGTTCTTTGCTCAAGCGCGGCAGTTCCCTGTAATCCGGCATCGCTTTGTTCTGGTTTTTCAAAGCTGCCAGATAAGTCGTTCGCGGCTGAGTATTCAACTCGTGCAAGACCTGATAATTGCGCTGCTCTTTCTTTAACTTATTAACCGCGCTCGTTTCGTCGTTTAAATCGCCGAAGATGATGGCTTCAGTCGGGCAAACCGATTGGCAAGCCGTGACGACTTCGCCGTCGCGCACTTGCCGACCGCCGTCTTTCTGCGCTTCAATGCGCGCCAAAGCGATGCGTTGCGTGCAGTAAGTGCATTTTTCCATGACGCCGCGGCTGCGAACCGTGACTTCAGGATTTCGCATCAATTTGTATTGCGGCGTGTCCCAATCCTGGTACAGCAGGAAGTTGAAACGACGTACTTTGTATGGGCAGTTGTTTGAACAATAACGAGTTCCGATACAGCGGTTGTACACCATCACATTTAGCCCTTCGGAATCGTGAACCGTCGCGTGAACCGGGCAAACCGGCTCGCACGGCGCTTGTTCGCAATGCTGACAAAGCATCGGCTGGAAATGCGGACCTTCCGGATCGTTCGGGTCGCCGCCGTAATAAGAGTCAATCCGAAGCCAGTGCATTTCGCGGCTGCGTTGAACCTGTAGTTTTCCGACCACTGGAATATTGTTTTCAGCCTGGCAGGCGACGACGCAGGCGTTGCAGCCGACGCAAGCGTTCATATCAATCGCCATTCCCCATTTGTGTCCGAGATATTCATATTTCGGATACATTGACAACGGATAAACGTCCGGCTGGTGACCGTCTTCCGGGTGCGCGAGATAATCTTCCAGCTCACGCACGCGCAAAATGTCGCGCCCTTCCGCATTAAAGTGGGTCTGCGTCGAAGCAAGCTCGTACTGCTCGCCGGTTCGGGTAATTTCGCCCAAACCGAAGCTCATCGAGTTTGAAGTAATCGCTTCGTAAGCGTTGTAACCGATTCCGCTGCCGATTCTTCCGGCGTCGGTTCGACCGTAGCCGGTGAAAATTGTCACCACCTCGTCCGGCTGCCCCGGCTGAACCCAAACCGGAAGCGGTTTGCTCATTTGTTGACCGTTAACTCTTAAAGTCACTAAATCCGCAAAAAGATTTCCGCCTCTGGTCGAAACAAACGAAGTTCCTTCTTCCGCTCCTGCGTCGTTTTCGTATTTGCCGCGTCCCTGATTTAAACCGAGCCTCTCTGCCGTGCGCGGGCTGACGAGCAAAACATTATCCCAAGTCAATTTGGTCAGCGGCTTCGGAAGCTCTTGCAGCCAGGCGTTGTTGGAAAAACGCCCGTCGTAAACGCTCGGATCCGGCAGCACGACGACTTCGACGACGTTGTTTCCGTTTCCGGCTTGAAGCCCGGCGGTTTGACCGAGAAAATCGGTTCGCGGCGCGACATTGCGCGGAGCAGCCGTCGTATTCGGAATAAATCCATCGTGAACCGCTTTGCGCCAGGCGTTTTCAAAACCTTGCGCCGCCGGTGGAATCACTGCATTTGTCGCGCTCGTATTGTTGTTTGCCTGTGCCTGCCCCGCCGGGCTGCCGGAATTGCTCAAAGTCGTTGCATTGAGGCTCGGACCTTGACCGCTCGTATTAGCTAGCGGCGTTGCTTGTCCCCCGTTGGTCAATCCCGTGCCAGAATTTGTGTTTCCACCTGTATTCGTATTGGCATTCGCGTTTGTATTCGCGTTTTGACCGCGATTCGCCCCATTTTGATTTGTATTCTGCTGCGTCGCGGGCGAAGCCTGAGGGCTGGCGGCTGGACGCGGAGCATTTCCGGTTGCTGCGCCGCCAGTTGTTGTAGCAACAAGCGGGCGCAGACTTCCGCCCAAGCCCTGCCCTTGCCAGAATTCTTTAACGATGTCGTATCCGTTGCGATCAAAGTTTTCACGGGCGAAAACATTCACGACCTCGTGAACCGATTTTCCGCCGTAGAGCGGCGCAACCAACGGCTGAATGAGCGTTGCGGTGCCGTCAAAAGCTCGTGCGTCGCTCCATTCTTCGAGATAATGCGTTTGCGGGAGATTCCAGTGACAATATTTTGAAGTCTCGTTGCGGTAAAGACTCAGATGCGCGCGCATCTGAATTTTGTCCATCCGTTCCGGCGTAAATTTCAAATCAGCCGGAGTGTCGTACATCGGATTTCCGCCCAAAATAACAAGCGTTTGAACCGCGCCGGCGTCAATGTCGCGCACTAATTCGCGCAAGCCTTCAATCTGCGTTCGGGCATCCGCACCGGCTGTATTGGCGGCAATCGGTTCGTGTAAAGTCACGGTTTTGCCGATGTTGCCGAGCGCGGCGTTCATCGCGTGAGCGAGAGCGTGAATTATCGGCGGCTGATGATCGCCTGCGATAATCAGACTCCGCCCGCCGTGCGCTCTTAAATCAGCGACCATCGGCGTTATCCAAGCCGCGTGCTCGCCCGCATTTCCTCCGGCGTTTGCTACACCCAAACCGGCGGCGACAGCGCGCGCAAAATTTTCCATTTGCGAAGGCTTAATCGCCAAACGATGATCGGCTTTCGCGCCCGTAATGGTCAGAGTCGTTTCGACCTGATACAGGCGGTTCATATCTTTCTTGTCGAGCGTCACGCGGCGTCTATCGGAAAAATCGCGCGGGTAGCGGACGTTAAAAGAATCCAGAAAATCCGAGTCGAGTGAAAGAACGATGTCGGCGGCGGCGAAATTGTAAGCGGCGTGAACGTTTTCGCCGAAAGCCATCTTAGCGCCCGCCAAGCCGTTGTCATTGTTGTGCGCGTCGTATTGATACCAGCGAGCGTTGGGCAAATCAGCCAATATTTGCCGGAATTGATTGATCAAAGTCGGAGAGGTCGTAGTTTCGCTCAAAAAGCGGATTCCGGCGCCGCCGTTCGGTCGGTTCTGGTCAATAATCTGCCGCATTTCCGCCACGAATCTATCCCACGAGCGCGGCGCGTTGCGGAAAAGAAAATCCTGCGCGCGGTCGGGGTCGTACATCGTCAAAAGCGACGCTTGAGCGAATTTATCGGTTGAGCCGAGGCTCCCCGGATGATCGGAATTGCCTTCGATTTTAACCGGTCTGCCGTCGTACGATCTCGCCAAAAGTCCGACCGCGACGCCGCCGAGAGTCATCGCGGTCGCGAAAAACAGAGATTTGCCCGGAACGATTTCTTCCGGCTGGCGAACCCAGGGAACGACTTTTTCCGGCGGCTGGATTACGCACGCCGAGCTTAAACCCGCGAGAGCGAGCGACGCGCCCATCAGTTTTAAAAACGAGCGGCGGCTCACCGGGTCTTCCCAGGTTTCGGCGTGCTGCGGAAACTCGCGGCTGACAAATTCCTCAAATTCAGGCGCGTCAACAAATTCGTCCAAACTGCGCCAATAATTTTTGCCCTGTTGCTCTAAAATGCGGTCGCGCATCAAGGCAAAATTTTTCTTGCTATCTTCGCTATGCCTTCCGGTCATTTAGTTATTCCCTGAAAGAAAATCCTTTTTATAAATCTAAAATCTAAAACAAATCTCAAATCTGAAATTTCAGATTTGAGATTTTTAAAACTACCTGTGACACGTCGAACAAGACGTCAACATATCGGGCGCGCGCAGCTTGTAATCTTTGCTCAATTGCGCGCGCTGTTCCAGTGTCGTGCTGCCGTCAATCCAGTCGTGGTTGTAAATCTCCGATTTCGGTCGAACAAAGTTTTCCGGCTGGCGGTGGCACGACAAACACCATTCCATTTGCAGCGTGTTGACCTGATGCACCGCTGGCATATCGTCAATCTGCCCGTGACAAGTCGAGCAGCCGACGCCTTTGGCGACGTGAATCGAGTGATTGAAATAAACGTAATCGGGCAGATCGTGGACGCGCTCCCATTGAATCGGCTTGTTGTCGCGATAGCTGTCGCGGACAATTGCCAGATATGGGCTGTCAGACCAGATTTGCTGGTGACAGTTCATACAAGTTTGCGTCGGCGGCAATCCAGCCGAATTTGAAGTTTCAACGGAAGTATGACAATAACGGCAATCAATTCCGTCGTCGCCCGTATGGTGCTTGTGGCTGAACTGAACCGGCTGCGGGCGGTCAATCGAGACGCCCGTAATATAAGAAGAGCGGGCGAAAACCGTAATACCGTAAAAAATCACCCCGCCTAAAATAACCAGCCCGACAATGCTCGCCTTGGCGATTGTGTTTGCGCTGCGATTAAAAATCTGAGCCATAACCCCAAAAATCCTCTTGCGTTTTCGGACAAGCCGCAAAGTTCGGTTAAATCAGCCTTGCGACACAATTCCGCTTTTAAGCCTTAAATTTTTCTCGAAACAATGTATCAAAAACACATTTCGAGTGACAGGCTTTTTTTCTAAAAAATCGCTTGTTTTGCATTTCAAAGCAGAATCTCACGCTGCCCTAGAATTACTATTTTTTCTGCTTATGTGCAAGTTTTCACTAAATTAAATTTACTGATAAGCATAATTAAGCTCGCTCATACCGCTGCGGAAAAGATTGATTTCGTTATGCTTTTCAACCCGCACCAATTATTTTTTTAAAACCGCAATAAAAAAAATACGCCAAAAAATCGCTAAAAATCATTTGTTAACAGCAAAGCCGCGCCGAGGGCGGCGGCTTCCGCGCTCAATTCGGCGGCATAAATTCCGGTAGTTTCGAGACTCGGACGAAAGCTGCGCTCGTTCGCCCGCCGCACGATTGATTCGAGAATTACGCGCTCTACTTCCATTACTTCGCCGCCGACGACTATTCGCTCAGGGTTTAATAAATTAATCACCGTTGCTATCGCCGTTCCGATATAGCGCCCGGTGCGAATCAGCATCATTTGCGCGAAATCGTCGCCGTTTTTCGCAGCATCAACGACATCGTGAACGCTGGCGGCTTGTTCCAACTGCCGCCGCGAAAGCGACGAAGTGCTGTCGTGATAAAGCCGTTCTTTGACGCGGCGGACGATTCCGGCAGCCGACGCCACGTCTTCAAGCCGAATCCCGTCGTCATCAATCGCAATATGTCCGAACTCGCCGGCAAAACCGCCCGCGCCGCGCCAGATTTGCCCGTTAATAATCAGAGAGCCGCCGATGCCTTCGCCAATCGTGGCAAAAAACATACTGCTGCTGCCGCGTCCCGCGCCGAGTCGAAATTCGGCGTAAGCTGCGGCGTTGGCGTCGTTTTCCAGCCGCGTTCGCAATCCGGTTAGCTGCTGCAAATCAGCCGCAAAATCCGTTTCCCGCAAAGTCGGAATCTGCGTCGAGAGAATCACACGATTCGTTTGCCTGTTAACCAAACCGGGAACGGCGACGCCGACTCCGCCGATTTCGCCCGCGGTTTGCTTTAATTCGTTTAAAACCGCCGCCAGTTGCGTAAGCAGCGCGCCTTCGCTTTCGAGCGGAATGGACAAACGGCTGACGACGCTCGTGTCGTCCAAAACCATAATCCGCAGATTTTTCAAGCTCGCCTCAACGCCGATGTGTTTTTTATTCGCCAGCGATTCGGAAGTCATAAATTTAATTTACCGGGAAACACTTGCCAAACTTTGTCTAAATAGGCACAAATTCTAGCCGCAGCGATGAATACTGTCAAACATTCGGATTTGGTGTAAAATAAATCGTTGTTGTTTCGGATTCTACGCTTCCGGTGTCTTTAAACTTTACGCCGAAATCGCTACTATTAGCGGTTGGTTTGGCTTCGGACAAACAACCGATTTTCTTTTGCGCGATGGACGTTCAGCAGCTTTTTAATTATCTGGTTGAAACCTACGGCATTTACGCCGTGTTTCTGCTTTGCACGGTCGAAGGCGATATTACGCTTTTGCTCGCCGGAATTCTCGCCAAAACGAATTCGTTCGGACCTTTCAGCTATTTACAGGTTTTGTTTTTCGGCACATTAGGTGCGATTGCCGGAGATTCGTTCGGTTATTTTCTCGGCAGATATTTTCAAAATACCGTCAATAAATTCAGCTATTACCAGAGCGCCGCGCCGCGCATCGAGACTTTGCAGCGAAAATTCGGCGCGCTTTCGATTTTCGTTTCCAAATACATCTACGGCATCCGCGCCGCGTGGTGCATTTTTTACGGAACGAGCGGCGTTCCGGTCTGGAAATTTTTGCTCCACGATTCGATTAGCTGTTTTTTGTGGGTTTTATTGACGAGCAGTGTCGGTTATATTTTCGGCGCGGTCGTGATGAATTTAATCGGCGAATTTCATAACGTCGGAGTGGCGCTGCTTTTCATCGTCATCGCTTTAGTCATCGGATTTTATCTTTTCGAGCGGTTCTGGCTTGCTAAAAAAGTCGAACAGGTCAGCCCGGAAACTGTTCATAAATTGGAAGAAGCCGCGCACATCACTTTGCACGATATTTCCGAAAGAGTGCAGGAAAAGCTGCACATCGGCTCGCACAGTCATAATAATTCGCACGATAATGACGAACAAAACGCCGCGCCGCCGCCAAAAGCGCGAGAGGCAAAAAGCGAATAGCGTTTTTGGATTGTTTATTCGATTGCATCTGTCATAAAATCAAAGTTCAACCGAAATAACAATCGCTTGAAGTTCTAATTCCAAGTTTTAAATTCTTAATTCTTTTATTGTGATTATCGAATCATCAGCACCGACTCGTGTTGACCTTGCAGGAAGCACGATTGATATTCCGCCGCTTTTTTTG
>DASVQU010000017.1:0-33175 GCA_036388995.1 Pyrinomonadaceae bacterium | reverse complement strand
AGTCGTGTTTGATGTCGAAGTTGTTCCGGTGCTCGGATAAGCCGTTTGCGGAACGGTCGAAACGGTCGAATCCGGCATTTGTGTGACCGGCGCAGTTGTAGTAGTAGTGGTTTCGGTTGTTCCGGTTTGCGCCCCGGCGTTCGTCACGGTGCGCGTTCGCGATGCGGTTTCGCTCTCTCTTAATCGCACATTGACCTGTGTGCGATTATCGTTTTCATTGGCGCTGTCTTCGCGCATCATCAAAAACATAAACAGCGCGACTACCGCCAAAATGACGATAATCGGAACAAAAATCCAATTCGGAAAACTTTTAGTCCTTGGCGTTTCCGTAACAATAATAGGCTCGCGCGCCGCAACCGGCGGCGGAACTACAATCGTCGGGGCTTCAAACGGGCGACCGCATTTTGGACAAGCGACCGCCTGGTCGGAAACTTCGTTTCTACATTCGGGACAAATTACCAGTGCCATAAAACGACTCCTTTTTTTTAACGCCGAATCGGTTATCAAATCAATTCGGCTAACTCCTGATTCTAAAACGCAAAGCGCGTTCCAGTTTTATTTTATTCAAAATTGATTATTAAACTGTTGAATCAGCATAACATATCCTTTCCGGCGGAATTTCGGCAAGTTCATTTTTTGTGTCTTGATATAGTACAATTGAACAAAAGGAATCAAATTTAATGAGAGAACATCCGCAAAAAATCGAAGAGCTGCAAATCGAAATCGCGCGCGTTGGCGCGGAGCTGCAAACGGTTCGGGAAGAAATCGGCAGCAAGGAGGCGTTGATGACGCTTGATATTGTCACGGCGCGAGACGAAGGCGGCAAACCGCTTTATTCAAACGAATCGCTCCGAGCCGCCGCTTTGACTTTGGCAAAAGAGCAATCGGAAGAATTAAACGAATTGAAAAATCGGGAAAAAGCTCTCGAACAAACACGCGGGGAAACGTTTGCGCGGCTCGAAAGATTAAGATTGGAATTCAAGCTCTTTCTGCTTGACCGGGAAGCGGAAATCAAACGGCAATAAAAAAGGTCAGGAAAATCACCTGACCTTTTGATTTCAATTTTTCTAAGCCAAATTAATCAACTCTGCCGTGAATCTTCATCCGAACCAAATCTTCAACGTCTAATTTCGCGCTGCTCGCGGATTGGGCGCGTTGAATAAAAGCAGAATCAATTTTGAAGATTTTAAGTTGAACCAAATCTTCGATGTCTAAATTTTCTAAACCCGTAGTTTTCATTTCCCGTAAAAAGCCAGCCGTGATTTTAAAGATACGCATCTTGACCAGAGTTTCCATCGGTTGATTTTCGCCGAATCCCATTTCTTTGACTTCGCGGGCAAATTTAGCGTCAATCTTGAAAATTCGAGCCTTGACCAAATCGTCCAATTCCAGATTTTTATATCCAATTGAAGCCATCTCGCTGGCAAATTCAGGCGTGATCTTGAAAATCGTAGCTTTGATAACATCATCGAACGAAAGATTCGGAAAACCTGCGGTTTTCAGATCGTCAATCGTTTTGACTCGAACGTCGAGCATCGCCGAGGCAAATTGTTTTTCTTCGTTCAAAACATAACCGCGGCTGTTCATTGCGCTTAAAAAGCTCTGGCTCGGCACTAAGGTAAAAGTTCCCGAACCTTTTCCGGCGTTAAAGCTGCCTTCAAACTGAAACGTTCCGGCTTCGCGCTGCAAACTGAAATTGACGTTGGAAGTGCCCATCACTTGATCGCGCGTCAAGCCCTGGAAATCCGAAACGTCGTACGTCGAACCGGAATTGCTCATTCCTCCACGTTCCGTACGGCGTTTTAAGCTCAAATAAAGCGAATCTTTTTTAACTATTTCATCCTGTTCGTCCGCTTCATGTTTTTTCGGGCGAGATTTGCCGAATTCCGCCGTCCACTCGCCCGTGATTTGCGGTTGGGCGGTAACGGTCTCCTCGCTGTTTAAATTATTAAAAGCTCCAGCCTCGTTTGTTTCCGCGAATAAAACGAAAACGAACAAAACAAAAAATGCCAGAATTTGAAAATATGGCGTGCCTTGAAAAATATTTCTCATCTTTACGAATCCTCAGTTTTTTAGAATTTAATTTCGGTCAATCATCTAAAGAACACCGCGCTTTTCAAATTTGTGACATTTTTTTCAATGGGAAAGTCAACAGCAGCCCGACGGGATTTAAATTGAGCGGCGGCAAAATCAAAATCCTAAACAATTGGACGGGCATTAAAAATCCTTATTTATTTTTGGCAATCAGTCCGCTTTGGTCGCTTCCGCGCGCGGCATTTGAATTAATGCCGTCGAGATTTTGAATTATTGCGGGCTGCGTCACTTCCGATTCCAAAGCCGCGTTTAAGACATCGGAAACGTGCTTTGCAAAAGTAAAATTAAGCTCTTTTCGCACATCTTCGGGAATATCTTCGGTGTCGGCTTCGTTGCGTTCGGGCAAAATAATGTGCCGGATTCCGGCGCGATGTGCCGCCAAAATTTTTTCCTTAATTCCGCCGACCGGAAACACCAAGCCGGAAAGCGTAATTTCGCCCGTCATTGAAGTGTCGTTGCGCACCTTTCTGCCCGTATAAAGCGACGCCAGAGCCGAAGCCATCGTGACGCCCGCGCTCGGACCGTCTTTCGGAATGCCGCCGGCGGGAACGTGGACGTGAACGCCGTTTTGTTTAATCAGATTCGCGTCAATGCCGAATTCGGCGGCGTGCGACCAGAGATAGCTTTGCGCCGCTTGCGCCGATTCCTGCATTACTTGTCCCAATTGTCCGGTCATTTTCAAACCTGAGCTTCCCGGCAGCAGCGTGGCTTCGATAAAAAGAACTTCGCCGCCCATTTGCGTCCAAGCCATTCCGGTTGCCACGCCGACCGGCAATTCGGCGCGCGCTTCTTCCGGGTAAAATCTGGGCGCGCCGAGGTATTCACGCACTTCGCCGACATCAACCGTTTGATGTTGGATTTCGCCGGTCGCAATTCGCAATGCGACTTTGCGAACCACGTTTCCGATTGTGCGTTCGAGCTGTCGGACGCCCGCCTCGCGCGTGTAACGCGAAATTAACAGATTGAGCGCCGCGTCCGTGATCGAAAATTGTTCGGGAGTTAAACCGTTTTCTCCGGTTTGTCGTTCGACGAGATATTGCTTGGCGATGTTCAGCTTTTCCGCGTCCGAATAACCGGCAAGCTGAATAATCTCCATCCGGTCGCGGAGCGGGGCGCTGATCGGCGCGAGATCGTTTGCCGTCGCGATAAAAAATACTTTCGACAAATCAAACGGCAAATCAATGTAATGATCGCGGAAAGCGTTGTTTTGCTGCGGGTCTAAAATTTCCAGAAGAGCCGAAGCCGGATCGCCGCGAAAATCGTTGCCGAGTTTATCAATCTCGTCGAGCATAATCACGGGATTTTTGACCTGCGCGCGCCGCAGAGATTGAACGATTCTGCCCGGCATCGCTCCGATATAAGTTCTTCTGTGACCGCGCAATTCGGCTTCGTCGCGCATTCCGCCGAGCGAAAATCTTTCAAAAACTCTTCCCAAAGCGCGAGCGATTGATTTCCCCAAACTGGTTTTGCCGACTCCCGGCGGTCCAACGAAACACAAAATCGGGCTTTTCGTTTCGGGTTTTAATTTAATAACCGCGAGAAATTCCAAAATGCGTTCTTTGATGTCTTCGAGACCGTAATGGTCTTCGTCGAGAATTTTTCTGGCTTCGTTTAAATCCAATTTATCTTCGGATTCTTTTTTCCACGGCAATTCCAGAATATATTCGAGATACGTTCTGATAACGTGATAATCCGGCGCGGCTTGCGGCAGTTTTTCCATCCGGCGCAATTCGCGCTCGGCTTCTTTTCTAACGTCTTCGGGCAAATCCGCCGTGTCGAGACGTTCGCGCAATTGTCCGGCTTCGGCTTTTTCGCCGCCTTCGTCGTCTTCGCCGAGTTCTTTTTGAATCGCTTTTAATTGCTGGCGAAGAATGTAATCGCGCTGCGCTTTGTCCATTTCGCTCTGCGCTTCGGTCTGAATCTTCGAGCGAATCTGCATAATCTCAAGCTCGTGCGCGAGCGCGGCGTGCGCAAGCTGCAAAAGCTCGTCAACCGTATCGGCTTCGAGCATTTTCTGCTCGTGCTCGACGCCGAGAGTCATCACCGAACCGAGAAAATAGGCAATCTGCACCGGATCGTTCGCGTTCATGACCGCCATCCGAATCTCCGGCGGAACTTGCGGCAAGAGCGCTAAAGCCTGTTGAATCATTCCCTGCACGTTGCGTTTCAAGGCTTCGACTTCATCGTTATTTCTAATTGTTAAATCCGGCAAAATTTCGACTTTCGCCTGCAAAAACGGCTCTTCCTGATTCCATGAAACCACGCGCACGCGCTCTGCGCCCTGCACGATTAATTGCAGAGTGCTGTCGTCGGAGCGCATCATTCGTTTGACGGCGACGAGCGTTCCGATTTCGTAAAGATCGGTTGGTTTGGCTTCCTGACCGGTGATGCCTTCGGTTTTGATCGTGATGCAGGCGAGCAGTTTTTCTTCCGAAGCGAGCGAGGCTTCGACCGCTTTGACAGAGCGCGGACGCCCGACGGTTAAAGGAATAATTGTTTCGGGGAAAAGCGTCGTTTGCTGTAGCGGCAAAACGGCGATGTCAAATCGCTCGCCAACCGGAATATCTTTTAAATCTACTTCAGCCATTAAATTATAAAACCCCTTTAAAAATTATTTTGCGGCGGCTTCGCTCTTTTCCTCGCCGACGCTGCTGCGCAGGTGAATGATTAACAAACCGTTCTGATAGTTGTATTCGAGCTTTGCGCCGTCAATCGAGCGCGGAAATTTGAGCGTTTTTTCAAACCGGCTGTACGTTATCTCAAGCTGATGATAAGTAACGCAATCACCGCAATCGCCGTCGCGCCGCGTTCCGGCGATGTAAAGCGTGTCGCCCTGAATATCAATTTCCACGTCTTCGAGCGAAACGCCCGCCAGCTCGACTTTGACAATCCAACCTTCACGCGATTGATAAACATCCGCCGCCGGATACCAGAGTCTCCCCGAAGGTTTCGTCTGCCGCGCCCAGCCCGGCGGCAACATTTGAAAATAACGATTTACCGATTCAGCCATATTCCAATCCTTAAAGAATACCTTTTATCAATTATTAATTCTGTTTGAATAGTAACCTTTGCGAACAATAACAATATGTTTTTTCGAGTTGGTCAACGTATTTTTTGGTTCTTGAACCGTTATTTTTAATTCGCGCCATTTATCCTTTGCTTTCTGCGGCATAGTTTTATCCGGGATAAAACCAATTCTGTATTGACTGCGAAGCAGATTTGCAATCGAATTGAAAGCTTCCTTGACCTCAGAAAAGCTTTTAACGTAAAAAGCTGCGCCGCCGGTTACTTCCGCTATTTCACCCAAAATTCTATAACCGAAAGCTGATGATAAAGAAAAATCGGCATTAAGGTCGCTCTCAACAATACTTATCGCGTAGATTGTTACATCACTTTTCTTCAAAGCATCTTTTACTTCGTTCAACTTATAATTCGATTCATTATCATAACCGTCGCTGAGAATGAGCAAAACGCGCTTTTGATATTTAGACTGGGATAGTTTTTCATTTCCCAAATAAACTGTTCCGTAAAAATCGGTGTTGCCTCTAAGTTTTACCGCATCAAGATTTTTTAAAGTTTGGAAAAAGGCATCTTTGTCTTGAGTAAAATCAAGCAATAGTTGCGGTTTCTTGTTAAAAGCAACAAAAAAGTATTCATTAGCTGGATTCGCCTCATTTATAAATCTTAATAAACCTTCTCTAGCCATATTGAAACGAGGATTGTTGTCGTTTCGGTCGTTCTTAATCGAGCCGGAAGTATCAAACAGAATCCCGATGCTCGCAGGTTCATCTCCGCTCTTAAAGTATGAAATCGGCTGCGGCGTTTTTTCGTCGTAAATCGTAAAATTTTCTTTTTTCAAATCGCTTATCGGCTTTCCGTTCGAATCCACAACCGTAACGGTAAAAATCGCTTGTTTCTCTTTATTTTGTTCTTGAGCCGAAAATACTGACGCAAAACAAAAAACAAAAATGAGGGGAAAAATAATTTTGAAGCAGGAACAGGATTTTCGATTCATTCTCACAAAACTTTCGCTTTAAAATCTTTATTAAGATTTACGCCAAAAACCCGCGCCCGAAGAAATTTCTTCGAGAGCTTCGGCGATTTCGCGTTCGTCTTCCATTTCGAGCGCAATGTCGGCGAGCGACAAAATGCCTTTGAGTTTCCCAGTATCATCAACGACCGGAATTCTCCGAATCTGCTTGTCGCCCATCAGACGAATCGCTTGAAAAACGAAATCGTCCGGCTTGACCGAAAACATTTCGGTCGTCATTACGTCGCAGACCTCTGTTTGCCAATCTAATTTGTCGGCGACCGCGCGCACGACAATATCGCGGTCGGTGACGATTCCGACGAGCTTGCCGTCGTCATCAACAACGGGCACCGCGCCCATATCACCTTCGCGCATCATTTGAGCGACTTCGTGCAAAGTCATTTGCGGCGTCGCCGATTTGACGCTGCTCGTCATAATCGAATGGCAGCGCAGCCTTTCACCGCTTGTTTCCGATCCGCCGGTTTTCATTTCAATTTAGAATATAAACTTTCGACAGCGCGTGTTCAAACTGTTTTCGTTTTGCCGCCTCTTGCCTAATCTAAAATCTAAAATCTAAAATCTAAAACATAAATGGGAAAATGTTACGACAATCCGCGCAAACCGAAGCGCAAAGGGGAAAAAGTGACTGTCGGCGGCGTTGATGCGCTTCCTGCGGGACGCGGAGCGACGGTCGAATTAAATGACGGCGCGGAAGTCGCGCTCTTTAACGTCGGCGGAAAATTTTACGCGATTGAAAATTTCTGCCCTCACAAAGCCGCGCCGCTCGCCGATTCGCGTCTGTACGGTCACATCGTCGAATGCGAGCTGCACAACTGGCGTTTTGACGTGACCAGCGGAGAATGTTTTACGAAAAAAGGCTGCTCGATTGAATCTTACGAAGTCGTCGTCGAAGACGACATGATAAAAATTGTGATTTGATTTGTTCGTTGATCGTTGTTCGTTGCAAATTGCTTTTAACGGACTTAGCGTTTTAATTTCAAACGCTTCTCAAAAGAGAAAAACAACGAACAACGATCAACGAACTAATTTATAAAAATCTCGTCCGCAAAAATATAAGCGTCGCCGCCCGCGCCAGGATGCCAAGCCGGAATTTTGCCTAAATTGCGAGCCTTGATGCGGATGAAACGCGCTCGCGTCGGAGCGATTTCGGTTCGATAATCGCGCGCAATGTTTTCCATATTTTCGGTCGCAACATCGGTTTTTATCTCGGTTAACGGGCGGAAATTTATGCCGTCGCTCGACGCTTCAAACTCGATGCGTGTCGGCATCCAAATCCACGAGCGCGCGACCTGCAAAAATCCGCCGCCGAGACTTTTAATTTCGGTTTCGCGCTGCAAATCAATGACTGCGACGAAATCTTGTCCCTGATAACCCTGCCACGCTCCGGCTGCAAAGTTCGTCGTGCCGCGAATGCCGTCAATCAAGCCTTCGTCGCCTCCGCCCGTATATTGGCTGCTGTATTTTGAAAAGATTTTAACAGTCCAATCGTTCGGTTTTTTGCGAATGACGGCTTCGGCAGCCAAACTTTTCTCGTCTTTTTCATTCACCGCGACGGCTTTGACGGTTATGGTTCGGTCAGTCGTAAACGGTTTTTGATATTGCGCGGATTTTTCGTTTGGCTCGCTGCCGTCAATCGTGAAAAAAATCCGTGATTTAGGCGTGACGGATTTTAGCCTGATTTCGGTTTTGTCTTTGAAAACTCTCTCGCCGGCTTCGATCAGCGGCACGGCGGCGAAATCCTGTTTGGTTGCCGAAACCGGCGGCTCTTGAAACGCAGTTTTTAACGGCGCATTCGTCATTTCAAATTCCAAAATTCCGCCGCGCATAATTTCGTAGTGCGTGATAAACGATTTGTTGTGCGGCTTTCCATTCAGGCGCGCGGATTTGATGTAAATGTTTTGTTTGGAAACGGCGTGCGCTTTGATTGTAAATGTTTTGCCGTTTTCGAGATTGATTCCGGCTTCTTTAAAAAGCGGCGTTCCGAAAGCGTAAACCGGATCGGACGGATTGACTTGGTAAAATCCCAAAGCGCTCAAAACGTACCACGCAGACATTTGTCCGCAATCTTCGTTGCCGATTAAACCGTCGGTCGTCGGTTTGTAAAACTCGTCCATTATTTTCCGCACATAAAACTGAGTTTTCCAAGGCTCGCCCGCATAATCGTAAAGATAAGCGATGTGGTGCGAAGGCTCGTTGCCGTGAGCGTATTGACCGATTAAGCCCGTAATGTCGGGCTGTTCGCGCCCGGAAAGTTTTGTCTGCGTCGTAAAAAGCTCATCGAGCTTTTTGACGAATTGCTCGCGCCCGCCGTTTAATTCGATCAAACGCGAAACGTCGTGCGGCGCGAAAAACGAATATTGCCAACTGTTGGCTTCGGTAAAATGAAACGTGACTTCCTGCGGCTCGAAAGGTTTGACGAAACCGCCGTTTTGTCGCGGACGCATAAAACCTGTTTCGGCGTCGAAAAGATTTTCAAAATAGCGGGCGCGGCGCATATATTTTTCGTAATCGTCTTTGTTGCCCAAAATCCGAGCCATTTGCGCGATGCAAAAATCGTTGTAAGCGTATTCGAGCGTTTTGGAAACCGATTCGTTTTCGTCTTCCATCGAGATATAGCCGCGTCGTTTATAGGCTTCGAGACCAAAATGATTTAGCTCGGCGGAATGTTTCGCCGCCGCAAAAGCCTTTTCGTAATCAAAGCCTGTGATGCCTTTCGCCATCGCATCGGCAATCGCCGAAACGGCGTGATAGCCGATCATCGTGTCGGTTTCGTTCGCCGCCAATTCCCAAACAGGCAGACGCCCGCCCTGCTCATATTGCGCGAGAAAAGTGTTGATAAAATCTACTGTTCGTCGCTGGTCAATAATCGTGTAAAGCGGATGAGCGGCGCGAAATGTGTCCCAGAGCGAAAAAACGGTGTAATTCGTAAAGCCATTTGATTGATGAATCTTTTTATCCAAACCGCGATAACGCCCGTCAACATCCTGAAAAACATTCGGCGCAATTTTCGTGTGATAAAGCGCAGTGTAAAAATTGGTTAATTCGGCTTCCGCGCCGCCCGAAACCTCGATTGTCGAAAGCTCTTTTTGCCACGCGCGTTTTGCATCTTGCCTGACGCGGTCGAAATTCCAATCTGGAATTTCGGCTTTTAAATTTTTGCGCGCCCCTTCAATATCAACCGCCGAAATGCCGACTTTGAGCAGAATTTGTTCGCCCGCTTTGGTTTGAAACGGAAACGCGGCGCTAAGATCTTTGCCTTTCCCGCTTTTGAAATTAGTGCCGAAATAACCATTACCAATCATTGCCTCGGTGAAGGGTTTGGAAAATTCAGCGACAAAATAAACAATCTGATCTTTCGCCCAGGATTTCGAGCGGCGAAAACCTTCGACAGTTTGATTGTTGACAATGCGAATTTCCGAATCCAAAACTTCGTCGCGCCATTTGAGATCGAGAAAAATTCTCGCCGCATTAGTTTTTGGAAAAGTGTAACGATGAAAGCCTGCTCTTGCAGTAGCCGTCATTTCGGCGAAAATATTGTCGTCATCGAGTTTGACTGAATAATAACCGGGTTCGGCTTTTTCGTTTGCGTGACTGAATTTTGAAGCGTATCCGTTTTCGTTTTTCTCTCCGATTTTCGGCGCTCGTAACGATTCATCGCCTATGACCGGCATAAATAGAATGTCACAATAATCGGGAATTCCCGTTCCGCTCAGATGCGTGTGCGAAAAGCCGTAAATTATCGAATCGGAATAATGATAACCGCCGCTGCCGTCCCAGTCTGCGCCTCGTGTATCAGGCGAAAGCTGAACAAATCCGTGAGGCACAATCGCGCCGGGAAATGTGTGTCCGTGAGCGCCCGTTCCGATGAAAGGATTTACATAGCGCGTAAAATCTTTTTGTGTTTGCGCGATAGCTGCAAAAGCAAATAAGACAAAACAAATCAGAACTGTAATTTTTCGCATTTTTACAAAAGATTTAACACAGTGAATACGGAGGCGGAGCATAGAAACACGGAGAAAAACTCTGTGTCTGCTCTCTGTGACTTCTCTGTGTTCTCTGTGGTGAAATCCTTCTATTCATCAACGACGCTGCCGTCTCTGAGCCGAATCGTTCGCTGCGCTTCGGCGGCAAGCTGTTCGTCGTGCGTGACGAGAACGAGCGTTGTGCCGTTTGTGCGGTGTAGCTCGGTCATCAAATCGAAAATATGTCGCCCGTTCTTTGAATCGAGATTTCCGGTTGGTTCGTCGGCGAGCAGAATTTTCGGGTTGTTGGCGAAAGCGCGGGCAATGGCAATGCGCTGCTGCTCGCCGCCGGATAATTGCGAAGGATAATGCGTCGCGCGGTTTTTTAGCTCAACCGATTCGAGCAATTCCCAGGCGCGGAATTTGGCGTTTTTCAGTCCGGCGATTTCCATCGGAATCAGCACGTTTTCAAATGCGGTTAGCGCGGGAATCAAATGAAACGATTGAAAAACGAAACCGATTTTTTCGCCGCGCAAGGCTGCCAGCCCGTCTTCGTTCATACGAGTAATGTCAGCGCCGTCAATTAAAATTTGTCCTGCCGAGGGAGCGTCAAGTCCGGCGATTAACCCTAAAAGAGTTGATTTGCCGCTCCCCGAAGCGCCAATGATTGAGACAAATTGCCCGTCGGGTATTTCGAGCGAAAGCGAATGCAAAATCGTCAATGCCTCGTCGCCCGACCGCACGGTTTTTTCCACGTTTTTAAGTTCGATCATAAATCTCAAAAATAATAACTTAAATTCACGCGCGGCGAGAAAAGGCGGCGAAAACTGCATCAAAAAAAATTGGATTTTTCAGGAGAGTTTTTAGGAAGATGTTAAAACAAATTGCATTATTCGGTTTGATTTTATTTGGGCTGTTATTAGCGGCGGCTTGCGATGTCGTCCAGCCTGCGAGCAATCCCAAAACGGCGATGACGAACGCCAACGCAGTTGCGCCCGCGACCGTGACGAATGCGAAAGCGCCGAAAATAATTGCTTTCGGCGACAGCCTGACCATTGGTTTGGGATTAACCGAAAGGGAAAGCTACCCGTCTTTATTGCAGGAAAAATTAAAAGCCGGCGGCTTTGATTATGAAGTCATCAATGCCGGAGTTTCCGGCGACACGAGCGCGGGCGGTTTGGAGCGAATTGATTGGGCTTTGAATCAGCCGAACGTCGAAATTCTGATTCTCGAACTCGGCGCAAACGATATGCTGCGCGGTCAATCGGTCGCCAAAATGAAAGAAAATCTGCGCGAAATAATCAAACGCGCGAAAGCCAAAAACGTCAAAATTCTCTTATGCGGAATGCTTGCGCCGCCTTCTTTGGGTATGGATTATATGCGCGAATACGCAGCGGCTTTCCGCGATTTGGCGAAAGAAGAATCGGTTGCGTTTCTCCCGTTTTTCCTCGAAGGCGTCGGCGGCGTCAAAAATTTAAATCAGACGGACGGCATTCATCCGAATGCCGAAGGCGCAAAGCGGATTACCGAAACGGTTTACAAATCACTTATACCGCTGCTGAAAAAATAGAAGCGCGCATTACAACAAAATTAAAAAGACGGATTGATTTGGTTTTGAATCTTTTCAATCCGTCTTTTTGTGTTTAATCGTATTTTGGTTGGGATAAAAATATTGAGTTTCATAAATACATTAGCTATTCTGCGATTAAATTTTCATTTTACGAGCAAGGGGTTAGGTTATGAATTTGACAGGAAAAGTTGTGATGATTGTCGGCGCAGGACGCGGAATCGGGCGTTGCTGCGCCGAGCTTTTTTCAAAAGCGGGCGCAAGTCTGGTGCTGGCTTCGCGCGACGAAGCCGAGCTTTACGAGCTTGAATATAAGCTCGCTCACAAAAACAATACGGAAGTTTTGGCTTTGCCGACCGATGCAGCAATAAAAGCGGATGTCGAACAGCTCGTCGAACAAGCCAAATGGCGTTTCGGGCGAATTGACACGCTCGTTTATTCAGCCGGAATCGGAATGTTGAAGCCGTTTAACGAAAC
This sequence comes from Pyrinomonadaceae bacterium, assembly GCA_036388995.1. GTDB lineage: Bacteria > Acidobacteriota > Blastocatellia > Pyrinomonadales > Pyrinomonadaceae > JALZCH01. Next base: position 21,024 of record DASVQU010000017.1, on the reverse strand, counting down.
CACGAGCCAGGATTTCGACCGGCTGTTTGATGTCAATACGCGCGGCGCATTTTACGCGATGCAGGCGGTTTTGCCCGTGATGGAGGAACAAAAATCGGGGAATGTCGTCGTCATTCCCGGCATTTTAGGTCGCGCGCCGATGGCAAGCGCCGCCGCTTATTGCGCCGCGAAATACGCGCTGACCGGAATGACTAAATGTCTCGCGCTCGAATACAAGCGTTTTGGAATTCGTTTCCGCCTGATGCATTTCGGCGCAGTTGATACTTCGTTCTGGGACAACATTTCGATGCGCGTTCCAAGCGAGCGGATGATGACGGCGGATGACGCCGCCAAAGAAGTGTTTTTCGCCGCAGCGCAGGAAAGCGAAAGCGTTTTGAGCGAGCGTATTTCGCAGACCGAATTGCAGCAGCTTTAATAGTTAAATTTCACCACCGAAAACACAGAGGCACAGAGATTTTAATTTTTTCTGTGCCTCTATTTTCTGTGGTAAAAATACTTTATGTCCGAAAATCCGCACTCGTCGGAATCGCCCGACGCAAATTACGGCATTGATGAAGAAGCCGACCGCGCGGTGAAAGGCGGGATTCTCGGTAATCTTACGATTGACCTGACGCCGCTCAAAATCTCGCGCGATTATCGTTTATTGTTTTTCGGGCAGATGATTTCGGCGTTCGGTTCAATGATGTCGTTTGTCGCGATTCCGGTGCAGATGTATCAGTTGACGGAATCGTCTTTGATGGTCGGGCTGCTGGGAATCGCCGAATTTGTCCCGGTAGCAACGCTGGCGTTTGTCGGCGGCGCGCTCGCCGATGCAGTTGACCGCCGAAAGATGCTGCGTCTGACCGAAATCGGGCAGACGCTCGTCACCCTTCTTTTGCTCTTTAACGCGCTTTTGCCGACACCGAAAATCTGGATTTTGTTTCTCTGTGCGGCTTTGCACGCGGGTTTTGCGGCTTTGCAGCGCCCTTCGTTTGAAGCCCTGATTCAAAAAATAACGCCGCCTGAACTGTTAACTTCGGTCGCGGCTTTAAATGCCGTGCGATGGACGACAACTGCGATTGCGGGTCCGGCGGTCGGTGGAATTTTGATCGGCACATTCGGCGCGGTGGCGACTTATGCGATTGATTTGGTTACGTTCGTCGCTTCGCTCGCGGCGGTCTGGCTGATTAGTGCAGTTCCCGCGCCGGAAAATGCCGAACGCCCTTCTCTCAAAACAATCGTCGAAGGCATTCGCTACGCCTTTTCGCGGCAGGAGCTTTTGGGAACTTATCTGATTGACATCAACGCGATGTTTTTCGGGATGCCCATCGCGCTTTTTCCGGCGATTGCCGCGAAATTAAACGCTACGGCGTCAATCGGGCTTTTTTATTCGGCAGTTCCGGCGGGCGCTTTACTGGTTACGCTCACTTCCGGCTGGACGCGCCGCGTCAATCGTCACGGTTTGATGGTAGCGATTGCGGCGGCTTTGTGGGGCGCGGCGATTATTGGTTTCGGCTTGGCGGAAAATCTCTGGCTCGCATTATTTTTCCTCGCGCTCGCTGGAGCGTTCGATATGGTCAGCGGCATTTTTCGCTCAACGATATGGAATCAAACCATCCCAAATCGGTTACGCGGGCGGCTTGCCGGAATAGAAATGATCAGCTATTTGACCGGACCGCATCTCGGAAATGTTGAAGCCGGACTCGCTGCGAGCTTGTTCAGCGTTCGGACTTCCGTCGTTTCGGGCGGCGTTCTTTGTGTTTTGGGAACAGTCGTTCTCAGCGTTTTGCTGCCAAAATTTATCGCTTACGACGGGCGCGAAGGTTTGAAAAGAAAAGAACTTGAGGAAGCTCAACACGCCGAAAATCCGGTTTCAATTTAAATTTCCCTGAGCGAGCGGCACGATTATTGTTGCCAAATGAAAACGGAGGCAAAAAATTAAGATTGTTTGGAAAGGGAACAGAACTCATGAGAAAGCTCGCAAAAATTACATTTATGGCAATTGCCTTTGGTTTTTTAGTGTCAAGCGCGGATGACGCGATGGCTCAAGGCAGAAACCGCGAAGCGCGCAGAGAATACAGAAATGAAGTGCGCGAAGCTCGCAGAGAATACAGAGACGACATTCGAGACGGCGATAGCCGTCGTTCGGCGCGCCGCGAATATCGAAACGAAGTGCGCGAAGCCAGACGCGAATATAGACAAGACCGCCGGGATAATCGCGGCTACAACCAAAACTACAGAATTTACACTCGTCCGCCGTATGGTCGCGCCAACGGTTATTACAACAACCGCGTCTATCGTAACAACGGTTATTACAACCGCCGCAGCACGAATCGTAACAACAGCCGCTATTATTATTACAACGGTCGCATTTATCGCCGTTACTAATTTAATGACAAAACAGCGGTTGAAGATGATTCAATCGCAATTTCAAAACCGAAAAGCCGCGTTTTTATAAAAACGCGGCTTTCTTCGTTTTTAAATAATACTGCTTGTCACAACGGCGCGCATTTTTTATGATGTTCGGCGTAATGACAAACGAACAAACTACTCCAAAAATGCCGCGCGTATTTTTGATTGACGCGATGTCGCATATTTTCCGCGCGTTTTTCGCGCCGATGGGCAATCGAACGGACACTTTGCGAACCAGCACCGGAATTCCTACGCAAGCCGTCTTTGTTTTCACAAACATTTTGCGAAAGCTGCTCGACGAAAAACCCGATTACATCGCCGCCGTTTTCGAGTCGCAGGAAAAAACTTTTCGCCACGACGCTTACGCCGATTACAAAGCCAATCGCGTCGCTCCGCCCGACGATTTCGGCGTCCAGATTCCGTTTATCATCCGCGTCTGCGAGGTTTTCAACATTCCGATTTTGCAGTCTTCGGGTTTTGAAGCCGACGACGTAATCGGCACGCTCGCCTTAAAAATCGCCGACAAAGGAATGCAGGCGGTGATCGTTTCAAACGACAAAGATTTGTGCCAGCTCGTCAAAGACCCGCACATTGTTTGTATGCGGCACAATTCGCAGGTCGTTAAACGAAAAGTGCCCGTGCCGCCGATTGAGTGGTGCGACGAAGAATGGGTGCGAAACAAATTCGGAATAAACGAGCCGAAACAAATTATTGATTTGCTCGGTTTAATGGGCGATAACGTTGACAATATTCCGGGCGCGCCCGGAATCGGCGAAAAAGGCGCAACAACTTTGATTCAGCAATTCGGCTCGGTCGAAAACGTCCTCGCCCACGCCGACGAGGTAAAGCATAAAACTTATCGCGAATCTTTAAAAAACAATCAGGCGATTATCCGCCAATCGGTCGAATTGGCGACCGTTCATCTAAACGCGCCAGTCGAGCTTGATTTGGATCAACTGAAATTTCGCCCGCCGAACCGCGCCGAAGCCTACAAATTGTTCCGCGAATTGGAATTTCAATCCCTAACGCGCGAATTTGCCGACGCCGCGATCGCTTCGGACGTTTTCGCCGCGTCAAACGTCCGGCAAAATTACAAAATCATTAAAAATCGCGCCGAATTGGATGCGCTTGTTCGCAAATTGTGGGAAACCGATTATTTCGGTCTCGCCGTTGACGGCGCGACTCCGGCTGGCGCGGGCGAACAATTCGGTTCTTACAACGAAACCGCGCCGACCGCCGTTGCGATTGCTACCGCCGCCGGAGTTTCTCATTTGATTGATCTCGAAAATTTTGAAGAAGGACGCGAAGCCGCGCTTGCGCCTCTGCGTGACACGCTTTCAAACGGCTTTCTGCAAAAATTCGTTCATGACATCAAACGCGCGACCGCGATTCTGGCGCGCGACCGAATTGAGCTTGAAGGCGTCACGGAAGACACTCTGCTCGCCGCTTATCTGCTCGACCCGACGCGAAATCGCTATGAATTAATCAATCTGGCGCGCGAAGCCGTCGGCGCGGAAAGCGCGTTGGAAATCCCGGAAAATTGGGACGAAAAACAATTCCGTCTTGCCGAAATCGCGGATTTTACCGCCCGCGTCGCGCCCGTTTTGCGAAACCGTGTGGAGGAAAACGGTTTGGACATCGTTTACGAAACAATGGAATTGCCGCTCGCGCCGCTGCTGCATCGCATCGAAATGGTCGGGATGAAAGTTGACGTTGACGTTCTGCGCGACCTTTCGACGGCTTTCGTCGTCGAAATCGAAAAACTTACCGCGAGAATTTACGAGCTTGCCGGACACGAATTTAAAATCAATTCGCCGAAACAAGTCGGTGAAGTTTTGCAGGAATTAAATATCGGCAAAGGCAAGAAAACGGCGACCGGGCAAATCTCGACGAGCCGCGACGTTTTGACCGAATTGGCGGAGACTTACGAATTGCCGCGCTTAATTCTCGAATACCGCGAATTTGAAAAGCTGCGCGCTACTTATACCGACGCTTTGCCGCTGCTCGTTGGCGCTGACGGTCGAATTCACGGGCAATTAAACCAGGCTGTCACCGCAACCGGCAGACTTTCAAGCTCGAATCCGAATCTGCAAAACATTCCGATTCGCACCGAATTGGGACAGAAAATCCGCCGCGCGTTTGTACCGGAAAAAGGAAATTGCCTGATTTCCGCCGATTATTCGCAGCTTGAATTGAGATTGTTGGCGCACGTTACGAAAGACGAAGTAATGAGCGCAGCATTTAAAAACGGCGAGGACATTCACTCGCAAACCGCCCGTTTGGTTTTCGGTGCGAAAAGTGACGCGGATTTGAAAGAAAAACGCCGCTTATCGAAAATCGTCAATTTCGCTATCGCTTACGCAGTCGAGCCTTACGGTTTGTCGGCGCGAACGGGCTTGAGCCTGAAAGAAGCGAAAAAAGCGATTGGGGATTATTACGAAACTTACAAAGGCGTCCGCCGCTATATGGAAGAAACGCCTGAAACGGCTCGTGAGCAAGGCTTTGTCGCTTCGTTTTTCGGTCGTCGCCGCCCGATTCCCGGCATCGCCGACCGAAATCACAACGTCCGTTTGCGCGCCGAACGCGAAGCCATCAATATGCCGATTCAAGGTTTAGCGAGCGATATTGTCAAACTCGCAATGCTCAAGGTTGAGGAAGCTCTGAAACGCGAAAATCTGCGGGCAAAAATAATTATGCAGGTTCATGACGAATTACTGCTCGAAGCGCCCGAACCCGAAGCCGAACGCGCCGCCGCAATCGCCAAACAAGCGATGGAAACCGCCGCGAATCTGGACGTGCCGCTCGTGGTGGAAACCGGAATCGGCAATAGCTGGATGGAAACTAAGTAAAGTTTATTTGAACCGCCGAGACGCGGCGACGCAGAGTTTAAAACAAAAGAGATAAAAAGAATTGTTTCTCTTATTTTCTTTAACTTTCTCTGCGTCTCCGCGTCTCGGCGGTTAAATTTTTATTGAAATGGCGACAGTTAATTTAGCATACGGAAAATCAGAAATTTCGTTTGATTATGACGAAGAGCAGTTTAAGATTTTGGCGAAAGAAACAAATCTCGCCGCGCTTTCCGATGTCGAAATTAACGCCGCGTTTGACGATCCGATTGACTCCGAAACACTGGAAACAACGGTCGAAGCGGGCGATTCGGTTTTAATCGTCGTGCCGGACGCAACTAGAAAAGCAGCAAGCGGGCAGATTGTTAATTTGCTCGTGCGGCGATTGATTGCCAACGGCGTAGCGCCGTTCGACATTCGTATTATTTTCGCCGTCGGAATTCATCGCCCGGTTACAGAAGAAGAAAAACGCGAGCTGATTACGCCGTTTATCACGCAGCGGATTCGCACAATTGAACACAACGCGCGAGATTTGATGCGGCTCGCCGGACTCGAATCAAATCAGTTTGTTGATTTTGGCGAAACGAAACGCGCAATTCCGATTGAGCTAAACCGCTCGCTCGCGGAGCACGACAAAATCATACTCGTCGGCGGCGTCAATTTTCATTATTTCGCCGGTTTCGGCGGCGGGCGAAAATTGATTTGTCCCGGTTTGGCTTCGGAAAAAACCGTCAACGCAACTCATCAATTGATTTTTGATTGCGAACAAAAAACAAGACGCGCCGGCGTCGAGGTCGGGCGGCTGGCGGGAAATCCGGTTCACGAAGAATTTCTAGAAATTGTCGAAAAAATCAATCCGGCTTTTGCCATTAACACGATTGTTGACGAAGTCGGAAATGCGGCGCGAGTTTTTGCCGGAAACTGGAAAAGCGCTCATGAGCGAGCCTGCGAATTTTACGCCGAAAAATTTTCGATTGAAATTGCTGAAAAACGCCCGCTCGTTGTTGTCAGCGCGGGCGGCGCACCTTTAGATTTAAACTTGATTCAGGCGCACAAAGCTCTCGAAATGGCGTCGCACGCTTGCGCTGACGGCGGGACGATTGTTTGGCTCGCCGAATGCCCCGACGGGCTTGGAAGAAACGATTTTCTCGATTGGTTCGCGGCTGAAAATTCCCGGAAATTAGCCGAAAATTTGTGCGCAAAATTTCAAGTCAACGGGCAGACCGCGTGGTCTTTGCTCGAAAAAGCCGAACGGTTTAAGATAATTTTAGTTTGCGGTTTGCCGGAAAATGATTCTCGCCGAATGCGTTTGACTCCGGCGCCTGATCTACAAACGGCATTGTCACACATTGATAAAAAGCAAAACGGTTACATTCTCCCGCATGGAGCCAAAATCTTACCAAAAGCAATTTGAGACAATAGAAGTAAACTTTAAAATTGTGTTCGGGATATTCCCGCATTTCACTTAAGGTTATTTGCTTCTTTATAGGCTTTAACAAATTCAACGGCAAATTTGGTTGCGGGCTTCTTCTCAAGCGCCTGATCCTGCGTACTTTCAAAAATCATTAATCGCCTGGGTAATCTGCCGTCTGCACTATTAATGAAAACTCCGCCGTTACCCGCAAGCTGCCCGTTATAAACAGCGCGCGAACGCCGATAATTTTTACTAAAGGGAGCCGGAGTAAGGGTGCCTGAAAATGATTTTTTTTCTTCTCCCGAAAAGAGAATGACAATGTCAGCGCCTATTTCACTATCAAGAAATGTAACATCCGGTAGTTTTGCTTCTTTAATGGCTTCAACAATTCTTTTGTGACTTTTTACATCTCCGTACGTAAAAACAAAGATTTTCGTTAAGCCTTTTAACTCTGATGTTTTGCCATACTCCATTTGCGGTTTGCTTTGAGCGAAAACAATTCCCGCGAATGATAATAAGGTTATAAAATGAAAGGAAAATTTGAGGATTTTGTTCATTTTACTTTTTCAATTTAAAAGTGCGGGCGATTGAATCGGTTTGGTTGCGAATCAATCTGAGCTTATCGCGCGAGCCGGTAAAACGGAGAACATAAACGGTCTTGTCGTCGGCTTGCAGAAAATATGCGCGCCCGATCATCGGATTGCCGGAACGTGTGAACTCGTAGTTGGCAACCTTGCCGCTCAGATTTCCTTTAAAAGTTTCTTCTTTGCCGTTGACGAAATTCGGCAGAAATTGGAGCTTTTGATTCTGCTCGCGGTCAATTACATCGGCTAGAGCCGCATTGCTCGCAATTGAAATTTTCCGAATTTCCAGAAAACCGTCCGTGCGGTCGCCGTAAACCAATTCGGTTTCGGGTTCGTCTTTAGCTGAAATGACGCGCCAGGTCGCGTTCGGCAAATCAAACGAATATTCGGCAAAACTCTTTGTTTGTGAATTGCCTGATGTTAAAGCCGTAGTCGCCGAAGTCGGAGCTTGTGCCGCGGCAAATGTTGCCGAAAAACATAAAACTAAAATCAAAAAAGGGATACGAAACATAATTTTTTGTCCTTTTTATTACAGGAAAGATTTGCGTTAACAGTCTAAAAATTTTTGCTTGAAAAACCAAGTTTTGACTTGTCTGATTAAGATGTTGAAAGCCGCGCCGATTGTTGCTTTCTGCGCTTTGCCGCAAATTGTTTTCGCCTTTTTCGCGTCAGCCTGCGTCTAAACAAACAGCGGCGCCAAGGTTGCCGAAAAAAGCATTTATAATATTTTTTAGAGGTGATAGCAAAATGAGATTTGCCAAAAGCAAAAATTTTCTCAATCAAACCGTTCGTCAATCGTTTGCGACGCTCGCGCTGACCGCGATGTTTGCGCTGCCTTTCACGGCAACGGCGCAAAAAATGAATCAGCCGACTGGAAAAAAGTCGGCGGTTGAAATCAAAAAATTAACCGAAGAGCAAAAAATCCTTCACGTTCTCAACCGTTTGGGCTATGGGGCGCGTCCGGGCGATGTGGAAAAAGTCCGCCAGATCGGGCTTGAAAAATACATTGAACAGCAGCTCGGACCCGAAAAAATCAATGATTCCGTTGCCGAAGCGAGAGTAAAAAATCTCGAAGTTTTACGGCTTTCAAACGCAGAGCTTTTCGCCAAATATCCGAATGCGAATGCCGTTGTACAAATCGCCGCGCGTGAAAGCGGCGTCAACGCCAAACAATTAAAAGGCGATTTGAAAACCGCCCGCAAAGAAAAGAAAAACGAAACCGGCGCAATGGCGATGAAACCGGATGCGCAGCCGAACGCTCAACCAGTGAATCCGGCAAATTTGTCCGAAGACGAACGCCGCGAGTATCAACGGCGAATCGCCGAAATTTACCGCGAAAACGATTTGCGACGCCCGCAGCAAATCACGCAGCAGTTAAACGCTTCGCGGATTTTACGCGCGGTTTACAGCGAGCGCCAGTTAAACGAGCAAATGGTTGATTTCTGGTCGAATCATTTCAACGTTTTCGCCGGAAAAGCCGCGACGCGCTGGTTTTTGCCAGAATACGACCGCGCGGTGATTCGCCCGCATGCGCTCGGCAATTTCCGCGAGCTACTCGCAGCCACCGCGAAAAGCCCGGCAATGTTATTTTTCCTAGACAATTTTCAATCGGTCGCCGAAAACAACAATCAAAATCCGCGAGCAAACCGACGCTTAGAAAGAATCGAGCGAAACGGCGGGCAAATTCCGCCGCGAATGATGCAGCGCCTGCGCGAGCAATATCCTAATGCGAGCGATGCCGAAATCGAGCAGCGCATCAAGCAGCAACAGCAGCGAGCGCAAAATCAGCAAAGACAAAGACGCGGAATCAACGAAAACTACGCCCGCGAATTGATGGAGCTGCACACGCTCGGAGTTGACGGCGGCTACACCCAAAAAGATATTCAGGAAATCGCCCGCGCTTTTACCGGCTGGACGATTGTTGACCCGCGCGGTTATCGCCGAGCCGCCGCTCAAACGATGGGCGAAGCGGGCGAAAAAATGGGACGCGGAATGCAGCGCCTTGCCGGGCTTCCCGAAGATGCCGAAAGCGGCACGTTTTATTTCAACGAACGAGCGCACGACAAAGGCGAGAAAACCGTTTTGGGGCAGAAAATTGCGGCGGGCGGCGGAATCGAAGACGGATTAAAAGTGATTGATATTCTGGTCAAACATCCTTCGACCGCAAAATTTATCGCCCGCAAATTGGCTGTCAAATTCGTTTCGGATAATCCAAGCCAGGCATTGGTCGCACAAGTCGCCGACGCTTTCCAGAAATCAAACGGCGACATCAAAACAACTTTGCGCGCGCTGTTTAATTCATCCGAATTTTTCGCGCCGGCAAATTACCGTGCGAAAATCAAAACTCCGTTTGAAGTTTTAGCGAGCGCCTTGCGCGCCGTCAACGCAGACACGAACGCGAGTCCGGCGCTGCAAGCGATGCTGGCGAAAATGGGCGAGCCGCTTTACGGTTATCAAGCGCCGACCGGCTATCCTGATACGGCGGAAGATTGGGTCAACACGGGCGCGCTTTTGGAACGGTTGAATTACGGCTTGGCTTTGTCTGCAAACCGAATTCCGGGAACGCGCGTTGATTTAACCAAGTTTGTCGGGCGCGACCCGGACAACAAAGAAAAAGTTCTGGAAACTTTTATCGCCGCAGTTTTGCACAACGAAGTTTCGCCCGCGACAAAACAAACGCTGCTTAAACAGCTCAGTCAGCCGCTGCCCGAACCAAAGCTCGAAGCTCCGAAAGACGCGGACGACGCGATGATGGAAAACGCTTCGATGCCGCAAGGCGGCGGACGCCGAAATCAGGCAAATCAAGTTCGGCTATTGCCGCCGAGCGGAAACGCCGAAGTCGTTAAAATTTTAGGTCTGGTTCTCGGCTCGCCCGAATTTCAGCGGCAGTAACCAAATAAAAACAGGGAGCATTTATTGAAATTTGGAACACTGCCCTGAAAATAAAAAGCGCGAAGAATAAAAATATTCTTCGCGCTTTTTATTTTTCGATGATTATTCCGCTTTTTGTCGGCTTTGAGCGGTTAGCAAATCTTCTATTTGTGCCAGATGACGCAATTCGTGAATACCGATAAAGGCGAGCCATTGATACAGATTAAATTTCCCGAAAGCCGGATGCGGGTATCCGACTTTTGAACAATCAACCGCTTCGATGCGCGGTCGCATTTCGAGCAGAGCGGCGCGCGATTGCGCCAATTGTTCTAAAGATTCGGCAACGCTCGCCGCGCCTTCTGGTGCGATAACTGCGGGCGCTTGAAAACGCTCCGTGCGCGCTCTTTCCGCTAGTCCTGCAAAGGAAACCGGCGGATTGATTTTTCCGTCAGATGGCTGGTTTTCAGCTTCGGCTTTTCCCAAAAGCTTGCCGACCACGCGCACCAGATTCGCTTCGGTTTTTGCCAGGTGCTCGACAATTAAAATCGCCGACCACTTTTCCTCGCTGGAACGGAAATTCGCCTGCTCGTCGCTCAAATCAGAAACCGAATCAAGGACTTTGCCTCGCATTTTGTCGAGCGCGGCATAAATTTCTTCTACGCTTTTAAATTCCATCATAATTAAAAGGCAGAAACGCGACCGTCATGGAGTGTGCAGAACGCTTACACACTTCCTCACGGTCGCGTTTCTGCCTCGATACTCATATTTTAATTCAAAACTGCGCCTTGAGGGCTTAAATTTAATTTGTGCCAGCGCATAAACGAGCGCACCAGCTCGCCGCTGCCAAAATCTTTGACGTAGCCGGTTTGCAAATAAAGCGCGTCATCCTGTGACCAGCGCAAGGCGACAATCGGATTAAACGACGCGGGCGGCTGCGCGCTCGGCAAAGTCGTCACGGGAGCGTTGTTTGCGGGCGCGATTTGCCCCTTTTGTTTGTCGTCGAACGCCTGCGACGACGTTAAAAGCTGGACTTGCAGCGGAATTGCCGCCGAACTTGGTTGGTTTCCCACCGCGTCATATATTCGCACGTCGGTTCGGTAAGCAATCGCCGCTTTCGACGAATCGGGCGAAAAAACCGGGTGCACGTCAGATAAATTATCATCGAGAAGCCGCTCGCGCCCGTTTTTTTCCAAAAGCCTTGGTCTGCCGAGCGGTCTGAGTAATTCACCGCGCGACGCGGCTTGCGTTTCCATCGCCTGCCACTCGTTTTCTTTGGCGGCAAGCGCGGCAAGCATCGCGCCGTCGGGTGACCACGCGAAATAAAAATAAATCAATCCTTCTTTTTGCGTCAGCGGTTTTAAATCCGCGCCTTCGCGGTTGACGAGATAAATCTGCTCGGTGCGAAACGTCATAACCGGCGCGTTCGGCACTGGCGAAGCCGTTGTTGCGGCGGGCGAATCAGTCGTCGCGGCGTTTTGATTTTCATCTTCGAGCGACGGCGGTGTCGGAGCTTCCTGGACGATTTCCTGACTCTGCGTCGAAACGCGGCGCGATCCGGTAAAAGCGACTGTTTCGCTGTTCGGCGACCACGAAGCTATATCGGGAAAAACAAGCGACAAGCCTTCGGGCGTAATTTTGCGAATCAATTTTCCGCTCGCGTCGTACAAATCCATTCGATATTCCTGCTTTTCGTCGGTCGCGCGATTGAAAATCGCCAGGACGCGCTGTTTGTCGGGCGAGAGAACGGTTTTATAAAGCGTGTCTTGCGGGCGATTCTGATCGAAATCGGCTTGAATTGCCGTCAGCTTTTGCTGCTGATTAATCTGCACGGCGTCCGTCGGCGGAGGAACGTCCGGCTCGTAACGATAGCTCAAACGCTGCGCCGGAACATCGCGCAGAGATGACGGGCGCACAATTTGTTTTGTCGCCTCCGGCTGCTGGCACGCCGCTGCCGCCAAAATTATTGAAAGCAAAACAGTCGGAATAAATTTTCGGCTTTTGAAATTCATTTTAAAGAATTTGTTTTTAATCCTCGTCCTCCAGATCATCCAGAAAATCGCTCATTTGCTTTTCGTCAAATTCGACGCGCTCGTAAATTTCGCTCAAACGTATGGTGCAGTCAATCGAATCAATCAGCAAGCTGTTTTCCGTTCCAAAAATCGAAACATAAAGCCAGCCGCCCGTTTGTCTGGCGTAATGCTCGACAAAGGGAACGTCTTGCGAAACAAGAATGTAGTCCGACAACGACGGCAGCTTTGATTGATAACGCATAAATTTTGCTCCGCGATCAAACTTTTCGGTTGAAGGTGACAGCACTTCAAAAATCACGCGCGGATTAAGCAAAACGTCTCGCTGCCGGTCGTGAAAAACCGGCTCGCCGCAGACGACCGTTAAATCCGGGTAAGCAAACATTCCTTTGTTCTCACTGCGGACTTTCATATTCGGCGACAACGCTTCGCACGGTTTTCCGCGCAAAAGGTTTCTCATTTCGCCTGCCAGATTCACACAAATGCGGCTGTGCGACAAACTTTCGCCAGCCATTTTGACGATATAGCCGTCGTAATATTCGCTTCGCTCTTCGGCTTCGCGCTCGAATTCGAGATATTGTTCGGGCGAAAATAATAGTTTCTCCTGCGGTAAAGCCATTTGTTAATGAGGAACGATGAATGATGAATGCGGAACAAATCATTCATCATTCATCGTTCCTACTTCATCCTTTATTTCAGCTCCGCGCCAAGCCAGCCTTGATACAAACGTCTTTGTTCGCCGGTCGGATTCGGCACAGCGACAAAACGGAATTGTTCGGGCGCTTCGCTGCCGAGCGTGATTTCGATTTCGCGCAAATCGTCGAATCGAAAAACAGTTAATTTGATTTTATCGCCCGGCTTTTTCTCGGCGAGATAACTGTTTAAAAATTGCTGCGTGGCGCGAATGCCGTCAATTGCAATGATTTGGTCGCTGGTGTTCAAACCCTGCTCGTAAGCCGGAGTTCCGACGGGAATTGCGGAAACGGTCAAACGCTCGCCCGTTTGTGTGAGATTAGCGCCCAGAGTTGCTTGCGGTTTGGCGTTCGGAACGGCTGTTTCAAGACGAATTCCAAACGACTGGAAAATTGAGTTGTAATCAATTTCCTCGCGTCCGCGCACGTATCTGCGGAAAAAATCGTCGAGGCTTTTTCCGGCGTGTTGTTCGGCGATTCGCTGAAAATCCTGCGGCGAGTAATTGCGGTTCTTTTTGGCGAATTCGGTGTTCAGAAAGCGCATCACGTCGTCCATTGATTTTGCGCCGCCCGACGAGCGGCGGATTTCCAGATCGAGCATCATCATTACGATGTCGCCTTTGTCGTAATAAGAAATCTCGCGGTTGATCGAGTTTTCATCGGGACGGTAATTTTTAATCCAGGCATCAAAGCTCGCTTCTTCGACGCTCGTTTGGAAACGTCCGGGGCGATCCTGCAAAGCGGCGATTCCGGCGGCTTTTTCGCCTAAAAATTGCTGGTCGGTCACAAAACCGGCGCGGCGCATAATCAGGCTCGCGTAATAATCCGTTCCGCCTTCGGCGACCCACAGCAGTTTGGTGTAATTTTCGTTTGAATAATCAAAAGGTCCGAGCGAGTCGGGGCGAATCCGTTTGACGTTCCAGAGATGAAAAAACTCGTGCGCGACAAGCCCCAAATAACCGTTGTAACGCGGACCGATAAAACCGAAACGAGAAAATTGCAGCGCGGTAGAATTTAAATGCTCAAGCCCGCCGCCGCCCCGTGTATTGGTAATAAAAAGATAATTTTCATACGGCGCTTCGTTGCCGAAAATTGCGGCTGAGGTTTCAACGATTTTCGTCACATCGCGCTGCAAACGAGCCATATCGTAATTGCCTTCGCCGTCAATTACAAAGCGGTGCGGTTTGCCGAGCGACGTAAACGAAAACTCTTTAAAATCTGCGATCTCAAACGGCGAATCGTACAAAATGTCGAAATTTTCGGCGCGAAAAGTGTTCGGCGCGGTTTGCGGCAAGCCGGTGGCGACTTTCCAGTTTTTGTAAGGCACAACCCGCACCGTCGAAGGCGCGTTGATTTGTCCCTTCGGGTGCATCAACAGCGCGGCGGGCGTAAAAAATGCGTGTTCGTCGTTTAATTCATTTGTCCGAACCGTCAGTTCATTGGCGTAAACTTTATAAGAAACGACGATTTCATTCGCGCCGCCGGTTTGAATCTGCCAAGTGTTTTTGTTGGTTTTGTCCCAGGCGAGATTCGCCCCGCCCGCATTTTTCGCCGCAAAATCCATTACGTGACGCGCGTATTCACGGACGAGATATGAGCCGGGCGTCCAGACGGGCATCATGATTTCGGTTTGCGATCCGAGATTTCCCCGCAGACGCATTTCGACTTCCAGAAGATGCGTCCAAGGTTTTGACATTCCGACCGTAAAATTGATTTCAGGCGCGGGCGCGTTTGTCGCCGCAGCAGTTGTTTGTTGATTGCGAGGTGTATTTGTTTGCGCTTCGGCGGGAGAAAATGCGCCGAAATAAAGAGAGAGACTTAAAACAGTAAAAAGCAGACTGATTTTTGATTTCACTTTTTCCTTTGCTCCGTTTGATTCGATTTTATTGTCAACGAAAGATTGTTTATCGCATCTTACTACAATTCATTGATTGACCGGAAAAGACGCGAAAAAGCAAAAGTTTCACTTGTGCTTTTTACGCGCGTTTGCGGCTAAAATGTTTTATATGAGTCAGGGGTTCGGAGCGGAGGAAATTGAAATAACCGACGATGCGCTCAAAATGCGCGAGAGCGACATTGCGCAATCCAAAAACGGATTTTTTGCGTCGCCGCTCACGGTTATTTTTCTCACCGTTTTTATTGATCTGGTCGGGTTCGGAATTGCGATTCCGATTTTGCCTTTTTACGTCGAGCATTTCGGCGGGACGGCGTTTGAAGTCGGCGCGCTGACCGCCGTCTATTCGCTGATGCAGTTTATTTTCGCGCCGGTTCTAGGTCAGCTTTCCGACCGTTACGGGCGGCGACCGATTTTGTTTTTCAGCATTTTAGGTTCGAGCATTGGTTTTTTAATTGTCGGCTTGGCAAACGCTTTGTGGCTGGTTTTCCTGGGCAGAATCATCGCCGGAATCACCGGGGGCAACATTTCGACCGCGCAGGCTTACATCGCCGACATCACGACGCCGGAAAACCGCGCCAAAGGAATGGGATTAATCGGCGCGGCTTTCGGTTTGGGTTTTGTTTTCGGTCCGGCAATCGGCGGCATTTTAAGCCGTTACGGTTCGTCAGTTCCGTTTTACGCCGTCGCCGCTCTTGCGCTTTTTAATGCGATTCTGCTTTATTTCGTGCTGCCGGAAACCGTCAAAGCGGGAAAAACATTGGGCAAAATCCGCAATCGTTTTTCGATGCTGCGCGAGTCTTTTCAAAATCAGGATTTGGCGGTTGTTAATATTTTATATTTTCTCATCATCACCGCTTTTTCGATTATGACAACGGCTTTCGTACTTTACACGCAGTTCAGATTTGGTTACAACGAGCAGGAAAACGGATATTTATTCGCCTTCATCGGCGGGCTTTCAGCCATTTTGCAAGGCGGCGCAGTGGGCATTCTGACGAGAAAATTCGGAGAAAAAAGGCTGATCGTCGTCGGCGCGATGGTGATGGCGGCTGCGCTGTTCGCCGTTCCTTTCGTTTCGCCCGCAATCGGCGGACTCGTAGGCTTGCTTGCCGGAATCGCCTGTTTTGCTTTTGGAAACTCGATTTCAAATCCGGCTTTGACTACCCTCGGCTCGCTTTATTCACCGCCCGACGAACAAGGTGCGGGACTCGGAATTTTGCAATCGAGCGCGAGTCTGGCGCGCGCCGTCGGACCTGCGCTGGCGGGCGTTTTGCTTTACAGCGCCGCCGCAACAAACGAAATTCACATTAGCGATTTTTCGATTTTCCGCACCTTCTGGACGGCGGCGGTGATAATGGTCGCCGCGTTTTTGCTGTCGCTTTATTTTTTGGGAAAAAACGAAAAGAGCAATTCAGCCTTATAAGAAAATTTGAACCGCCGAAGCGCAAAGACGCTGAGTTTTTTATAATTTTTGGAGCATATGAGTAGATTATTTGAAATCTTTTTTGCCTTTCTCTGCGTCTCTGCGTCTCGGCGGTGAAAAAACTTTTATCGAACTCATGTTGAAATTAGTTTGATTATCGGCGCGTCAGCAAAACGACGTTTGAATCGAGCTTTCCTTGCACCCACGCTAG
Source organism: Pyrinomonadaceae bacterium (assembly GCA_036388995.1). Lineage (GTDB taxonomy): Bacteria > Acidobacteriota > Blastocatellia > Pyrinomonadales > Pyrinomonadaceae > JALZCH01. The sequence goes on along the minus strand of DASVQU010000017.1, from coordinate 4,671 downwards.
CCGGCTGCCGTCCGGCGACAAATCAAGCGAATAAAAATTTTCCGGCGGATTGCTAACGATTTTTTTCGGGTTACCGCCGTCAATCGGATAGCTATAGATTGAAGAAATTGAATCGGAAACGGTCGGAGGCGGTTTAGTCAGGAGCGCTTTTCCATCCGTGGTAAAGACTAAAAAATCGCGCGGAGCAATTTCCAGATAGGCGATTTGAGATTTGTCTTCGAGCGGATAGACGGCGACTCTTTGACGATTTTGGGCGGAATCGAAAAACGAATAAGCAATCGTTTTGCCATCCGGCGAAACGCCCCAAACTCCCGGCTCGACATCGGTAATCGGAGTTAGCTCGCCGCCTTCGATTGAAGTTTGCGCGAGTCGCCACTGGTTGTTAAAAAAGCATTCAACAATGATTTTCTCCCCGCCGAAAGCAAATTTTGCCAAATGCGGCGTTGATTTACCCAAAGTCAGTTGTCTCGGCTCGCTTCCGTCCAGATTGCTGCGCCAGACTTGCCAAGCCCCGGAACGATTGGAAAGAAAAATCAGAAAACGCCCGTCGGGCGAAACTGCCGGGCGATAATCTTCAATGTTTTCCGGCGAAATCTGACGTTTGTTCGCGCCGTCCGAGTTCATTATCCAGAGATGCGCGCGATTGTTATCAACCGAATCAAAAATAATCCGGTTGTCGGGCGTCCACGCCAATGATTGGATCAGCAGCGTGTCTTCAGTTAAACGCCGAGGAACTGATTCGGCAAACGGAGACGACCAAACCGAGTTTGTTCTGGTTAACTGCACCGAAACGATCTTTTTGCCGTCGCCGCTGATTGCGGCAAAATTGTAAGCGGTCAAATCATTCGTTATTCTGCTTATCTCGCCGTTGGGATAGGAAACATACCAAAGCTGCTGAAGTCTTGATTCCGGCGCGCTGGCGCTGAGCAAAATTCCTTTTCCGTCAGGAAACCAGTTCGCGCCGAAAAATCTGCCTTTGCGCGGCTGGGTCACAATTTTAGCTTCGCCGCCCGTCGCCGGTATTTCAGACAGATGCCAATACCAGCCGTCCTCGCGGTTTTCACCGGCAATGTAAACGATGCGTTTGCCGTCGGGCGAAAAAATCGGCGAGATAAATTCGTTTTTTTCCGTCTTCGCAACGATTTGCTGCTCTCCGCCGTCGGCGACGTTGGCGGTTATCAGCAAAAGCGTTTTGGAATCGTCGGACTTTCGCGTATAAACGAGCCGCGTTTCGTCCGCCGAAAATGAGATAGGGCTGTTAATCGGTTCTAAAATTTTGCGCCCCGCGCCGCCGAAAACCGAAACGGCGTAAAGTGTTCCCGCCTTTGATTCGCGGTTTCTTTCCTTCGCAGTGTAATAAATTTGGCTGCCGTCCGGCGAAAAGGAAGCGCCCCAAATCTCGATTTGCGCCGGAGGCACAATCGTCATTTCCGAGCGATTTCCGATGTTTAAAACACGAATTGATTGCTCTGAATTTTCGCCCAGCGCGACATATGCAACAAAATCTCCGCTTCGCGAAATAGCGGCAAAATGAGGATTTCCGGTATTGGTAAGTTTTTGCCAGCTTGCATTTTCCAGGCTAATCGGCGAGCTTGCCGCGTTCGTTGAGTTAGCGTAGCGATAAATGCCGTAGCCCACCGTTAGGAAAACAATCAAACAGAGCAAACCGATAAATAACGGCTGTTGCCATATTCGATAACCGCGATTCGAGAGCGTAGGCGCGCGGCTTTCCGCTTCGTTTGCTTCATCTTCGATAATCTCTTCTTCAATAAAAACATCTGCTGCTTGGTCATGATATTCGGCGACCGTCAGATTCTCGTTGCCATCTGGTAAAACTTTGACTTCGGCTAAAAAACGATAGCCGCGTTTGGGGAGGGTTTTGATAAATCTGTTTTCATCGGGCGATTCGCCGAGCGCGCGGCGCAAAACATAAATGCTTTGTTTGAGATTCGATTGTTCGACGGTTGTGTCCGCCCAAATTGTTTGAATAATTTCGTCGCGGGTTAAGACGCGCCCTTCGCTGCGGACAAAGACCGTCAACAAATCGAAAACTTTTCTCGGCAGCGGAATCGGTTCGCCGTTGCGAAACAACAAGCCTTCTTCCGTGTCGAGCAAAAAATCTTCGAATTGATAATAGCGAAAATCAGTCATTTTTAAATTAAAACCCTTTTTTGACCGATATTTGACTGTCTTTTGACCGCTCTTTGAAATGTTCTTAATGATTTTGACTGCCCTGCGCTGGCAATCTGGCTGCGGTTTCCGACGAGCGGTAAGGAATTCGGACAAACCAGTCGGGAGCAAAAAATTTTAACTTAACAAAGCCGTTAAAAACAAACCGGCAGGCGGATGAAAGTCCGCCCTTCTTTAATTTATTTCAATTTATAAACGCAGGGAAAATAATAATGCCAAACAAAATTTCAAATTGTTCGGCGCAATCTGCAAAGAGAAATAAAGAGGTAATTATGAATGAAAATATAAACTTAAATTTATCGGTGCTTTTATCGCTTTTATTACTGATCACATTCAATCCATCGCAAATCAAAGCGTCGAAATATAATTTTGATGGTTTTAATCAGGACAATCCGATTTGCGGCAGCGTCGAGCGTTTTAATCAAACCGGGCGCTGGCAGGATTTGCCGGGCTGCACGGAAAAGCGCGATTACGAAAACCAGACGAGCGCCGTCTCGCTTTTAGGACGCGCCAAAGACGCTTTCAAAGATTTTTTTCAAGCGTGGGAAAGCGGCGAGGTTGATCAAGCCGATTCGTTTTCCGGCGGCTGTCTCAGCTATATGAACGGCGCTGAGGAAGAATGGAATTCAGACCCGCAGTTCGTTCGCGCTAAACCGGCTTACGAGAAAATGAAACGAACGGTCGAGCAATATTTGAAATGGAAACCGTTTGTCGGCGATTTGTTTCAGGATTACGTCAAAACGATGACGTGGATTGACGAATCTTCAAAATCGGGCGGTTTGGACGACGCCAAAACCGCCGTTCTGTTCGCCAAAGATTTGCAAAAAACAATCGCCAAAGCGCAGGAGCAAAGCGTGCCGGACACGTTTTTGATTCCCGGCAGCGGCGAAATCAAATCCGCGACGGTGGGCGAGATCAAAACGAGGCTCGCCGCAATCGTCAAACAAGCCGATAATTCGATGGAAAACGCCGTGGCGATTGACAATGCCAAATGGGAGCCTTATACGAAATTCCTAACCGGCGACCGTTTGAAATATTTCAACGAAACCTATCGCATCGGCACAAACGTTTACGGGCGCGGCGGCAAATATCTGGATAAACCCGAACAATTCGATACGGCTCCCGTGATGTGTACGATCACAAACGGGCGCAGCGGTTTGCTCGATACCTGGAAAGTGACTTGTTACAGCTTTCAAGGCGACCGGCAAATCGGCGGAGCCCGCGTCAAAAGCGGCTATGGAAGCAATTCTCCGCCGTCAGCTTTTAATTAATTTCAATTCAAATTATTGATTTTCAAAAGCAATATTGCCGTTCGACGAGCCGTTGTTTGACGTTCGGGCATCTCGGCGTATTGCAAGTTAAGCTAAACGCAAAAAAGCAAAGCGATTCGCATCGCCGGTCGCTTTGTTCCAAAAAAAATACAGGAGAAAAAAAATGAGAAATACTTTATTTATTTTATTGATTACGCTTGCTGCCGTTTTTTCGGGATGCAGCATGAACAAAGACGCGGAAGTAAATTCTTTCGTCACGGATATGGACAAATTAACCGGCGAAATCGTCAAAGCCGTTGAGGAAAAACCGGCAACAGGGGTTGACCGCGCGCAACAGTTGCTTGACGCGCGAAAAACCGAGATGAAAGCGAATTTCGAGAAACTTAAAGATGTGCGGGGATTTCAGCTCAGCGAAGAAATGAAAAAGAAATTCACCGATGCAATCGCCAAAAATGTCGAAGCGGTCAACACTCTGCAAATCAAATATGTTGAAGAAAGCATCGAAGATCAAAGTTTCGGGCAAAAGCTGAAAAAGCTTTCTACCGATTACAATTCAATTTTCGGAGTTTAGGTAAAAACGATTTCGTCATCGGTCGCTTCAAAACCGCGACCGATGACGAAATCATAAAGATCAGCCTTTTATTTCAATTCAAATTATTGATTTTCAAGAGCTATCTTTCCGTTTGACGAACCGTTATTTGCCGCGCGATTGCGCTCGGGCGCGTTGGCGTATTGCAATTGGTAAAGCCGCCAATACAAGCCTTTGATTTGCAGAAGCTGGTTGTGCGTTCCCGATTCGCGCAATTCGCCATGATGAAAAACGAGAATTTTGTCGCAGCGCTGGACGGTTGAAAGCCGGTGTGCGACGACGATTGACGTGCGTTCCTGCATTACGCGATTGACGGCTTGCTGAATGAGCTGCTCGGTTTCGGTGTCAATCGAGCTGGTCGCTTCGTCCAGAACCAGAATCGCCGGATTAAAAGCCAGCGCGCGGGCAAACGAAATCAGTTGTTTTTGTCCAACCGAAAGCCCCGCGCCGCGTTCTTTTAATTCGGCGTCATATTTTTCGGGCAGTCTGTCAATAAACTCCGACGCGCGGACTTCCTGCGCCGCCCATTCGACCTTTTCGTCGGTTATTTCTTTGTTGCCGAGCCGGATATTGTTTTCAATTGTGCCGGAAAAAAGAAAAACGTCCTGCAAAACGACCGCG
>DASVQU010000016.1:0-30408 GCA_036388995.1 Pyrinomonadaceae bacterium | reverse complement strand
GTTCGTTGTTCGTTGAAAAAATCAATTTTCAACGAACAACGAACGACGAACAACGAACAAAAACTATTTCGCCCAAGCGGTTTTCCAGTCGTTCATCTTTTTGATTTCCGCTTCCTGAGCTTTGATTATGTTGTTTGCCAGCGTTTTGATTTCCGCGTGTTCGGCTTTTTGCAAAGCGTCTTTCGACATCGCCAGCGCGCCTTCGTGGTGCGGAATCATCATGTCAAGAAAATGTGTGTCGGAATCTTTGCCCGACATCGTTTCCATCATTTTCATATGATCGCCGGACATCATTTTCATTGAATCCATCATTCCGGGCATTTCCATATTTTTGGCGGGCGGTTTTCTCGCAAACCATTTTTCGCGCCATTCCGTCATCTGCGCGATTTCTTTTTGCTGGTCATCAGTGATTTTCTGCGCGAACCGTTTCAATTCTTCATTCTGCGTTTTGCCTAAAATCATTTTCGACATTTGAATTGCGCCTTCGTGGTGATGCGTCATGGTATCAATGAACTGCAAATCGTAGGGCTGCGAAGCTGCGCCCGCGTCACTTTTCATTTCGCCGTGCTGCATTTGCGACATATTGTGATTGGCGGCGTTCACCGGCATTGCGTTGTGATTCATCGTTGAGTTGTGGTTCATTCCGGCGTGATTCGCAGTTGCGTTGCCGTTGTTTGTCGGTTGACTGCAAGCCGCGCCCAAAACCGCCAGCGCGAGGAACAGCATCAAGAAAACACTTTTTTTCATTTTTCTATTTCTCCTTAATTAAAAAGCTATTACTGCACGAGAATTTTCCCGCGCATCATATTCATTCCGCAGGTAAAGGCAAGATCGCCGGTTTCCTGCGGCGTAAATTCAACCAGGACGGTTTCGCCGACGGGCAATTCCCTTTTAATGTTGAGCTTTGGAAATACGACTTCGCCGCCGCAGTTTTTGTCGTCCTTGCGATAAAAAGCGAGCTTGACGGGCTGACCTTTCTTGACGGCGATTGATTTCGGCTCGTAGCTCGTCGAAACCGTGATTTTAATCGGCTCGGTCGGGGCGGCGTTATCGGTTTTGGACGAAGCGCAGGAAATTAAAAAGATTGCGCTTACCGAAAACGCCGCGAAGAAAAGTAATTTTGAAAATTTATTCATCTTTCGGCTCCTGATTTTTATAGGCAATTTTTATTGGGCGACAATTGGCAAATTCGCTTTGCCTCGTCCGGCAGCGCCTTCGTAAGTGATTTGTGTTTGCCATTCGCCAGCCATTTCGAGATTGACCGTGCCTTTGTAAACGCCTGGCGTTGCGGTCGTTGTAAGCTGCGCCGGATCGTTCATCACAGGCATCGTTCCCATCGCGGGCATATGGAAATTGACGGCGACCGCGCCGACATCAACCGGCTTTCCCGAAGCTTCTGCAAAGGTAAGCGTAAATTCGTTTTTGCCGTCGCGCAGAACGCCGTCGGCGCTCGATAGCGTGACGGTCAAATTGTTTCCGGCGCTGCCGCTTTTGATAGTTTTTCCGGCGGCGGAATCGTTAGAAGCTCCGCCGCAGGCGGCGGTGATTACAGCTAAAACGCTGAGACTGATGACGAGAAAAATCTTTGACATTATTTTGTTCCTCCTGATTGAATTAAAATAAAAATTGACGACGCCGCAGCCTGTTTTCAGGCATGCTGCGACAAACGAAATTTGCGCCGTTTCCGAAGAAAAGGCGGAAAACAGGCACACTAAGGCTCTCTTGAAGTTAAATTAAAAAGGCGTGACCGCGAAGATATAAATTCGGCGGTTTAATAAATAGCTGCGGGCTGTCTCCGGCTCGTTTGGAAATCGAAATTAACGGTTTAAAATTGGATTTTGCGTGTAAATCCGCCAGTAAATTCTCAACCGCGGCGATAACGGGAGCGGAAATCTGGACGGACGAGGCGTTTGCCGAACCGGGCAAACCACCCGTCGGCTCGCCGCAAGCCTCACGGCAGCAGCCCATTAAACTTGAAATTGCGGTGCTTTCGGAGTTTCCCGACTTGCAGCACGACATTTTGCCGTGATTGTCTTCCGCCGCGCTGAGACACATACAGATTCCCGCCAGAAGCTGAGCGGCGAAAACTAAAGCAAGCGACAATGCGACGAGGCGTTTGACCACTGTTAAGCCAAGCATAAAAAGCTAATTACAAACTGTCAAGCCGCCGAGTTTTTTTATTAAAACGTTGAATAATATCGCGCCCTAATTCCGAAGCTGCGCGGAGAGATTCAAAAATCAGAGTCAAAATAAAACGCCGCGAAAGGGCTGCTTCTTTGCAGCCCTTTTGAAATTTAGCTGTTCATTTGTTTACGCTCAACATCCGCCAAACCTTTTTTAGTTGCTTTCAAAAACAAAAAAACCTTGAAATTTCAAACGGAACAGAGTTAGAATGGGGTCACTCAGCCGGGCAGTTATAATTTAAAAAGTAAGAAGTATTAGATACCGAGCAATTAATATATAACTACAAACATTAGCGGAGGTGTCAGAAAATGAAAGATGCGATTTATGTGATTCTTGCTTTGATTTCGGCGGGCATTGCTGCGTACTTTATGTACGGCTATGTCAACACGGCGACCAGAGAACAGCGAATGATGGATTTGATTATTTCGGTAATCTGCATTCTGATTGCCATCGTTTTCGGCGGATTGTTTCTCGCCGGGCGCGTCAATAAAGAAGAAGAAATCCATATTACCAAATAATTTAGAAAACACTTTCCGCCGGTTTTAGTTACCGTATTTAACCGTGCGATAAAATCTCGAAACCGTCCGAAGCGATTACCAAAAAGCCGCCGGCGTGTTTTTCTTCGTTTTAAATAATGAAGAAGCGCGGCGGCTTTTGTTTTGACATTTTTGCCTTATCTCCTTTTCGTCCGCTATCATCTGCTTTTGGTTCAAAGTTCAAGGTGAACAGTTTTTCTTTTTAACCTTGAGCTTTGAACTTTGAGCCTGTTGATGCAGTTGGAAATTGTTGACGATTATTCGCTTCCCGATGAGCGAAAAAACAAAATGCAGGAGGCGCGCGAAGCGATTATCGAGCGTCTGGCGCAAAATTTCCGCCCCGAAACGATTGATCTCGACCGCTTTTTGCGCGCCGTCGTTTCGGAAATCGGTCGAATGATGAAAGCAGACCGCTGCGATGTAATTCAATTAACCGAACAAAGCCAGCTTCGAATCAGCCACGAATGGCAGCGTTCGGATAAAATTCCCTCGACCGTCGGAATGACGATTCCGCTTGGCGCCGAACAATTGGCGCGGCATTTCGACCTCAAAAAACCGCTTCGGATTAACGACACGACCGCCAAAGAAATCAATCCGCAGGCTCGGCTGCTCGCCGCTTCGCTGCAAACTCGTTCCCTGCTCGTCGTGCCGATTATCTTAAACGAGCGCGTACTTGGACTTTTGGGTTTGCACGACACCAAAAAGCCGCGCGTTTGGCTGGACGAAGAAGTTCAATTTTTACAGTCAATCGCGCAGCAATTAGCGGTCGGTTATCAATACACCCGCCTTTTCACAGATAAACAGCAGGAAGCCGCGAGAACTCACGCCCTGCTTGAAATAGCCAACACTTTGAATTCGCATTCGGATTTCGGCGAAGTTTCATCGCGCGTTTTGGAAAAAGCGATTGAGCTGGTCGGCGCGGATTACGGCGCTTTGGGCGTGATTGACGCGGGCGGAAAACGGATTAGCCTGGCGGCTTTTAAGGCTTCGGCGAACGCGGAAACCGAAAATGTGCGCGGAATGATTTCGGCTCACGGGCAATCGCTCGATTTGACGGCTTTTCCCGCGCTCACCGACTTGCTTGAACAAGGTAAAACTCTACAGCTTTTAGACACTGAATTGCCGCCGCCGATTCGCCTGATTTTCAACGCGCAGCTTGGTGGTCGCGCCGCTCTCGTTGCGCCGGTCAAAGTCGCCGGACACAGCTTCGGATTGCTCGGGTTCGTTTGGAGTAAACAGCGCGAAGGATTTGACGAAAACGAAATCGCGCTCGTTGAAGGAATCGCTGATCAAATCGGCACGGCGCTCGAACGCGACCAGCTTTCGGCGGAAGTGATGCGCCTGAAAAGCGCGCTGCTCGAACGCGCACGGGGCAATCAAATCATCGGAAACACGCCGCAAATACGCCGCGCCATCGAATTTGCTCTCAACGTCGCCGATACGCAGACGACCGTTCTCGTGCAGGGCGAATCCGGCACGGGAAAAGAATTGCTGGCGAATTTGATTCATTACAATTCCGGGCGCGAAAAAATGCCGTACATCAAATTAAACTGCGGCGCGATTCCCGAATCTTTGCTCGAATCCGAGCTTTTCGGTCACGAAAAAGGCGCTTTTACCGACGCTCGCAATCGTCGTCAAGGGCGTTTTGAAGAAGCTGACGGCGGCACGCTTTTCCTGGACGAAATCGGCGAAATGAGTTTATCGGCGCAAGTCCGTTTGCTGCGGGTTTTGCAGGACGGAGAGTTGACGCGAGTGGGCGGAAACGAAATCGTCAAAACCGACGTGCGCGTTATTGCCGCGTCGAATGTTGATTTGGAAAAAGCGGTCGAAGAAGGCAGGTTTAGGCGCGATTTGTATTATCGTCTCTCGGTTTTTCCGATTAAATTACCCCCGCTTAGAGAACGCCGCGAAGATATTCCCATTCTCGTCGTACATTTTCTCGAACTCTACAAACAAAAAACCGGGCGTTTTGTCTCCGGCATTTCGCGCGAAGCTATGCGCGCGATGGTTAATTATGATTTTCCCGGAAACATCCGCGAGCTTGAAAACGCGATTGAGCGCGCCGTGATTATCGCTTCCGGTCGGCAAATCGAATTGGAAGATTTGCCCGAAGCAATCGGCGGAAAATCCGTCAGCCTAAGCTCCGACGGGCGGCTCGAATCAAACGGCGATGCGAGCCGTATCTGGTTTGAAATGCCCGCCACGATTGACGAAATCGAACGCGAAGCCATCGAAGCCACGCTGCATTTTACAAAAGGCGACAAATCACGCGCCGCGCGCCTGCTCGGAATCGGGCGAAAAACTCTTTATCGAAAATTAGAACAGTATGAAAACAACCGAGAACTGAAAACGGAGAACTGAGAACTGATTTTTATCTAAATAAACAGCCATCGTTTATGTCATTCTCCGTTCTCAATTCTCCGTTTTCAGTTGTTTATGCTAAACTCGCGCCGAAAATAAAAAAATAATTAGCGGCGTAAGCGTCGCAGAAGGGATTTAAAATTATGGGAGAGGAAGAAAATCGTCAAAGAAGCGAATTCGGGGCGACTGATAAGTTGACTTATTTGTTAATCGGAGGCGGCATCGGCGCGCTCGTGGCGCTGTTGCTTGCGCCGAAATCCGGCACGGAATTGCGCGAAGACATCGCCGATGTGACGCGCAAAGGCGTTGACAAAGGACGCGAAACCGCCGCGCAAATCGGTGGACGGGCGGGAGAATATTACGAAGTCGCCCGCGAACGTGCGGGGGAATATTACGATGTGACAAAAGAACGCGCAGGCGAATTAGCCGGAAAGGCGCGCGGCGCTGCGGAACGACCTAAAAACACGCTGTCAGCCGCCGTCGAAGCCGGAAAGCAGGCGTATTACGAAGAAAAACGCAAAACCGAACCATCCGTCATTGCCGAAGGACGCCCTTCGTATCCGAATGAATTAGGCGAAGGCAGCAAAGAACCGGAAAATTAATTTTTAAAACACCTTCTATAAACGGGCGGCAATTAATCTGTCGCCCGTTTTGTTTTCACATTAAATTTGGTTGCAAAATAGCGAATCGAATGTAAAATCACTTTGTAAATCGGCTGCTTTGCGCCGATTTTTAAAATCGTTTGAGGAAAATAAATAATGCCGGTTTTAGCTTTTCAACTCAGCAACGAAACTTCTCTCTTCTGGATTCTGATAATCATCGCCGTTTGTTTTGCGGTGATGGCGATCTCGATGCTTTCAATTGCGATTGCCGTATTCCGCGTCGTCGGAATTGTGCGGCAAGTCCACGAACGAGTTGAGCCGCTGATGCAAACCGCCAGTCAAATCAGTTTGCAAGGCAAGGAAATTGCGGCGCAGGGCAAAGAAATCGCCGAGAAATTCGGCGAAATGTCAATTCATCTGTCGAGCGCAACAAAGAATTTCTCCGAATCAACCGCGCTGATCCGCGAAGAAGTCGCCGAAATCAAGGCTCTGGTCAGCGACACCACCATCACGGCGAAAGAAAAAGTCGCGCTCGTCAGCCGGACGGTTGACCGCACAAACATTCAAGTTCGCGAAACCACCGATTTTATCCAAACCAAAGTCGTTGAACCGGCGCGCGAAGTCGCCGCCGTAATGGCTGGCTTGCGAAAAGGCTTGGAAGTTCTCTTTGCGCCGACGCCCCGCCAATTAGACCGCGTTTATGGTGAGGACGAAATGTTTATTGGTTGATAGCTGTTGAAAAATTGTGCTGCATTTTGAGTGGGATGAAAATAAAAATGCGGAGAATATTCGCAAACACGGCTTAGATTTTAATGACGCTCGGCTACTTTTTGATATGCCGATGCTTGTGGATATTGATAACCGCGAGGATTACGGCGAAACCCGATTTATCGGAATCGGCTTTTTGAAAAATTTTGCCGTGACGATTGTTTTCACCCAACCAAACGAAACGACCGTCCGCATCATCTCTTTACGTAAGGCTTTAAAATATGAGCGAGAACAATTTGAAAAATACATCGCAAACAGATTGGGCGAGAATTGATGCGATGACCGACGAAGAAATTGATACTTCGGACATTCCGCCGCTTGACGATTCTTTTTTTTCCAACGCGCAGTTGCAAATGCCGAAAGGCAAGGTCGCGGTAATGGTAAGCATAGACAAAGAAGTCCGCGATTGGTTTGATTCGCAGGGCGAAGATTCAAAGTCGCTGATGAGCGCGGCGTTAAGAATCTATGCCGAAGCCCACAGAGAATTGCGACGCTGAAAAATGTAGAAGCGCGTCAAGGGAATGTTGCTGATGCCTCGACAATTAGACTGCGCTTGCTGTGAGGACGAAATGTTTATCGGCTGAAATTTAAATGCTAATAGCGACATTAATTGAAAAGAAATGGTTATTTAGAAGACTTAATGTTGTTACTCCCGATGGAGTTTTTGAAGTCGCTTATGACGGTACCGGCGCTGGATACGAATCTGTTTTGATAGACGGAAACCTTGCCGTTAAAACGATTAGCTATCTTTGGTACGTTCCCGAATTCAATTTTCAAATCGGCAGCTTGCCTGCGAATATTAATGTTCGAATTTCGTGGAGATTGGAGATTAGTTTTTTCAGTTTAGAAGTTGACGGACATCAATTATATTCTGAAGAATAGATGGAATCGTGTGGCGTTCCAATAATGTGCTGCTATTTATTGGCGACTCAAAAAGGAATGTTTCTGAGACGCTCTGAGCCGGAATTTCCAAATGGGGTATTATCAGAAGATTATGACTGAGCGATTACCAGGCATCGAAGATCGTTTATTAATCAGGGAGCGTCCTTCGGGAATCCCCGTTATGCATCAATCGTGGGATAAGCTGCTTTTTATGCATTGGGAGATTCCCGTTCAAGAGCTTCGCAAGGTAATACCAGAGCCTTTGATGATTGACACTTTTGACGGGAAAGCTTGGATTGCAATAACGCCTTTGACAATCTGGAATGCGAGACCTTCGTTTACACCGCCGCTTCCCGTTTTAAGCAGACTTCACGAGTTGAATGTGAGAACTTACGTTTATTTGAACGGCGTTCCGGGCGTCTGGTTTTTCTCTTTGGATGCTAATAATCCGCTGGCAGTTACAGCCGCCCGCACATTGTTTAGCTTACCTTATTATAATGCGAGCATTAGTCTAAAAGAGGAAGACGATAGAATTGTCTTCGAGTCAAATCGCACGGACAATGAAGCGGAATTTAAAGCAGCCTGGACAATCGGCGCTGATTTGCCAAAGGCTCAGCCCGGTTCTCTTGATTACTTTCTGATTGAACGCTATTGCCTTTACACCACAGATAAAGAAAAGATTTACCGCTGCCGCATTCATCATGAGCCGTGGCGTTTGCAAAAAACCGATAATCTCTCTGAATACAAATCAAATATGATTGAGGCAAACGGTTTACAAGCGCCAAGCGGAGAACCGCTTTTGCATTGCGGAGGTCCCGTACATGTAGATGTCTGGTCGCTTGAAGAAGTCGCTGAGTAAATTTAAGAGACTGCAAAATTAAAGATTAAATCTAATTAAAATAGTCTCACAAACGCCAGTTTGTGAGACTAGTATTTAGCCGCGAACGCTGAAATCTACTAACCCCGACATGCACCCCTAATTTTCCATTCAAAATGACAAATCCTGTTACTCATTTTGACTGAAATTTGTAACAAATAAAATCTTTACATATTGCTATTTGTTTTTTTTCATGTATTTAGACAGGTGGCATACTTGTTGCCATTCTTTTGGGTGGAGAACAATCTTTTGTAATTGTTATCCGGCTTTTCGCTCTATAAACAAATGTCGCTAAATCAGATCCAAGCTCAAAAAGGCAAATTGCTGCGGAATTTTATTGAAAGCAACTACTATTTTCAAAGCAAACTTTCCGCAGCTTTGAAAATAGCGATTATTGATCTGAAGGGAAAATGGGTAAAAGTCAGCCCCGCGCTGTGCGATATATTTGGCTACCAGGAAGAAGATTTAATTTCAACAAACTTTCAAGCAATCTCTCATAGCGAGGATCTCCAGCAAGAATTATCGTACATGGATCAATTGATTGCCGGGAGTATTTCAAGCTATCAGGTAGAAAAAAGATACCTTCATCAACAAGGACATCACCTCTGGATTCTTCAAAACGCAACTTTAATTCGAGACGCACAAAATAATCCGCACCATATCATTCTTCAAATTCAGGATATTTCCGACCGCAAAGAAGCCGAAAGAAAGATTTATTATGCGGCTTTTCACGATCATCTGACGGGTTTACCAAATCGCGTTTTATTTTCAAACAAACTGAGCGAGGCGATTGAACGCTCCAAGAAAGTCAAGAATTATGAATTTGCAGTTGTTTTCGTTGATCTCGATAGATTTAAGATTGTCAACGACAGCCTCGGTCACGAAATGGGAGACGAACTGCTCGTCGGGCTTTCAATGCGGCTGGAACGCTGCCTGCGCAGCACGGATACAATCGCCCGGTTGAGCGGCGATGAGTTTGCAATATTGCTTGACGGCATTTCCGCTTCCAAAGATGCGACCGATATTGCCGAGCGGATTCATAATTGTTTAAAAGAGCCATTTGATTTGAATGGGCATAATTTTTATACTTCCGCTTCAATCGGCATTGCTTATTCAAGAATCGGCTACGATAAATCGGAAGATATACTTCGAGATGCCGATACGGCAATGTATCGAGCTAAAGCTAACGGAAAAGCCAGACATGAGATTTTCGATTCCAAAATGCACACTCAAGCGGTCAATGCATTGATGATCGAGAGTGAATTGCGAACGGCAATAAACGGGAACGAGCTGATGCCTTTCTACCAGCCGATTGTTTCGCTGAAAACCGGAAAAATCGTCGGATTTGAAGCCCTCGCTCGCTGGCTGCATCCTGAGCGTAATCTAATATCTCCTTCAGTTTTTATACCTGTGGCGGAGGAAACGGGACTCATTATTCCCATTGGAATGAAAATTCTCGAACAATCCTGCCGTGAAGCCTGCAAATGGCAGAAAGCCTTTCCGAATGACCGACCTTTAACAGTCAGCGTCAATGTTTCCAGCAAACAATTCCTGCAAAGCAATCTGGTCAGGGAAATCACCGATATTCTCATCAGGACCGGAATACAACCAAGCAGTTTAAGGCTCGAAGTAACCGAAAGCCTGTTGATGGCTGATACATTATCAACCACGGAAATGCTCAGAGAGTTGAAGCTGATAGGCGTTCAGATTTCCATTGATGATTTTGGGACGGGTTATTCGTCATTAAGCTATCTTCACCGTCTTCCGTTTGACATTCTCAAAATTGATCGCTCTTTTGTTAATAATATGTGCGTTGATAAAGAGAGCCTGGGAATTGTAAAAACAATCATTACACTTGCCAAAGAACTAGGAAAATCCATAGTCGCCGAAGGCATAGAAACGGAAGAACACGTTGCAATGCTTTCTAATTTATCGTGCGACTACGGGCAGGGATTTTATTATTCAAAACCGGTAAATTCACACGATGTAAATCGGTTATTGAAAAAACAGTGGCAGGAAAAGATTCAATCAAATGAATTTGACTGCTCTCAAGACCTCAGTAATGTGTCTTTAGTTGAAGTGCCTGGATCCATGTGACAACTTCCATATGCAAAATCACTCTTTCTATTCACGAAAAACTATTCACGAAAAACAAATATTTTTCAGTACCTCGATATTAGGACACTGCATTGAGTTGTTAAAAATTGACTAAATGAAAAATTATTGGCATAAATAAATTGAAGAATTTATGAAAAACGGCTTCAACATAATTATTATCGGCGTCAAAAGGGACTTTGCTGTTTTGAGCGGCTGAGTTGAAGCTATTGTTTTGCAATCGCAAAAGTCCCAAGTCTTAAAGAAAAGGCTTGGGACTTTTGAATTTTAGAACGGTTAAACTTAGACTGAATTTTGATTTATAAACGTATGACCGATTTTTTGGATTTAAAAAAGACAGTTAATCTTCCCAAAACTAATTTTTCGCAAAAGGCTAATCTCGCGCAGAGCGAACCGGCTCGTTTGGCGAAATGGAAACAAGCGGGTTTGTACGAATTGATTAGGGAATCCCGCAAAAACGCGGAAAAATTTATTCTCCACGACGGACCGCCGTATGCCAACGCCGATATTCACATCGGCACGGCGCTCAATAAAATCCTGAAAGATTTTATTGTTAAATCGCGCACAATGATGGGCTTTGACGCGCCTTACGTGCCGGGCTACGACTGTCACGGTTTGCCGATTGAAAAGAAAGTCGAAGAAAAGCTCGCGGAAAAAGGCAAAAACAAAGCCGATATTCCGACCAAAACTTTCCGCCGCATCTGCCGCGAACACGCCTCGACCGCGATGAATTCGCAGACGCGCGATTTTCAGCGGCTCGGCGTTTTCGGCGAGTGGGAAAATCCGTATTTAACGATGGCGCACGAGTACGAATCGGAAACCGCGCGTCTTTTCGGGAAATTTCTGGAACGCGGTTTTGTTTATAAAGGCGCGCGTCCCGTTTATTGGTGCATTCACGATCAAACCGCGCTCGCGGAAGCCGAGGTCGAATATAAACTGCACACTTCGCCTTCGGTTTACGTCCGTTTTCCGCTCAAAGGCGACGGCTCGCAGATTGATGAGGCACTGTCGGGCAAAAAAGTTAATTTCGTGATCTGGACGACGACTCCGTGGACGCTTCCGTCGAACTTGGGAATCGCCGTGAATCCGGATTTTGAATACGCGGCGGTGGAAAACGGCGACGAAGTTTTGATTATCGCCTCGGAACTCGTCGGTTTTGCCGTCGTCAAATGCGGTTTGGGCGGCGTTGACGAAAATAACGAACGGCAGATGCCGAATATTTTAGCGAAATTTCCGGGTTCAAAATTAGAAGGACTTTGGGCGCGGCATCCTTGGATAAATCGGGATTCATTGTTAATGACCGGCGATCACGTAACCTTGGGCGGAGAATCCGACGCTGAAACGGAATTAGATGTCTCTGAGGCGCGCGACCGCAAAGAAACGAGCAAAGCCGGAACCGGATTGGTTCACACCGCGCCTGGTCACGGTCACGACGACTTTTTGATGGGCAAAAAATACGGGCTGGAAATCTATTGCCCGGTTGATAATGCCGGGCGTTTTACGCCGGACATCGAAAATTTCGCGGGCGAAACGGTTTTTCAAGCGAATCCGAAAATCGTTGAATTCTTGCAGACGAACGGCTCTTTGCTGTTTTCCGAAAAATACGAACATCGTTATCCGCATTGCTGGCGCTGCAAAAATCCGGTGATTTTCCGCGCCACGCCGCAATGGTTTATTTCGATGGATGCGGGCGAAAACGGCAGTTTGCGCCAGATGGCTTTGAACGAAATCAAAAACGTCAATTGGCTGCCTGCATGGGGCGAAGACCGGATGCGAAATATGGTTTCGGGGCGTCCCGATTGGTGCGTTTCGCGCCAGCGCGTCTGGGGCGTGCCGATTCCCGTTTTTTATTGCGCGGGCTGTGAACGCGAAGTCGCGACGCCGCAAATCGTCAATCACGTCGCAGATATTTTTCGGAAAGAAACCGCCGACGCCTGGTACGAGCGCGAAGCTGGTGAGTTGCTGCCTGAAGGCTTTACGTGTGGCGAATGCGGCTCAACAGAATTTCGCAAAGAAAGCGATATTTTGGACGTTTGGTTCGATTCCGGCTCATCGTGCGTCGCTGTTTTGGAAACGCGCGAAAATCTGGAATTTCCCGCCGATGTTTACATCGAAGGCGGCGACCAATATCGCGGCTGGTTTAATTCGTCATTGATGCTCGGACTCGCCGCGCACAATCAAGCGCCTTATAAAAACGTTTTAACGCACGGCTGGGTTGTTGACGGCGAAGGCAGAAAACAATCGAAATCTGTCGGAAATACAACGCCGCCCGATGAAATTATCAAACAATCCGGCGCGGAAATTTTGCGTTTATGGGCTTCGGCGGTTGATTATACCGAAGATGTGCGCTGTTCCGGCGAAATCTTACAGCGTGTGACTGACGCTTATCGCAAAATCCGCAATACGATGCGTTTTGCGCTCGGAAATCTCGACGGTTTCAATCCCGAAACAGATGCGATTGAGAATCCGATTCTGCAATATTCCGGCGGCAAAGATGTCGAAGAGATTGAAGAATTACTCGAAATTGACCGCTGGGCTTTGGGCGAATTGGACGCGGTGACCGAAAAAGTTTTGGCGGGTTATCAAAATTTTGATTTTCAAGCTGTTTATCACACGCTTTACAATTTCTGCACCGTGACGCTTTCGGCGCGTTATTTCGACATTATCAAAGACCGGCTTTACACGGCTGCGCCGCGCTCGCACGGGCGTCGTTCGGCGCAGACGGCTTTGTACAAAATTGCAGACGTTTCAGCTCGTCTGCTCGCGCCGGTTTTGGCGTTTACGGCTGACGAAATCTGGGAAAATTTGCCCGGTCAAACCGAAGCGTCGGTTCATATCGCGCGTTTTCCGCAGGTATCCGGCTCGCGCGAAGAGATGATGCACGACCGTTGGGAACGATTGTTTTCCGTTCGCGACATCGTTTTGAAAAAGCTCGAAGAAGCGCGCAACGAAAGATTAATCGGCTCATCGCTCGAAGCGAAAGTCGTTTTAAAAGCGGGTGGCGATCTTTTAGAGCTGCTGCGCGAATACGCCGACGATTTGCGGTTTATCTTTATCGTGTCGCAAGTCGAATTAAAAGAAACGGACTATTTTCCTCACGTTGACATCATCAAAGCGGAAGGCGAAAAATGCGAGCGTTGCTGGAATTACTCCACGCGAGTCGGCGAATCCGAACGCTACCCGACCGTTTGCGAACGCTGCGCGCCGGTTTTGGCGGAAATCGAGAATACCGAAAATGCGGCGGTTTAAAGAAAATGCTGTTGATAAAAACGAAAAAGAATGTAACTCCAAAAGTTGAATATCAAACGGGAGTGAATGAAATGGGATTGGTTTTTGCCGAAATAGAGCTTTTCAATGTCGGTGAGATGTATGATTTTCGCAAAGGTTTAATCGCGGAGGAAAACGTCAAGCGCGTTAAAGTCAAATCGCTCGTTGATTCAGGCTCGTTTATGCTGGCGATTAACGATGAGATTCGCAATCAGCTTGATTTGCCTTTGCTTGAAAAGCAATTTTCGGTTTTAGCCGACGAAACGCAAATTGAAGTCGAAGTTGTCGGACCGATTGAAGTTCGTTTTGAAAATCGCCGGACGACCTGCGACGCGGTTGTCATTCCGCATAGCAGAGACGTTTTGCTGGGCGCAATTCCGATGGAAGATATGGACGTTTTAATTGACCCGCGACAGCAAAAATTGGTCGTTAACCCTAAACATCCGTATGTTGCCACCAAATATTTGAAATAAATTTGTGAACAAAAAAACAATTTACTGGAAATTAGGTTATCTCGTTGCCGCGTTCGGCGTCTTTTTGATTGATCAGGCGACAAAGGCTTGGGCGCGGAAAACTTTGCGATTCGGCGATGAGGTAAACGTTATTCCGAATTTTCTGAATTTCATTTACGCCGAAAACACCGGAGTCGCTTTCAGCCAATTTGCCAACGGCGGTGACACCGGACGCTGGATGCTCGCGGCTGTCGCCGGATTAGCGACCGCGTTTGTGCTTTATTATTTCTGGCGCACGCCGAGAGATAACGACCGATTGCTCAGCGCGTGCGCGATGCTGCTTGCCGGAATTGTCGGCAATTTAACCGACCGCGTGCGGCTCGGTTATGTCATTGATTTTATTGACGTGCAGTTTGGAAACTGGCATTACCCGACTTTTAACGTTGCCGATTCGGCAATCTGCATCGGTGCCGGATTGTTAATTTTGGATTTATTTTTCAATCGGAAACCTGAAAATGCCGAGGCAGTAAAACAAGCTCAAGCGACAGCGAGCAGCGGAAAACCGGAATCTAAAATCTAAACTCGAATATGTATCCAGAATTATTCCGCATCGGCGATTTTCCGATTCACACTTACGGCATTATGCTGGCGGCGGCGCTGCTGGTAGGGCTTTTCGCCGCCGCGCGGCTCGGAAAACATGATGGTTTGCCGCCTGAAAGAATTTACGATTTGGGTTTGTGGATTTTGATTGCCGGGCTGCTCGGCTCAAAGCTTCTGTTGTTTGTTGTTGATGAAGAATATCGCGCGAATCCCGGCAGATTTTTCTCGCTCGACTTCCTGCGTTCGGGCGGAGTTTATTACGGCGGTTTTTTGGGCGGCTTGGTGGCGGCTTGGCTTCTAATTCGGCGTTATAAACTGCCGTTTTGGAAAGTGACGGATGCGCTTGCGCCGGGACTCGCGCTCGGACAGGCAATCGGGCGGCAGGGCTGTTTCGCCGCCGGATGTTGCTACGGAAAGGAAACCCATTCGATTTTCGGCGTGCATTTCGGCGAAGCCGGACACGCCAACACCGGAGTTCCGTATGAAGATGCAATGGGAAATCCGCTTTATCTGCATCCGACTCAGCTCTACGAATCGTTTGCGATGATTGCGGTTTTCGCAGTTCTTTATTTTCTCCATCGCCGCAAGAAATTTGACGGGCAAATTCTCATCACTTATATGATTTTTTACCCGCTCATTCGTTTCACGATTGAGTTTTTTCGCGGCGATCCGCGCGGCGACCTTTTCGGAATGTCGAGCTTAACCGGACTTTCCACGTCGCAAATTATCAGCTTGCTAGTTGCAATCGGCGCGTTTATTTTCTTAATTTTGCGGCTCAGAAAAATCAAAACTGTTGAAGCTGCCACTTAATATTTCACCGCCGAGACGCAGAGACGCCGAGAAAAGAACAAAAGTTTTATTCTGTTGTCTCAAACTCTTTTTCTAAACTCCGCGTCTCTGCGTCTCGGCGGTTTAACTTTAGTTTGCAAAACGAATCTTTAGCCGAAAACGAAGTCCAAACTTTCAGCGTCGAAAACGCGGATGCGAATAAACGTCTCGACGCTTTTTTGGCTGAGAAAATCGAAGGTTGGAGCCGTTCACGCTTGCAGCAGTTGATTAATGACGGCGATGTTTTGATTAATGGCAAAACCGCGAAATCTTCCTACAAAGTCAGAACGGCGGATGAAATCGAAGTCGAGCTAATCGCACTCGAACCTGAGAGCTTTACAGCGGAAAACATTCCGCTCGACATTGTTTTTGAAGACGAAGAAATCGCCGTTATCAACAAGCCAGCCGGAATGGTCGTTCATCCCGGCGCGGGCGTTTCATCAGGAACGCTAGCGAATGCGATTGCTTATCATTTTAAGTTTGAAGTTCAAAACACAAACAATCGCGTCGGAATCGTGCACCGGCTCGATAAAGACACATCGGGGCTGATTGTGGCGGCAAAAACGCCAACGGCTCACGAAAAGCTTTCCGAGCAATTTCGCGCGCGCGAGGTTTTCAAATCTTACGTTGCTCTCGTACACGGCGAAATGCAGGAAAATTCGGGGAAAATTGACGCCCCGATTGCGCGCGACCGCAATCATCGTTTGCGAATGTCGGTGCAAAAACACGGCAGAAACGCCTTAACGCTGTGGAAAGTCAGAGAAAGATTCGAGCGTTTTACGCTTCTGAACGTAGAAATCAAAACCGGGCGCACGCATCAGATTCGCGTGCATCTCGCTTTCGTCAAACATCCGGTCGTCGGCGACGAGCTTTACAACGCCAGTCGCGACAAAACCGTGCCCGATCTGAAAATCAGAAAGGAAATCGAACGCCTGAATCGTTTTTTCCTCCACGCCGAACGGCTTGGTTTTCGTCATCCGACAACAAACGAATGGCTCGGTTTTCAAGCCGTTTTGCCGCCGGAGCTTGAAAATTTCCTGCAATCTTTCGGTTAAATTTCATCTTCCGGGAAACTTCGTTATACTTCTCTTTTGTTCGATTGCCGATTTTGGCAACAAACAGAGGTTTTAAACGCATCCTAATCGAGTCAATCCAGTTGCGCGCTCGCGTCGAGCGCAGAATTTATTCCAAAAGCATTTATGAAAAAGTTATTCGGTCTTTTTTCTTTGATTTTTATTTTGAGCGGTCTGGCATTTGCCCAAAACCCGCAGCCGACGCCTACGCCGCCGGTTCGTAGAGATTCGGATATTATTGCCGCTCCCGATGTTTTCGAGGTGCGGCTGCCGATTACGGTTTTGGACAAAAAGAAAAAGCCGGTTCAGGGCTTAACCAAAAACGATTTTCAAATTCTTGAAAACGGCAGACCGCAGGAAATCACGTTTTTTAGCGATGAACGCGACAATCCGCCGGTTTGGGTCGGAGTTTTGATGGACACCTCGCCTTCGACCGCCGGGAAAATGAAGTTTTCCAAAGAAGCCGCGCGCAATTTTATTTTTACCGTCACCAGACTTCGCAAAGACAAAGCCGCGTTTCTCACTTTTGACCACGAAATTAAATTGCGGCAGGATTTTACAGACAAGCTCGATTTGCTCGACAGAGCGGTTGAAAAGGTCAAAGAAACGGGTAATCAAACCGCGCTTTACGACGCCATCTGGCAATTTTGCGACGAAAAGCTGCGCGACGCCAAAGGTCGCCGCGTTTTAGTCGTCATCACCGACGGCGAAGACACTTTCAGCCGCGCCGATCTGGCGGACGCGATTGATATTGCCCAGCGCACGGAAACTACGATTTTTGCGATTTCGACCAAAGCCGGTTTTCTTGGAACCGTGCCCGGCGTCGAAGCCGGAACGGTTAAAGACAGCGGCGATAAAGAGCTTGATCGTTTATCATCGGAAACCGGCGGACAGGCGTTTTACACCGGCGATATGCTTGCGCTCGAAAAGGCTTTCGGGGCGATTTCAAAAGAGCTGCAAACGCAGTACATCATCACCTACAAACCGGAAAATCAGAACTACGACGGCGCGCTGCGCAAAGTCGAAGTCAAGCTCGGCGGAAAAGCCGGCGATTACAAAGTTCGCACCAAGACGGGCTATCGCGCCGTCCGCGACCGAATCAGGTAAAGTATGAATTAGGAACGATGAACGAGGAACGAAAGGCATTTGCTTTTAATTCATCATTCATCGTTCCTCATTCATCGTTTCAAATAATGCGCTTGAACAAAATCTTTTTACTCCTGCTGGTTGGTTTGTTTTCGACAACTTCTGTTTTTGCACAGCAAACCAAGCCGTCTCCAACTCCGCCACCAGCCGAAGAGCCTGCGATTGAAGACGACGAGCCACTGCGAGTGGAAGCCGATTTGGTCAATATTCTCTTCACCGCCGCCGACAAAGACCGCCGTTTTCTGACGAATTTAGCCAAAGACGACATCCGCATTTTTGAAGACGGCAAACAGCAGCAGATTTTTACTTTTCAGAGACAAGTTGATTTGCCGCTCAGCCTGGCGATTTTGATTGATACGAGCGTTTCGCAGGAGCGCACTTTGCCGGACGAAAAAGCTGCTGCGGCGGCATTTCTTGAAGATGTCGTCAGACCGGGAAAAGACGAAGTGGCGATTTTGACTTTTACCGGCGAAACCACGCTCGAACAAGGTTTTACAAATAATCTCGCCCGCATTCGGCGCGCCGTCGAGAAAGTCGAATTTTTGCCGCCGGTTAATTACGCTGGCGGCGGCGTAACCTTCGGCAGTCCGGCAGGCGGAAAAAACACCGGACAGCGCGCCGCGCAATCAACCGCCGTGTGGAATGCGATCTGGGTAACGGCGGATGAAGTGATGCGCGAAACGAAAAACGAAACGCGCCGCGCCATCATTTTGCTTTCCGACGGACACGACAACAACAGCAGCAAGCGCCTCGAACAAGCCGTTGAAATGGCTTTGAAAGTTGATTCGGTGGTTTATTCAATCGGTATCGGCGACGATTATATGCAGGGCGTCAATCAGAATACTTTGCGCCAAATCGCCGACCGAACCGGCGGGCGCGCCTTTTTTCCGCGCGACGAAACGGATTTGCAGCGCGCATTCGACCAAATTCAAAACGAGCTGCGGTCACAATATCTGATCGCTTATGAACCGTCAAACTCGAAAAAAGACGGTTCGTATCGCCGAATCGAAATTCAGGTCGCAAATCCCGTTCTCGAAAAACAACGAGTTAAATTAACGCACCGACAAGGCTATTTTGCCGAATCTGAGAATAAGAAATAATTCGTTAATAGTGGAAATTTAAAAACGGATAATGGAAAATCAATACGATTTTTCATTATCCGTTTTTCATTATGTCCGACTATGAATTTGTCACGATTTGGCGAATCGAAGCTCCGATTGAAGCTGTTTGGGAGGAAATTAAAAACTCTCAAGGCTGGAGCGAGTGGTGGCGCGGCGTTCTCGAAGTTAAAGAAATTAAAAAGGGTGATGAAAACGGCATCGGCAATGTTTTTCGCTCGCGCTGGCGTAGCTTGCTGCCTTACACGCTCGAATTCGATTCGGAAGTTCTCCGCATCGAAAATTTAAAACAAATCGAAGCTCGCGCTTTCGGCGAGCTTGAAGGCACGGGAATCTGGACTTTAACCGCCGAATCTGAAGATGTAACGCGCGTGCGTTACGATTGGCGCGTAAAGACGACAAAGGCTTGGATGAATTGGTTTGCGCCAATCGCCAAACCTTTTTTTCGCTGGAATCACGACGCGATTATGCGCTGGGGCGGCGAAGGATTGGCGAAAAAGCTGAACTGCAATTTACTTAAAACAAAAACAAGTTGAATTTATCCGCAAAACGCAATAATCTTTCAGCGTTCAATTCAGCGAGAGGAGTCGCCCCGTGAAATCGTCAGCTTTCGTTCTCTGCTTATTCTCTTTAATTTTATCAATTTCTTTGGAAACAAGCGTTTCCGCGCAAAAGACGCCAACCAAAAACGCGTCTAAAATATCCGACAGCGCGGCTGAAAAACAACAGGAGTTTTTAAACCGGATGGAAAAAGTGCGAAATCTGGTCGGACGAGCCAAAACTTTTTCCAATGTGGTTTTTCGCGTTCACGCTTTGATGGGATTGGCTGAGGCAATCTGGCGGCACGACCGAAATTACGCCGAGCAGATTTTGGTTGAAACTTACAAATCGCTGCCGCCGAACAGCGCGCCGCCGCAAACTTCTTCGCAGAATTACATTCGCAGCAAAACGGTTTTGAATTTATCGCCCGAAGGGCGTTTGCGCTCCGAAATCAGAGCGCTGTTGATGCGTCTGTCGCCTCAGTCGGTTAAAAAACTGGGAAACCTCGGCGATTCGGAAGAAGCGCAGCTTAGCAATCTCGAAGCCGTCAGGTCTTTGCTCAGCGCAAATGCTGATGCGGGCGAAATCAAACAATTTTGGGAGGCGAGCGTAAAAAACGGCGTCTCGAACGAAACCACAATGACGCTCGGCGAGTTTCGGCAACGACATCAACAGATTACCGACGACTTATTTTTACAAACTTTGGCGAGTTTAAGCGCGCAAGGCGAAATCAGCGGCGATTTATTAAACGAGCTTGGCAATTATGTTTTTGCATTCGATGCGCAAGCGCAAGAGTCCGGCGGTATGATTTCCACAGTCGTCGGTAAAGTAATGGTCAGCGTCTTACGCGAGCCGCGTATTAATGTGTCTGAATCCTTGATTCGCGCTTACCTGCAATTTGCCGCGAATGTGTTGAGTCGCCAAATCAGCGATCCGAGAGAAAAAGAATCTTATTACGTGACGGCTTATCAGCTTTTACCGCATTTTCGCCGGTTCGCGCCCGAAGCCGAAGCAACGGTTTCTTTGGCGATGCAACGGTTGATCGGCGAAATTCCGCCGCTTTACGCGCGCCCGGAAATTTATCGAGGCATTACCGGCGACATCGGAAAATCGCAAAACTACGCTTCGGTCGAATACGAGAAAACAATCGAGCAAGCGCGCGACAACGACCAAAAAGATTCCTATTCTTTACAAGCCGCCGCTCGTCTTTTTCAAGCCGGAAACATCGAGCGAGCGCGTTTTTATGCGGATAAAATCAACAATATTTTTCTGGCTGAAAAGGTCAAAAACCTGCTTGATTTCGCCGCGAGCCTTGAGTCAATCAAAAATAACGACGTTTCGGCTGCCGTCGCACGCGCCGAAAAAATGGCGAAAGGACTGGAAACTTCAGTGTTGTGGCTTGAAATAGCCGCCGCGCAAATCAAAGCCAAAGACGCAAT
Organism: Pyrinomonadaceae bacterium; assembly: GCA_036388995.1. Classification (GTDB taxonomy): domain Bacteria; phylum Acidobacteriota; class Blastocatellia; order Pyrinomonadales; family Pyrinomonadaceae; genus JALZCH01. The sequence goes on along the minus strand of DASVQU010000016.1, from coordinate 9,620 downwards.
TTCCGCGCGCTCAAGTCTGCTCAATGTTGATCGCACGCTGCGCGATGCGAGCGACGGCGACGCGGCGCTGGTTCGTCTGAGAGCCGCCGGGCTTTACGCCGGAATCAAAGATTACGCGGCGTTTACGAGCCTGAGCGAAACAATCAAAGCTTACAATCGAATGAGCGAGAAAAATTCCTGGGGTCATCGCTGGCAGATTAAGCTGGAATCAGATTTTATGAAAAATCAGGGTCGCAATATTCCCTTTTTATTTCCGTTGTTGGTTGCCGAAAGACCTTCGCTCTCCAAAAGTCTCCAGCCGCTTCTGGAAATGGATACGTCCGGCGTTGAATCCGCCGTTTCGGATTTGAAAAATGAAGTCGCGCTCACATCTGCACTCATTGCGCTCGCTAAATTTTATTTAAATTCGACGGGCGAAAATCGCCAAAAGGTAAAATCAAGTTCCGCTGTTTTGAATAATTAACGTTTTTTCCATTTTCTTTTTTACCTTTTCCATCCGCGCAGCTCGTAATATTTATCGCGCGGCTCGCCCGTCCAGCCGTTGATTCCGTGTTTCGGCAGCCACCAGAAATGAATGATAACGAGCGGAACAAGCGTCGCTGCCAGAGAAAAGTAAAACCAGAATCTGCCAAAGAAATAAGCGATTGAAGTGTAAAGCGCAATTCCGAGCGCTTGTTTGCCCAATATTCGCCAGCGCGGCGTCATCTCTTCAAAATGTCCGAAGAGAATTTGCCCGACGAGCAAAAGAATGGCGACGATTGCAACTTCAAACCACATTTTTACCTGTTCGTATTCGGGCGCGGCTGCGCCGCCGGACGCGGAAATACGACCGGACTTTTGTTTCCCGCATTATCAACCGCGCGGACGCCGAAAAAGTAATTGTCTTTTGACATTTCTTTCATCGTGAAATTTGTGACGTTGCCGACAGATTTTGAATTTGTCCAGAACGGCTGATTCGTATCGCGCCAGACGATTTCATAACCCGCCAAATCCGCGTCTTTGTTCGCGTCCCATTTTAAATCGGTGTCGTTGGTCAAACGCCCGGTGACAATTCCGACGTTTTTCGGTTTCGCCGGAGCGAGCGCGAGGGCGGCGAGGCTGGCGGCATTGACGCGGGCGACATTGGCGACGTAACCGAAATCAACAAATTCGGGCGTGTCGCCGTAAAACACGCCGTTTTCAGTGCGGACGTTTTGATGTTGATGCGTGTAATCTTCGTTCGGCTCGGTGAAACGAACGGCGGCGAAACCGCGTTCGAGAAACGGAATGTGGTCGCCGCCGCGCCCGTAACGGTCACGGCGATAAATTACGTTGACGCGAAAACGCGGCGAATAAACATCGCCGATTTCTTTGATAAATCTTCCCAATTGGCGCGAAGCCGAATCGTTTTCCCCGCCGACGCTGCGCCGCGTATTGGCTTCCTGTTCGGTCTCATTTGTCGGAACGCCTTCTGCGAAGACGCGCACGGTTTGGCGCGTCGGAGAATTTTTGTAGCTCGTCACGCCGCCGATAATGTCGTTCGTAAACATCGCTTCGATGTTCATTCCCTTTTGTTTGGCTTGTTCGGCGAAATAAGCCGCGCCCAAAAGCCCTTGTTCTTCGCCCGGAACCGCCATGAAAATGATTGTCGCGTCGAATTTTCGCTTACTCATTACACGCGCCATTTCAACAACGGCAGCAGTGCCGGAAGCGTCATCGTTCGCGCCGGGCGCGTCGCATTTGGCGTCGGTCGGCGAAGTACACATCGAATCGTAATGCCCGGAAACGACATAAATTCTTTCCGGGTCGGTAGTGCCGCGCAAGGTTGCGACGACGTTCGTTAAATTCGTCGGTTCGGGGATGCGATTGGCTTTCGGCTGCAAAAAGGTTTGTTTTTCGACCGTCAAACAATTGCCGCATTCTGCGCTGATTTTCTGAAATTCGGCAAACAAATAATCGCGCGCCGCGCCGATTCCGCGCGTCGGATTATCCTGTTCGGAAAGCGTGTTGCGCGTGCCGAACGAAACCAGTTTGCGAATCGTGTTTTCAACGTTTTTCGCGTTGATTTCAGCGACGATTTTCTGAATTTCCGAATTCGGTTTCGCTTGTTTTTGCGAAAAAGCGACCGATGCAGTTAGAAACAACAAACAAAAAGCGGTGAATAAAGCTTTCATTAATTAAACTCCAAAGTGTTTACAACAAAAAAAGGCTTTGCGCCGTTATTTTCGCGCAAAGCCTCGAATTTGGCAAAAGGTCTTTTTATCTCCTCGTCAGCAAATCGTACGCCGTCAAACGATTTCCGTTTGCAGAATAAAGCAGTCCGGCGACTTCATCCGTAATAAAACGCGCGTCCGGTTCATTTAAACGAATTTGCCGCTGCGGATTTCCGTTCGTTATGTTAACTCCGACCAGACCCTTTCCGCCCTCCGGCAGTTCGGTATAAAAATACATAAAATTTCCGCGCAGCTCGGCGAGGCGCTTGCGCCGCGAAAGATAATCGGCGAGCCGGTTGGCGAGATTTGCCGGGTCTAAACGCTCAAGCAATCTTTCCTGAACTTCTTCGCGCGATGGTGCTGAAAGTGTGATTGTCGGACGCGGATAATTCGGAATAGTTTGGCGATTTGAATTGCGGATTGCATTCAAATTTCCGATTCTCGAAGCAATTCCGTAAGTCCGAATTTGGTCGGAAACGTAATTGCGCGCGGCGTTTGTCGCCAGACTGGTTAAATCGAAATTGCTGATTCGCGATCTGACGCCCGACCAGCGCAATCCCAAAACCGAACGCGCCAGCGAAGCACCGCGAACTGCGTTAAAACCGAAATTAATCCATCCGCCGTAACGAAAATAAAGCGCCGTCGCGCGCAAAGCGATTGAGCCGACGCGCGATAAAAACGAACGTCCGGGAGTTTCATATTTTCCGCGCCAAATTGCTGGCGTTACAAAATTAAATTCTGTTATACCCGCAGCACCGCGCGCAGAATTGATTGATTCTGCGTCAAAAGCGAAAGCTGCGATTTCCTCACGTCCGCCGATTACAGCCTGACGATTTTCGTTGATTAAAACGAACTGAGCATCTTTGACTTTGTGTTCAAATTTACCAATGCGTTTTCCGGTTTCCGCGCGGATAGCAATTAAATCATCTTTATCGGCAATCAAAATTGTGCTTTGGTTGGCAAAAACAAAATTCGTCAAACCTTTATCCGCGCCTTTGTAGCGCCACAGAGTTTTGCCGGTTTTGCGGTCGAGTGCCGAGACGCCGTTAGAGCCTTTGGAAACGGTTTCGCCGTCCTTGATTCTGGTAAACTGCCCGCCGGTGCGAACGTACAAAACATCGCCGACTAGAAACGTTTCCGGCGCGACGCCCAAATCTTTGGCTTCCCATTCGACTTCGCCGTTTGACCGGCGCACGGCGCGAATCTTTCCGCGCCCGGAAGTATAAATAAATTCGTCGTCAAACGTCGGATCGGCTTCGGTCAGCGCCAAACCGTCAACGTTTACGCTAAATTCTTCACGCTCGCGCTCTCGCCCCGTTCGCGCTTCAAACGATGTTGCACCTTCGTAAAACAGAAAAACGCGCTCGTCCAAAATCATAGGCGCGCGATAATTGTCGAGCGTAAAATCGGTTTCGCCTGATTCACCAAATGAAACGGGCATCATTTCGATTTCGCCGCCCAAATCTCTTTTCCAGAGCAAATCGCCGGTTTGCAAATCGAAAACCGCAATTTCCGGCTCACGTTTAAGAATTTCTCCGGCGCTGCCGCGCGGATTTTTAATTAGAACGGCGCAGAGCAGATTTTGACCGGGTTCGACCGCGAGCTGCATCACATCGCCTTTGATTTTATCGCTCGTCCAAATTGCCGCCCCCGATAATAAATCAAGCGCAGCAACGCGCGATTTTTTGCCTTCGTCCAGCGAGAGCAAAATCAAATCCGTTCCCGGAACGGGCGTGACCGCAGTTTCATTGATATTCCCGACATTTTTACGCCAGATTGTTTCGCCGGTTTGCCCGTCGAGCGCGTACAGCGAGCGTTCGGTAGCGGCGATTAAAACGCCGAAATCCGTGGTTTGATAAAACCGAACGCGCCCGTCGAGCCTCGCGTCCCAGTTGGCAAAGACGTTTGAAACAAATAAAAAAACAAGCAAAAACGACAAAGCGGCGATTGATTTCATAAACTTAAAAAGAAAAACGGGGTAAACCAAATCAGTTTGATTCAGTTTACCCCGTTTTTCTTTGTTCGAGCTTTAAAAATTATCGGATTCGATAGGCTTTTCCCTGCCAGACGATGATTACGGTTTCGCCTCTAAAACTTTCGGCGATAGAACGCAAACCGCCGTCGAGTTTTTTATATTCATCCGAACCGCGTGCTACCATAACGGTTGTTTGCCCATTGTAAGCCGGGTCGCGCCAAACGCCGTCGAGATTTTGAAAAGTTTTGCCCCCGACGCTGCGCCCCGCAACCGTATTTCTAAGTGGCGCCGCTGGACGCGCCTGATTATTTTGAGCGTCGAGAGCCGGAGAGCCGGCAACTTGTGTCGCCGCTTCGCCGCTCGCTTTTTCCTCGACGTTGGTTTGGTTTGCCGGACTCGGTGCGGCGGGCGCTGCCGTTTTACCGTTTGGCGGATTAACGTTAGCCGTCGGCGTTGGTTGCGCGGCGAGCGTATTTGCGCTTCCGCCGGATGCACTGTTTGATGTGTTCGCCGGGCGGTTTGATTCTCTCGGAGATTCCGGCTCTCTCTGGCGAGCCGTTTCAGTGCCGGCGGCTTGTCCTTGAATCACACGATACGAAGGCGGCAAACCTCTATTTGGCGATTGATCGGCGTTTTGATTTGAGTTTTCAGCCGAATTTGCATTTCCCAAATCGGCTAAATTCGCCGCATCCGGCAAAACTTCCGGCGTGCTTTCAATGGTCGGCTCCGGCTGCACGGGCTGCGTTCTAGTGGAACGAAGTTTCTTTTCTGCTTTTTCTTCTTCGGTTTCGGTTTCGATTTGCACTGCAATCTCCGCAGGTTTTTGCTGCTGTGATTGAAATGCGACAAAAGCGAAAACGCCGACAAATAAAACGGTCAAAGCCGCTGCCGCATAGCCCAAATTCGGGAGCGCAAACCAGCGCGTAAAACGTTCGCTCCAAGTCGGCTGCGCCGGAGAAACCGATTGTGTCTCAACTATTTCCGATTCTTCCGCTTCTTGAATCGAGGCGAAATTAACCAGAATTTGGCGACAATCCGAACAATCCGCAAGATGCGCGGTGAAACGAGCGCGCGTCGTGTCGGGCAGAGCGTTTTCAGCGAAAGCCGAAATCGAGTCGGCGTCTAAATGCGCGGCGTTTTCCGGCAACACTTCGCCCCCGTTTCGCGTCGCAACGCGGCGCAAAAGAGATTCAAATGTGTTGTCGAATTCGTGCTGCATTTTGTTCGTTGGGGAACGTTTCAAGAGTTTGCCAATCAAGGAACGTTCATCATTTAATTTTCTTGCACCTTTGGTACGGATGCGATTAACTTTTCTAAGTTTGTATCGAGCTTTTCTCCCGCCTCCGCAAGATTTCGCTCGATTTCGTCGCGCTTCCAGCCTTTTTCACGCTCCAAAATTTTTTCCACGCGCTTTCGTAAATCCGTGTGAATTCTCGTTAAACGGCGGCTCGCCGTTGCTTCGTGAAAACCCAAAACCGCGCCCGCTTGTTTCAGCCTCAAGCCGTCAAAATAATAAAGTTTGATCAAAAGCCGGTCTTCCGCATCAAGCTCCGCAAGCGCTTTAATTAAAGATTCTTCGACCGTCCGAGCGGCTTCGCGCGAAGCGTAAGATTGTTCGGGATTTTCCGTATGAGCGAGGATGTTTCGCTCATCGGATTCATTCTCGTGTGCCAGATTTTCAAATTCGCGCGGTTCTTCGATTTGCACCATCCGCGATTGTTTGCGATGCGCGTCAATTGCCAATTGCGAAACCACGGCGCGCAGCCAGCCGGCTAAACTTCCGCGCCCGGAATAATAACCGAGCTTTCCCGAAGGTTTTCCTCTCTGATCGGTTTTCAACCCGTGCAATTCTGCCCAAATGCTCTGCGCCAGATCTTCAGCCGCATCCGGGTTTGAAGTGACGGAACGAGCGGCGGATTTGACCGAACCGGCAAAATTTGCGAACAAATCCTGCCAAGCCGCGTCGTCGCCGCGCTCGCACGCTGCGACCAGACATAAATCGTCAATTTGCAAAGACTCCACGAACTCTCGAATTTTCTGCTCACCGGCTTCGGGATCGTTGCGCAGCAGATATTTTTCGAGCGTCGCCGCTATTCGCGGCTGCAAATCGGCAGCGGTTAAATTACGCGAATTGCGGGCGCGGTTGACGAGCCGAGTCGCGGCGTCCTGCGCAATTTCGCGTTGTTCACCGGAGAGAGCCACAAAATTCGTTGCTTTTAAAGCCGAGTCCATTCAGCGAAAACAAACAGCGCGAATTTTATCACTAAACTCATTTTTAAAACACCCGCATTGCAAATCGCAAATCCGAAATCTAAAATCGAGTTGTGCTTCGCATAACCGAAATTTTCCGCTCGATTCAAGGCGAATCAACTCACGCCGGGCGCGCTTGTTCGTTCATCAGATTAACCGGCTGCCCGATGCGTTGCCGATGGTGTGATTCGGTTTACACTTTTACGGGCGGCGAGCGGATGACGGTTGACGAAATTCTCGCGCAAGTCCGCGCTTTCAATGTTCCGCTCGTCGAAATCACGGGCGGCGAGCCGCTTGTTCAAAAAGCGGTTTTTCCTTTGATTCAACAATTGTGCGATGAAAATTTTGAAGTTTTAATCGAAACCGGCGGATATGTTTCGACCGAAGCGGTTGATGCGCGCGCTAAAATTATTTTGGACATAAAATGCCCGGCGTCGGGCGAAGCCGAACGAAATTATTGGGCAAATCTCGAACGCCTGAGAGCTGATAAGGACGAAGTTAAATTCGTCGTTGCCGACCGAGAGGATTTGAATTTTGCTCGTCAAGTCGTTGAAAAATATGATTTGGAGCGGCGTGCTAAAGCGGTTTTGATTTCGCCTGTCTGGAACGAAATGGATTTAATTGAAACGGCAAACTGGGTTGCAGCAAGCAATCTGAAAAACGCGCGGATGCAGTTGCAGCTTCACAAATATATTTGGGGCGCTGATGTTCACGGAGTTTAGATGAGTTCAAAGTTCAAGGTTCAAAGTTCAAAGTTGGCGGTTTGTCTGGTTTCGGGCGGAATGGATTCTTGCGTGACGGCGGCGATTGCTAAAGAAGAAAACGACGCATTGGCGTTTTTGCACGTTTCTTACGGGCAGCGAACCGAACGGCGAGAGCGGCGGGCGTTTGAAGAGATTGCCGAATTTTATAACGTCAGTAAAAAGCTGGCGGTTTCGATTGAACATTTGGCGCGCATTGGCGGCTCGTCTTTGACGGATATAGAAATAGAAGTCACGGAGGCGGATTTAGAGTCAAAAGCAATTCCGACTTCGTATGTTCCGTTTCGCAACGCGCATTTGCTGGCGATTGCGGCGAGCTGGGCTGAAGTTTCGGGCGCAAATCGAATTTACATCGGCGCGGTCGCTGAAGATTCGAGCGGTTATCCCGATTGCAGACCGGAATTTTACGCGGCGTTTCAGAAAACAATCGAAGTCGGAACAAAACCGGAAACAATCATCGAAATCCGAACGCCGGTTATTGATTTGAAAAAATCGGAAATCGTGCGGCGCGGAGTTGAATTAAACGCGCCTTTGCATTTAACCTGGTCTTGTTATCAAAACGCGGAAAATGCTTGCGGGCGCTGTGATTCGTGCGCTCTGCGGCTGCGCGGATTTAGAGAAGCCGGATTGCGTGATCCGATTGCTTACGAAGAAAAAATTTTACAACTTTTTGAAGTTTGAGGACATCACAAACGGGCAATCTCGCGTTATAATATCCACGCAGTTAACAGTTAAAACAATTTGAAGGAGAGTTTTATGAAGCGGAATTTCTTTTTAGTTTCTTTTCTCGCGGCGATAGTGTTTGGTTCAGGCGCCGTGATTGGTTTTGCGCAAGATAAGCCAAAACAACCGGCAACACCTGAAGAAGAATGCGCCGAATTAATGAAATTATCGGACGAGCGGAAAAGTAAATTTACCGCCGAACAAAAGAAAACATATGATGAAGCCATCAGCGATTGTAAAAAAAGAGCTGAGATAGCGTCGCAGAATGTCAAAGTCCAAAACGAAGACAAGCTAATCGCCGCCGCAATCAAAGAAGGCAATGCGGCTTTTAATTCAAAAAACTACGATTTGGCGATTGCCAAATTCGACGAGGGTTACAACATTAACCAAACATATATTGGCAGCGCGCCGGTTTTCTTAAATAACAAAGCGACCGCCCTCAATTCGCGGGCTGCTGAAAGGTTAAAAGCAGCCACTGCCAATAATAATGACAAAGCGATGAAAGAACAGGCGAAACAAGATTGGCTGAATGCATATGAAGCAGCCAGCAAGTCTTTGCAGCTCACGAAAAATCCGCCTGCAAATGCTACTCCCGAAGAACTGAAAACGGCTCAGCAAAATAAATACGACGCGCTCGTCAGAATGACGATAGCGTTGCGTTTGCTGACATTGAACAAACTCGACACGTCGAAAAGCGCCGAAATTAAGACGGCTTATCAAGAATATCTGGCGGTCGAAACAGACGCTGCAAAAAAAGCGCTCGGTCAAAATCACTTCGCTGATCTGCTCCGCGAAACCGGAGATTGCGAAAGCGCGGCGGCGGAATATCAGAAAGTTTTAGCCGCAAAAGCGGACGATCCTGATGCGCTGGCGGGTGCCGGTTTGTGCTTGTTTAATAACGGCGTGGCTTCAGATAACAAAGACCTGATGCAGCAAGGAATGAACACGCTGACGCGATTTGTCGAAGTTGCTCCCGATACCCACAGACTTAAAGATAGCGTGAGAAGCGCCATCGAGTATTTAAAAACCGAGCAAAAAATTGCTCCGCAAAAAGGCGGCAAGTCTGCTGCTCCGGCTAAAAAACGTGGGTAATTGAAATTTAGAAAAACAAAAAAAAGACCGCTTTCATTTGAGAAAGCGGTCTTTTTTTTGTTTCTTTTGACCGAAAACTTGTCAAAACTTTAATTTCAAATTTCATCTTGACAGATTAAACGACAAAACGATACGATAATTGCAAAACGGTGTTAAAGCCGTTTTACCAATGCATACCTCAATCAAGTTTGTCGGCTTATCCAAAAAAGGATGCTTTTAAAGTTCGTCAACAAATCCCCAGCAAAGCGAACGTTAATTAAATGTCAGCTAAATTAGGTGAAATACTTGTCCGCGAGAACCTGCTTACGCCCGCCCAACTGCGTGAAGCATTAGAATATCAGCGCGAGCACGGCGGCAGGCTCGGCTATAATCTCGTCAAATTGGGATTATTAAACGATGATGTGATTACGGCGGTTTTGTCGCGGCAGTACGGCGTTCCGTCGGTTAATCTCGACCTTTTCGAGATTGATACGTCCGTTATCAATCTCATTTCGCACGAAGTGGTTCATAAATATTCGGTTTTACCGGTTTCCAGAGTCGGCGCAACGCTGACTTTGGCGATGGCTGACCCGACGAACGTTTTTGCGATGGACGACATTAAATTTATGACCGGCTTAAACATCGAGC
>DASVQU010000015.1:0-42235 GCA_036388995.1 Pyrinomonadaceae bacterium | reverse complement strand
ACGGCAACGAACAGCTAACACTTAAAAACGCTTGACGAAAAAAAGCAAAAGTAAAAAGGCAAAACTAATTCGAATTAGTTTTGCCTTTTTACTTTTGCTTTTTTTCGTCAAGCGTTTTTAAGTGTTAGCTGTTCGTTGCCGTAAAGAAGATTTTCGAGCAAGCGAAATTCGGTTTGCCTGCCGCCGAGAAGCGCCTCGGCAAGCTGTTTGAGCGCGAGCGGGATTTCCGATGCTTGACCGCAGTTTGCTTCCGCTTGCGGAAAATTATTCAGAAAATAAAGCTCGGTCGAGCAAAATTCGCATTCGACGAGATGAGCGGAAACGCTAATCGTTTCCGCGAAAAATAAATCGGCGCTGTCAAACCGCAGCAGCGTTTCAGCCGATGGACAGGCTCCGCTTTTACAAAATACTGGTGCTGTTTTTAAAACCATAAATGTAGGAGATTGCAATTTTGACAGCGAAATACGAAATATACAATAAAACAATAAAATTCCGCTCGCCTTTACTGACTCAATTAAAGTAGAAATCAATCCGTCTTTCCAAAACTCTCCAACCAAAACTCGCAAAATATTCAATTCAAAAGGAAAAATTTGCACTTTCCTGAACAAAATCTTCCCAATTTAATTAGTAAATTGTTAAAAGACGTAAAACTTCAAAAAAAAATGTTGCTCGTTTTAAACTTTGTTGTTACCATTGGTTTCGAAGTCGGATGTCAGACGCCGACAGATTAAACCTTGAAACCGCTGCTGCCTCCCGCACGGCTAAAAATCAAGAAACAATTTTGGCAGGACGAAAGCGATTTTGCATTGAGTTTTTGCTCTCGCAGTTAAAAAACTTTGTGTTATTAATCTGCGAAATCTCAAAAATCCTTCGCCGTGCTTTTTATGACGAGAATGACTTTCCGCGCAATTTTTATCTCCTACCGTATCTGTAACCGCTTTCAAATTGGTTGCAGCCATCCTGAGAGAACCGAAGAAATCCAGAGCTTCAGCAAAACACCGCGTCGCTACTCTGGCTCACCGCTTTATTAAAATATAAAGCCGCCGGAAGTCTATTTATTTACCGTCTTTAATATCAAAAAAAAAGCGGGAAAACTACCGAAAGGCATAACTCCAACCTTAAAATATGAGCGCAATCAAAGAACCGTCACAAAAACGACACAATACAAACGGACGCAACAACCACCGTGTCGGAAAATGGATTGAAAGCCTCAAAACCTCAGACGTAAACCAGATTTGGGCTGAACTTCATCGCATTGTTTGTCATCACCCGCTCGTCCGAGCTTCGCGCAGCGCCGGTCTTCTGGTCGAAGAAGGCTCGCGTCAGGCTCACACCGATTTAACGCAGGAATTGTTTGTCACATTGCTCAGCAAACAGCGTTTCGATCATTACTTGGACTCGGAGATGACCGACGCCGAAGTAGAAGCGGAAATCAGCCAGATCGAACTGACAAATCTTTTAACCGCCGAGCTGAGAAAGCGTTACCCGGAAAGCTATCGTCTGGCGCGCCGGATTTCAACTTTGGTGCAGTCAAGCCCGAAGTTTCGCCGGTTTGACGTTTCCCGCAATGGAAACGGCGATTTGTCGGCAATGCGCCGGCTTGCAGACCGGATTTATGGTTTAAGCATCTGGTTTGACGGCAAACCGCGCCGCAATCAAAACGAATTGCAGGAGCGCATCGGACAAGTTCCCGTGCAAAAACGCGATACGAGAAATGTCGGCTGCACGGGCGACGCGCAGGTGGTAATCACCAACGCCGATTTGGAAACTTTGATTGTGCGCGTTTTTGAAGCGCTCGATTCGCCGACCGACATTCGCAGCATTCGTTCGCTCGTGATGTCGCGCTTGCCGGTGATGGATATTTTTCTCGTCCCGATTAGCAGCGGCGGAGCGGAAGATGCTGATGATGACCGGGTTGAATTTGAACCGGCGGACGGGCGGGATACGCCCGAACAAAGTTTGCTGCGCGGCGAAGCCGAAGATTTGGCAGCCGGTTCGGTCGAGCGTTTTCTGAGCGGTTTGAGCCATTCCGTGCGCGGAAAATCGAAACAATATAACCGGATTCTGGGCGTTTTATGGCATTGCTATTTGAGCGCCGACGGCGGCACGCAGCTTGAAGTCGCGGACGTTTTGGGCGTTTCCGATTCGCTCGTTTCCGATTATCGCCGCCGAATCGAAGCAGAGCTGCAAGCTCTCGCCTTTACCGAAATCGAACAGGCGCGACGCTTTGAACAGGCTTTGCGAATGCACGTCAGCGAAATGATTGAAAGCCGCGAAGCGGTTTTAGTCCGAAATTAAAAAAGCAGTTTGCCCTTCCAACAAATGACACGCCGCCGCTTTTTCAGTAAAATCTCTTTGCTCCCGATTAAGATGAACCGAAAGTGCCTTCGATGCCATTCCGCAAAAGCCAGAGTCAAAATCATCCGTCTCTCAAACCAAAAGCGCATATTGAGGCGAGCGGCAGTACGAAATTCTCTTTTAAAAAGGGAACAGGAAGAACGGAAAAAAACGACGATAACTCCCAACCAGATAACAAAAGTTTTGTTGTTTCAAAAAATCAATCCGAAGTAAAAATTGTCGAACAAAAAAAGTCGGCTGCCGAAATTGTTGATAAAAATTCGGTTCAGACCGCAAAAGCCGCAGTAACTGCGCCAAATCAAAATTCATTCGAAACGACGGCGAAAAACCGCGAAAGGAAAGCAACATCTGCCGATAAATGGCTTGCGCGGCGCGGACACGCCGTGACTTACGCGCTGCTTTTCGCTTTTACTTTTGTTTTATATTTTCGTCCGTACGAGCTGATTCCCGGTCTGGAATCGTTTTCCTCAATCGCGCTTTACTTTGCATTGGCGACGCTCGCGGTTTTTTTACCGTCGCAGCTTGCGGCGGAAGGCTCGCTAACGGCGCGACCGTCGGAAGTTAATTGGGTTTTGCTGCTGACGCTGTTCGGCATCATTACAATTCCGATTGCGCGCAGTCCCGGCACGGCTTGGGAAGCGTTTAACGACCCGTTCGTCAAAGTCGTCTTAATGTTCATCGTAATGATCAACGTCGTTCGCACGGAGTCGCGTTTAAAAGGCTTGATTTGGCTGGCGATGGCGGTCGGCGTGATGCTCTCGTTCGAGGTCATCAAAAATTACGCGACCGGCAATTTTTCGGTCGAAGGCTATCGCGCAATGGCTGATGTGAAAGGAATGTTCGGCAATCCGAACGCACAGGCAATGCACTTTGTTTCGATTACGCCGATTGCCGTTGCGCTCTGTTTCGCCGCCAGAAATTTTTTGGGCAAGCTGGTTTACATTGCGCTAAGCATACTGTTCATCGCCGGAAACATATTCACGTTTTCGCGCGGCGGATTTTTGGGTTTGATTGTCGTCGGGCTGGTTCTGGCTTGGAAAATCGGGCGCGAATCGCGCTTTAAAGTGATGCTCGTGAGCGCGGTTGTCGGCTTGATTTTTATTGCAGTTGCGCCGGGAAATTACGGGCTGCGGATTCTTTCGATTTTTATTCCCGCGCTCGATCCGGTCGGTTCTTCAGACCAGCGCAAAGATTTGCTTTGGACTTCCGTAATCGTTACTTTGAGAAATCCGTGGGGAATTGGAATGATGAATTTTCCGCTGGCTAATCCTCGCGGGCTTGTCACGCATAATTCTTACACGCAGGTTTCCGCCGAAATGGGCATTTTGGCTTTGGTTTGTTATTTAATGTTGATTGTGACGCCTTTCAAGCGTCTTTTATTGATTGAGCAAGAGCTTTACGAAGACGGGCGGCGCGGCTGGATTTATTATCTCACAATCGGTTTGCAGGCTTCGATTGCCGGTTTTGCCGTCGCCAGCTTTTTTGATTCGGCGGCGTATCAATGGTTTTTGTATTATCTTGTAGCTTATGCGGTCTGTCTGCGCCGCGTTTATCAACTTAGTCCAAAGTCCAAAGTCCAAAGTCCAAAGTCAACTTCATCTTTCGGACTCCAGACTCCAAGCGCCGGGCTACAGACTTCGTAATGTTGATTTTGGGGGCAAAAATTGTTTTTTGGGTGAGCGCGGCGGCGCTTTTGTACACCTACGCCGGTTATCCGCTGCTGGTTTGGATTTACAGTCTTATGCGCCCGAAGCTGGTTCGTCAAAACGATATTGAGCCAACCGTTTCTTTTGTTATCACTGCTTACAACGAAGAAAAAGATTTAGCTCGGAAGCTCAAAAATACTTTAGCGATTGATTATCCGAAAGAAAAACTCGAAATCATCGTCGCTTCCGACGGCTCGACAGACCGGACGGATGAAATAGTCAAAGAACTTGCCGGGCGCGGAATCCGCCTTCTGCGTATCGAAGGCAGGCTCGGCAAAACCGTTGCGCAGAATCGCGCGGTTGAAAATGCAACGGGTGAAATCATTCTTTTCTCCGACGCTACCACGATTTACAAAACGGATGTTTTGCGTTGCGTGGTAAAAAATTTTGCTGACGAGTCAGTTGGCTGCGTTGCCGGAAAACTGATTTACATTGATCCGAACGATTCGAGCGTCGGCGATGGTGCGCGTTCTTATTGGAATTACGAAACTTTTATTAAACAGGCGGAAAGTCTGGCGTGTTCGCTAATCGGAGTTTCGGGCTGTTTGTACGCGGTGCGGCGCAAAAATTACGTTCCGATGTACGCGGAAGCGTGCTCGGATTTTTTGATTGCGACAAAAATCCGCGAGCAAAATCTGCGAACCGTTTACGAGCCTGAAGCCGTCGCGGTTGAGGAAACGAACAACCGGACAGACAAAGAGCTAAAAATGCGCGTGCGCGTTATCGCCCAGACTTTTACCGATTTGTGGAGGCATCGGCGGATGTTAAATCCTTTTCGAGCCGGATTTTATGCGGTTGAGCTTTTTTCGCACAAAGTTTTGCGCTACGCGGTTCCGCTGTTTTTGCTTTCGCTGTATTTTTCCAACCTTGTGTTGGCTTTCCATTCGCCGTTTTTTGATTTTTTTCTGCTTTTCCAGCTTCTTTTCTACGTTTTAGCGGCTGCGGCTTGGCTGCTTGACCGCGCTGGGATTTCTTTCAAGCTGTTATCGCTCCCGCTTTATTTCATTTTGGCAAACGCGGCGGTCGTGATTGCCTTTTATAAATTTTTGCGCGGCGAACGCTTTGCCGCGTGGCAGCCTATCCGCGAAGAAGAGGAGAAGAGGAGAAGAGGAGAAGGGGAAAGACAAATTGAGGAGATTTTATGAGAAACGAAACCGCAATCAAAATACCGGAAAAATTGAGCGAAACGAACAATAGAAATTATTCCTCATCTCCTCTTCTCCCCTTCTCCTCTTCTCCGAAGGTGAGCGTCATTATTCCGGCTTATGAAATTGCCGATTATATCGGCGAAGCGCTTCAGTCGGTTTTCGCGCAAACTTTCACGGATTTTGAAATCGTTGTGGTAAACGACGGCTCGCCGGATGCCGCCGAATTTGAACTCGCAATCGAGCCTTTTCGGGATCGAATCGTTTATATCAAACAGGAAAACAAGGGCGCGGCAGCGGCTCGAAACGCTGCAATCACGGCGGCAAGCGGCGAGATTTTGGCTTTTTTGGACGGCGACGATTTATGGCAGCCCGAGTTTCTCCAATCGCAAATCGAATTTCTGGAGAAAAACGATTTTGATTTGGTTTACGCCGACGCCGAGTTTTTCGGCGAAGACGTTCCCGCAGGGAACACTTATATGCAGTTTTCCAAATCAAACGGCGCGGTGACAACCGAAAGCTTGATTTGTTGGGACTGCAATGTGATTACTTCCGGCACAATTGTGCGCCGAGAAGCCGTCGTGGCAGCCGGGTTGTTCGACGAATCGCCGATTTTCCGGCGCGGGCAGGATTTTGAGATGTGGTTTCGGCTGGCTAAGCGCGGCGCAAAATTGGGGTTTCAGCGCCGGGTTTTATTGAAATATCGCGTCCGCTCCGGCAGTTTAACGGGAAATCACGTCCAGCAAGCCGAGAGAAATGTGACGGCGCTCGAAGGAATTAAGGCGAAATTTGAGTTTACTGAATCCGAAAAAACAGCTTGGGAGCGCCAAATGAAAATCGCTTCGGCGATGTTTAATGTCGAAAAAGGGAAGTCTCAAATTATAAACGGCGATTTTGCCGCTGCACGTCAGAGTTTCGCTGCGGCAAATCGCTTTTACCGCAAACCGAAACTGTTTTTCGTCGGTTTGATGTTAAAATTCGCGCCCAATTTATTGCAGCGGTTTTTCGCCGGTCGCGCCGAACATTTGGCGCGTAATCAGGCAAATGTTTTTTAACTTTTTCCCTCCGAAAGCAAACTATGAAACACTCGATTGTTCTGGAAAATGAAGCCTCCGCAGTTTTTGATCGGCAAGCAGATGCGAAAACGGCTGAATCTCTGATTTCCGCGCCCAAACACGCCGATTTGATTTACGATGTCGGAATGCACAAAGGCGAAGACACGGCTTATTATCTTAAAAAAGGTTTTCGCGTCGTCGGTTTTGAAGCCAACCCCGAAAACGCCGCACACTGCCGCCACCGCTTTTCCGAAGCAATCGCGCAGGAACGTTTGACCATCGTCGAAGGCGCGATCATCGAGACGGATTTCTCCGGCGGGGAAACGAAAAAAGTAAAATTTTATCGCAATGTCGATCACTCGCCGTGGGGCAGCTCGTGCGATGACTGGGCGCAGCGCAACGAAGCGATGGGAACGAGCAACGAGATTATCGAAGTCGAGGCGACCGATTTTAAACGCTGTCTTGAAAAATACGGTGTGCCGTATTATTTAAAAGCCGATATTGTCGGTTTGGAAATAATTTGCCTGAGCGCTTTGATGGAATTTGAAAACAAACCGGATTTCGTCTCGATTCGCAGCGAAAAATTTGTTTTCAGCAAGCTTGAGCAGGAATTCGACGTTTTGGAACAACTCGGCTACGATCTTTTTCAGGCTGTGCAGCAGGATGTTTCCGTGCTCGAAACGCTGATTGAAACAAAACAGGGCGAAAAGTTTATCTATCATTTCGATGAAGGCGCATCGGGCGTTTTCGGTCAGGATTTAGAATCCGCCGATTGGAAATCCAGGGAACAGGTTTTAAAGGAATACAGGCGAATTTTCGCGCTTTACCGAATGTTCGGCGATTATTCTTATTTAAGACAAAGCGAGCGAGGCAGAAGATTTATCGCGCAGCTTGAAAGAATTGTGCGCCGCCCGCTGCCGGGTTGGTATGATACTCACGCTAAACATTCATCGGCTCAATTATTAAGCCTGTTTTTCTCTGCATCGCTAGCTCTCCCCTTGTAAATTCGCGAATAAGTAGTTTTATGTCCGAATCGAAACCTCTCAAATTAAACGTGATTTTGCCGACCTATAATCGCGCCGCGCTGCTTCGCCGAACGCTTGAAAGCTTGGCGAATGCAGAAATTGCGCCGACGCTGGACGTTTTGGCGACTGTCGTGGACAACAATTCGAGCGATGAAACAAGGGAAACAATCGAGGAATTCGTCAAAAAACAGGGAAAAGTCAGATTCGAGTATCTTTTTGAAAAGCAACAGGGAAGGTCTGCGGCTTTAAATGCCGGAATCAAAAAATCAAAAACCGATTTAATCGCCACAATTGACGACGACGAGGAAGTCGCCGCAGATTGGTTCGTCGAAATCGCACGGCTTTTCGGTTCGCGCTGGAATGAAATAGATTTCGCGGGCGGAAAGGTTTTGCCGCGTTGGGAAAACGAGCCGCCCGCCTGGGTTTCCAAAAACTGGGCGGGAATCGGCTGGCGCGATTACGGCGACGCGGAATGGATTTACGATGAAACGACGCCGATTTTGAGCGGCGGACACGCCATTTTAAAACGCACGCTTTTTGCCGAACTCGGTTTTTATCACGAAGCTCTCGGCGCGACCGGCAAAAATCTGATGAGCTGCGAGGACGACGTATTTTTCGACAAGCTGATTTTGGCTGGAAAACGCGGTGTTTACTGCCCGAATCTGGTGATTTATCATTTCGTTCCCAGTTTTCGGCTGACCTGCAATTATTTGCGGCAATGGAGTTTCGGAAACGGCGTTTCGCAAAATCTGGTTGATCTATATCACAAGCCTTTTGACGGAGCGCGCCTTCTGGGCGTGCCCCGATTTATGTACCGCGAAGCGGCATTGAGTCTCTGGAAAACGCTTGCCGCAAATTTGAGCGGGCGCCGCGTCGCCGCTTTTGCCGAAGAACGGGCTTTTTGGATTTTCTGGGGCTATTTCTACGCGCGCAACATTCAAAATTCACGCCTGGAATCACCCATTAAATTCGTCGGGGAAAGGATCTTCGCTCAGGCAAACCGCTGATGACTGAAAACGCCCAAAAACAAAGCGATTCGCTGACCGCGCAGGCGGCGTGGATTTTGATTGCCAGAGTCGTCAGCTTTGCTTTGACGATTGCGGTTCCGCTGCTGCTTGCGCGCCAGCTCGATCAAACCGAATTCGGTCTTTACAAACAGATTTTCCTCGTTATCGTCACCGCGAACGCGATTTTAACGTTCGGCTTCGGAATGAGCGCGTATTATTTTCTGCCGCGCGAAACAGAGAGACGCGGCGCGGTCGTATTGAATATCCTGATTTTTAACACCCTGACCGGGTTGCTCGCCGCCGCGATCTTGTTTTTCTTTCCGAACACTCTAGCCTGGCTTTTCGGCGATTCGGTGATGGCAAATTTCGCGCCCGTTTTAGGCTTGGCAATCTGGCTCTGGCTCTTCTCGGCTTTTCTCGAAACGCTTGTCATCGCCAACAACGAGCCGCGTCTGGCGATGAGCTTTATCATTTTCTCGCAAGCCTCGAAAGCGGTTTTCTTTCTCGCCGCCGCCGTTTTATTCGGGACGGTTGCATCTCTGATTTGGGCTGCCGTCGCGCAAGCCGCTTTGCAGACCGCAATTCTTTTTGTCTATACAAACCGGCGTTTCCCGCAGTTTTGGCGATTTTTTGATTTCGGATTGTTCAAACGACAATTTGTTTACACTCTTCCGTTCGGGCTTTCCGGCTTGCTCAGCACGGGGCAAACCGACGCGCATAATTATTTTGTTTCGCGTCGTTTTACGCCCGCTGATTTTGCGATTTATTCGGTCGGCGGTTTTGAATTGCCGCTGGTCGGAATTCTTTACGAATCGGTCGGATCGGTTTTGATTCCGCTGATGAGTCGTTTATCGGCTGCGGACGACAAGCGCGAAATCATCGAAACTTCTGCGCGAGTGATGTGCAAGCTCGCACTTGTTTATTTTCCGCTTTATGTTTTTCTGTTCATCACGGCGGAAACTTTTATCACGACGCTTTTTACCGCGAGCTATCAATCGAGCGTGCCGATTTTCCGTTTAAATCTGACTCTTTTGCCGTTTGCGATTTTAGTGCTTGATCCGATTACGCGCGCTTATCAGGAAATCGGCTATTTTTTGCTGCGTTTGCGGCTCGCGCTGTTCGCATTGATGATGCCCGCATTGTGGTATGCGACGACGAATTTCGGGCTGTTGGAAACGAGCGCGGTCGTCGTCACGTTTGCTTTGACCGAGCGCACCTTGTCAACCTTTAAAATCGCGCGCACAATTGATTTTCAAACAAAGGATTTAAATTTGTTCAGCGGCGCTCTCCGAACTGCTTTTGCAACCGTTATTTCAGCCGCCGCGCTGTTCGCTTTTTATTATTTAACGAATGAAAATTTAAAAACGCTTTTCTCCGGCATTGCGGGGACAATTTTTCACAATCAAAAATTATCCGATTTTCTTGGCGGCGCAATGTTTCTGGCAATTTGCGGCGTCGTGTTTGCGGCAATTTATCTGGTTTTGATCAATCTTTTCGGCGCAATCGAACCGGAAGACAAACAAAAGCTCACAAATCTGCTGCAAAAGTTTTTTCGCTTTCGCAAACCGTCGCCGAACTTAAGATTTGAGATTTAAAAAAATGTGCGGAATTGTCGGATTCATCAATAAAAATAGGGAAGCGAAAGCGGAACGCGCGGCGCTGCTCGAAAAAATGTGCCGCCAAATCGTCCATCGCGGTCCCGACGAGCAAGGCGTTTTTCTCGACGATTCGCGCGCCGCGCTCGGAATGCGCCGTCTTTCGATTATTGATTTGAAAACCGGGCAGCAGCCGATTTTCGACTGCACGCAGAATCTGGCGATTGTTTTTAACGGCGAGATTTACAATTTTCAGGAATTAAAAAAACAACTCGAAACGCGCGGGCATCGTTTTAAAACAAATTCCGACACCGAAACAATCGTTCATCTTTACGAAGAATTAGGTGCTCAATGTGTCGAACATCTGCGCGGAATGTTCGCGTTTGCGATTTGGGACAAACGAGCGGAAAAACTGTTTCTTGCCCGCGACCGCGCGGGCAAAAAACCGCTTTTTTATACAAAAACGAAAAACGGCGATTTCGTTTTCGGTTCGGAACTAAAAACTTTGCTCGAACACGCTGAAATCGAACGCAAAATCTCGCTTCCGGCGCTCGACGCTTTTTTGACTTTCGGTTATGTGCCGGAAGAATTCTGCATTTTCGAGAACGTTGAAAAATTGCCGCCAGCGCATTTTCTCGAATTTCACAAAGGCGAAATCCGAATCGAAAAATACTGGGATTTTCCGCTCGAAGCCGAGAAAATGCAGGCAAGCGAAAGCGAAATTTCCGCTGAATTACAAAATCTGCTTGCGGAATCGGTCAAAATTCGCCTTATTTCCGAAGTTCCGCTGGGCGCGTTTTTGTCGGGCGGCGTTGATTCTTCGGCTGTCGTTGGTTTGATGTCGCGTTTTTCGGAAAAACCGGTCAAGACGTTTTCCATCGGTTTTGAAGAAGACAGCTATGACGAGCTGAAATTTGCGCGGCTCGCCGCCAAACATTTCAACACCGAGCATCACGAATTCGTCGTCACGCCAGCAATTGTCGAAGAAATTGATGATCTCGTCTGGCATCTGGATGAACCTTTTGCGGATATGTCCGCGCTGCCGACTTTTGCGGTCGCAAAAATGGCGCGAGAATTTGTCACAGTCGCTTTGAGCGGCGACGGCGGGGATGAATTGTTTGCGGGTTATTCCAGATACCTCAGGCATTTTAAATCCGCCGGACAGTTCCCCGAATTTATCCGCAAAAATCTGCTGTCTAAAGTTGCGGCGAATTTGCCGCACGGCGCGCGCGGTCGAAATTATCTGCACAACGCCGCGCTTGATTCAATCGAAAAATATATTGATTCCGTTTCGCATTTCGGCTCATTAAACCGCAAACAGCTTTATTCGGCTGATTTTCGCCAAAAGCTAAACGGCGCGTTCGGCGCGGGCGAAGCGGTTTTCCAGAAGATTGCCGGAGAATTTCCCGCTGATTCGCTCGAACAGCTTTTGTATCTCGACAGCAAAACTTATCTTCCCGCAGACATTTTGACCAAAGTTGACCGGATGACGATGGCGGCTTCGCTCGAAGCCCGCTCGCCCTTGCTCGATCATAAATTAATTGAATTTGTCGCGCGGATTCCGGCAGATTTAAAAATGCGCGGCGGCGAGACGAAGTATATTTTTAAACAAGCCTTGCGCGGCGTTGTGCCGGATGAAATTTTATACCGCGAGAAACAAGGTTTCGGCGTTCCGGTTGACGTTTGGATCAATGAAAAACTGCGACCGCGAATCCGTGAAACCTTGCTCGACGGTCAAACCGCCGAGCGCGGATTTTTCGATTTAAAATACGTTGAGATTTTATTAAATGAACACGCCGCCAAAAGGCGCGACCACGCGTGGCGTTTGTGGCAGCTTTTTGTTTTCGAGCTTTGGCAGCGCAGATTTATTGATGGAAAATAACGAAACAAAATTTCGGGTGATTTTGCTCACGCACGGCGGCGCTGAGGCGGTTTTGCTTCGTCTGGCGCAGCTTGATAATGTGCAGGTTGCCGGAGTTTTCGTCGAAGAAAAGCGAGCGCCGCAGCGTTCATTTAAAGAAAAACTGCGGCGCAGTTTAAAATACGACGGTTTTTGGGCGACAATCGGAAAAACGTTTCGCCAAACTGGGGTTGAAAAATCGGTCGAAGATTTGACCGCAGAAATGGCGCGAAATCTCGATTTTCCGGTTCATTTCGTCAACGATTTTCACGACGCGGAAACAATCGAATTGATGCGGGCGGCGCAGGCTGATTTGGGCGTGATTTACGGAACGAACATTATCAAAGAATCGGTTTTCTCCCTGCCGCGTCTCGGTTCGATCAATCTGCATCAAGGCTTGGCGCCGTTTTATCGCGGCAGCGCGCCGGTTTTTTGGGAGCTTTACAACGATGAGCGTGAAGTCGGAATCACGGTTCACCGGGTTGCGGCGAAAGTTGACGCCGGCGACATCGTTTTGCAGGAAACAGTTCCGCTTCTCTACGATTTCGAGCGATTTGATTTGAATTTTGAAAGTTTTATCGAAGATTTCCGTGCCGGAATCAAAGAAAAATGCGCCGCGCTGGTCGCTGAAAGCGTGCGGCAGATTGCCGACGCCACGGCGAGCTTTCAAACGCAGGACATCTCGCTCGGAGCGCGCTACAAATTGCCGAAGAAACGCGAAAAAGATGAGTTAAAACGGCGTTTGCGCCAGCGCAGGAAGAAATTAACCACAGAGACACAGAGACACAGAGAAAAACAAGGGAAAGTCGCAAAAAACATTTCTTCTATTTTATTTTTTTGTCTCTTTGCCTCTGTGTCTCTGTGGTGAAATACATAATGAAAAAGTCAATTCTAAAATTTATGCAAACGGCTGGTGGTTTCGCGGCTTTTCGCCGTCTGAACCGCAGGCGCGTGCTGATTTTGACTTATCATCGTTTCGCCGAAACCGAAATCGAAGGACGAGTTTCCGCCGTGCAGTTTTCCGCGCATTTGGAGTTTTTAAAAGCAAATTATCGAGTTTTGCCGCTCGCGGAAATTGTCGAAAATCTGCGCGAAGGAAAATCTCTGCCCGATAATGCAGCCGCAATCACGATTGACGACGGCTACAAAGACGTTTACGACGCTGCTTTTCCGGTTTTAAAACAATTTCAAATTCCGGCGACCGTTTTTGTCATCACCGATTTTCTCGACCGCAAATGCTGGCTCTGGACTGATAAAGCCAGAGTTTTGGCTGCAAACACAAAACTTGCGGAAGTTGAATTTGAAAATCGCAAATTCAATTTAAACGGTGCTGTTTCGCGCAAATCCCTCGCGGCAAAAATCAACGAACATCTCAAACGTCTGCCAGACGAAGAAAAAGAAAAGCGGCTTGAAGATTTGCAAGGCGCATTTGCGGTTGATTTAACCGAATTACCCGTACCGGAGTTTTCCGCAATCAATTGGAACGAAGCGAAAGAAATGGACGCAAACGGCGTGGCAATCGAATCGCACACGGTTGCGCATCCGATTTTAACGAACGTTTCAGACGAGCGTTTGCGATTTGAATTGATTGAATCTAAACGGCGTTTGGGCGAAATTCTGGGACGCGAGTCGAATTTGTTCTGTTATCCAAATGGCGGATTCGACGAACGCGCGAAAAATCTTGCCGCCGAAGCAGGCTACAAAGCCGCCGTAACGACCGAAATCGGCTTTAACGATTCGGATTCCGATTTATTCTCGCTCAAACGAACCGACGCGCAGCCCGCGATGATTGATTTTGAACAATACGCCAGCGGTTTTGAATTGGCGAAAACGAGCCTCAGGAAATTAAGTCAGTACCGGGAGCGGTAGCGACCGGGTAAACGTGCGAAACCCAGTCGCTACCGCTCCCGGTACTGACAAAGACAGTTATGAGCAAACCGATAGAAGCATTTAACGGCTACAACGATTATATCGCTTACGAATGGAAATATTTTGTCGAAAACCCGGAGCGCAGAAACGCCGCGCTCGCGGCGACAAAGGGCGTTAAAGTCAACCGCGTGCTGGACATCGGCTGCGGCGCGGGACAGGAAATGCTGCCGTTTATCGAGCGCGGCGCAGCCGGAGTCGGAATGGACATAACGCCCGAAGTCGGCAAAGTCGGGCGAAAAATGTACGGCGAAGCCGGATTTGGAGACCGCGTTTCTTTTTTGCGTTCGAGCGGCAATGATTTGCCTTTTGCCGACGATTCTTTCGACGTTTTGATTTGTCGGGGCGCGCTGATGTTTATGGAAAACCGCCGCGCTCTGGCGGAAATGGCGCGCGTTTTAAAACCGGGCGGCGTTTTTCTTTTGAAAGTTCAGGACGCGCCTTATTATTGGTGGAAAATAGGTCACGGTTTGAAAACCGGCAATGTTTTGACTTCGGTTCACGGGGCGCGCGTTCTGTTTGCCGGGAATTGGTACAAGCTCACAGGAAAACAATTGTTTAATAAATTGACGGCGGGCGGTGAAATTTATCTCTCGAAAAATGTTTTGAGCCGCGAGCTTGCTCGTCTGAATATGCAAATCACGGGCGAAATGCCTGACACTAACCGCCAAACGCCTTCATTTGTGATTCGTAAATCGTAAATCGTAAATCGAATCATTGCTGTTTCGATTTACGATTTACATTCACTAAATCTGAGTTATTTAACGAAAATTCGATATGCATTGCCTTGGCTGGCGCGCTACCCGATTTGGCGCGGCGGCGAGTTTTTGCGCCGTTTTTCTGAAGAAAAGCCAAAGCATTTGATTTTCGTCGTAGCGAATCATTTTGAGCCTGCCTGGTCGCCGAACGGGTTTTTGAATTTGGACGAACAGCATCGCAGGCTCGATGATTGGTACGAAAAAGCTAGAAAAATCGGCGAATCAACGCTTGATTCGGACGGCACGAAATTTCGTCACACAAATTTTTATCCCGCAGAGCAGTACGAGCACGACTTGCTCGAAACAATGGCAGCGATGGAGCGCGAAAATCTGGGCGAAACCGAGATTCATCTGCATCACGGAATTGAAAAGCCGGACACGGCGGAAAATACCCGAAAGATTTTGACTGAATTTCGAGATTGTCTGGCGGAAGAACATCGCAGTTTGTCGCGTTTTGAAAACGAAAAAATGCCGCGTTACGCTTTTGTTCACGGCAATCTGGCGCTGGCAAACTCGGCTGGCGGCGCATTTTGCGGGGTTGACGACGAAATGCGGATTTTGCAGGAAACCGGTTGTTACGCCGATTTGACTTTGCCGTCCGCGCCTGACCGCACGCAGGTTGCGAAAATAAATTCGATTTACGAAGCAACAGGCGATTTTGAACAGCCCGCGCCGCATCGAACCGGAAAGGATTTGCGAGTGGGCGCGCAAATTGAGCGATTGCCGGTAATTTTGCCCGGCGCGCTGGTTTTTAATTGGAACAGAAAAATCAAAAATTTGCCCGTGCCGCGTCTTGACGACGGCGCGCTGACGGCGAGTCAGCCGCTCGATTTAAAACGCTTAAATCGCTGGAAGAGCGCGCGAATCGGCGTTTTAAATAAACCGGAATGGGTTTTCATCAAACTTTATTGTCACGGATTTTTCGATCACGACCAGGATTCGTGCATCGGCGAACGAGCGCGCAGATTTTTTAACGAAACAATCGAAAACGGCGAGCGAACCGGCGAATACAAGACGCATTTCGCCACGGCGCGAGAGGCTTTTAACATCATCTCGGCGGCGATTGACGGCAAAACGGGAACGCCGAATGATTTTCGTGATTACCGTTTGAAAGCAATCAGAAATGAAAAGATTTTTTCACCACAGAGTCACAGAGACACAGAGAAAATAAAAACAATAAAAAACTCTGTGTCTCTGTGACTCTGCGGTGAATTTCAACGTGGCGGCAAATCGGCTCGAAAAACTGAAAAAACTTCGCGGTCGCAGTTTAGACGAAATTCGTCGGCGCGGCGGGCAGGCGCTTTCCGCTTACGGCGAGCAGCTTGGTTTCGGCGCGAAATTGCCTTCGGACGAGGAATTTTCAAAACTGCTCGACGCAGAGCTTTTCGGAACAACGACGCCGAAATCCGAACAGCTTCTCGAAAGTTTCGGTTCGTGGCGCGGAGCGCAGTTTTTTCCGGCGTTTGACGACCGTGAGGCAAGCGTTGCGGCGTTTCGAGAAAATTTCGGCGACGAAGCGGCGCGTCAAATCATCGCCCGCGCCGACCGCGTTTTGCAGGGCAAATTCGATCTTTTGGGGTTTTCAAATCTCGACTTCGGACTCCCGATTGATTGGCATCTCGAACCGTTGACGGGAAAACGCGCGCCTTTAAAACATTGGAAACAATTTGACGAGCTTGATTCGGAAGAAACGGGCGACAAGAAAATCATTTGGGAGCTGAACCGCTGCCAGCATTTTTTTACGCTCGGCGCGGCTTACCGGCTCAGCGGCGATGAAAAATACGCCGCCGCTTTCGTGATGCATTTGACCGGATGGATGGAGCAAAATCCTCCGGCGACGGGCGTTAATTGGATGAGCAGTCTGGAAGTCGCTTTTCGCGCGATTTCGTGGCTCTGGGCGCTCAATTTCTTTAAAAATTCGCCGAATCTGACGCCTTCCGTTTTCCGCGACGCGCTCAAATTTCTTTATCTTCACGCACGGCATATCGAAACTTATCTCTCGACGTTTTACAGCCCGAACACGCATTTAACCGGCGAGGCTTTGGGGCTTTATTATCTCGGCACGCTGCTTCCCGAATTTCGTCTCTCCGGGCAATGGCGCGAAACCGGCAGAAAAATTCTGCTCGAACAACTCGACCGACAGATTTTGCCCGACGGAGTTTATTTCGAGCGGACAACCTGGTATCAGCGTTACACGGCTGATTTTTACACGCATTTTTATATTTTAAGCCGCATCAACGAAGATGAGTTTTCATCGGAAAAGCTCAAAAGCAAATTACAGTTAACTTGCGATTTTCTGATGCACGCGACGCGCCCCGACGGAACGACTCCGCTCATCGGAGACGACGACGGCGGGCGAATGGTGCCCGTTTCGAGTCTCGAAGCGGTCAACGATTTTCGCTCGACGCTCGCCACCGCCGCAGTTTTATTCAAGCGGGGCGATTATAAGTTTGTCGCGGGCGATTGCGCCGAAGAAACCTTTTGGCTATTGGGCGAGACAGGATTGGAAGTATTTGAATTGATTGAACTGGAAGAACCTGCGGAAAGATCGAAAGCGTTTCCGATTGGCGGTTATTTCGTGATGCGGCGGGATTGGAGCGAAACCGCCGATTATCTTTTGATTGACGGCGGCGCTCACGGAGCTTTAAACGGCGGACACGCGCACGCCGACGCGCTCTCATTTGAACTCGCCGTCGGCGGAAAATCTCTACTCGTTGACGCCGGAACTTATTCTTACGCCGAACGAGCCGCCCGCGATTATTTTCGCTCGACGCAAGCTCACAATACGCTCGCGCTCGACGGAAAATCTTCCTCCGAGCCGAACGGCGCGTTTGATTGGAAAACAAAGACGGACGCGCGAACAAAAGAATTCGTCAGCCGCTCGCGCTTTGATTTTTTTGAAGGCTTGCACGAGGGTTTTTCGCATCTTTCAAAAAACGAATCGCCAATCGTCCACACACGGAGCTTGCTGTATCTAAAAAACGATTACTGGATTTTGCGAGACATTGTAGATACGACCGCCGCGCACGATTATCAATTAAATTTTCACTTTAACGCCGGAATGACCGTTCAGCTCGCCGAAGCCGAAAACAATTTGCCGACGGCACGCGTTTTGCCGGAGAGCGGAAAAAATGGTTTGGAAATAGCGACGTTCGGTGACAACGGCGCGTGGGAAACTTTCGACGATTGGATTTCGCCCTGCTACGGCATCAAATTGAGCGCGCCGACGGCGACGTTTTCTTCAAGCGGCATCGGAACTCAGGAATTTTTCACGTTTTTGATGCCGAGCGGCGAGAACAAGGCTGTGCCGGTCGTCAACGAAATTTCCGCTGCGGCTGGGCGCGCTTTTGCGATTAATTCGGAAGATAAACGCGACCTTTTTGTTTACGGCGATGACGACGGGCAGATGACGCGCACTACAATTTTCGATTCAAATTTCCGTTTCGCATGGGCGCGTTTTTTCGAACTCGACGAACAGCTTTTGGAAGAAATCGTTTTGGTGTCGGGCAGCAGATTCGTTTACGGCGGCAGAGAAGTTATCAATTACCCGAAACGCCTGCGGTGGGCTTATATTCGCCGGGTTGAAAATCGAATGTTTGTCGAAACCGACGACGGCGCATTTTCCGTCAACCTTCCGAAAAAATCTCGCGCCGGGGCATTAGTCCTGCGTCCTCAGAATCTTGCCGACACGATGAAGTTTGAAACGCAGAGACGCTGAGAAAAGACAGAAAATAACTCAAGCTGAAAAAACTTATCTTAAAATCTCTGTATCTCTGCGTTGAATCCCTTTGAAACAAAACGTCTTACAACTTATTGGCAGTTTTCACACCGGCGGTTCGGAACGCCAAGCCGTGCAATTGGCAAAATTGTTGACGGAAGACGGACGTTTCCGAATTTTCATCGCTTGTTTAAACCCGGAAGGCGCTTTGCGCACAGAAGTTGAACGATTTTACAACACGGAAATCGCGGCGTTTCCGCTCTCTTCGTTTTACGACCGAAATTTTTTGCATCAGATTCGACGTTTTCGACGATTTCTGAAAGAAAATCAAATCAGCCTCGTCCATTCGCACGATTTTTACACCAATGTTTTCGGCACTTTTGCGGCAAAAACTGCCCGCGTCGCTTCCAAACGCGAAACCGGAGGAATGCGGAGCGCGTCGCAGCAAATAATAGAAAAGCAGGCGTTTCGCCGCGCCGACCGGATAATTGCCAATTCCGAAGCCGTCAAAAATTATTTAATCGCGGCGGGCGTTTCCGGCGATAAAATCTCGGTCGTTTATAACGGGTTGGATTTAAGCAAATTTAAAACAGAATTTGACCGCCGGGAAATTTTGCGCGCCTTCGGTTTGCCCGATAAAAAGCTGGTGACAATCGTCGCTAATTTGCGTCACGCCGTAAAAAACCAGGAAATGTTTTTGCGCGCGGCTCAACAAATCAGGGAAAAGCGCGAAGACGTTGCTTTTGTTTTGGCGGGCGAAGGCGAGCGCACGGCGGAATTGAAAAATCTGGCGAGCGAATTGAAAATCGAGCAC
Organism: Pyrinomonadaceae bacterium; assembly: GCA_036388995.1. Lineage (GTDB taxonomy): Bacteria > Acidobacteriota > Blastocatellia > Pyrinomonadales > Pyrinomonadaceae > JALZCH01. The sequence continues at coordinate 23,228 of DASVQU010000015.1, read as the reverse complement.
GACGTTTTTTTTACAGGCAGAGCCGAGCGCGTCCCCGAATTACTGGCAGTTTCCGAAATCTGCGTTCTCGCCTCGCGCGCCGAGGGGTTTTCCAACGCGATTCTCGAATATCTGGCGGCTTCGCGCCCGGTTGTGGCGACAGCAGTCGGCGGCGCTGCGGAAGTGATTTTCGATGGCGAAAACGGTTTTCTCGTCGAATCTGACGACGACCGGAAAATGGCGGAAAAGATTCTGTTTTTGCTCGAAAATCCCGAAACATCCAAAAAATACGGCGCGCGGGGAGGCGAGATTGTCGAGGCAAGATTCTCGGTCGAAGCACAGCTTGAAAACACAATTGCAGTTTACAACCAAGTTTTATCGGGAAAATAAGTTGACACAGCCGCAAAAATCATAAGATTCTACAATTGGGCGAAACGATTTCGCTGCCGAGATTTTAAACCTCGCTTTCACACTGAGCTTTCGTTATGCGCGTTTTGCAATTAGGTCCGGTTCCGCCGCCGCACGGCGGTGTGCAAGCAAATCTTTCGGCGATAGCTGAGCGTTTGCGCTTTCTCGGACACGACTGTCAAACAATTGCGATAGCTCGTTCGAGCGAAATCAAACCGCAAGCGAGCGTTTATCACCCGAAAAACGCTAAAGAATTATTCAAACTGCTTTTCAGCTTGAAATTCGACATCGCGCATCTGCATTTCGGCGGAGATTTTACCGGGCGACTCGCGTTGCTGGCTTTTGCTTGCGGCGTTTTGCCGGGAAAAAAAGCTGTTCTGACTTTTCACTCAGGCGGTTTTGCTTCTTCGGAAGATGGAAAACGCGCGAATAAATTTAGTTTTCGCGGTTTTGCCGTGCGTCGTTTGGATAAAATCATCGCCGTCAACGAAGAAATCCGCAATCTTTTTCTGCGCTATGGCGTCCGCGCGGAACAAATCGAAATCATCGCGCCGCACTTTCATCGCCAGCCCAATCCAAACGCTGAAATCCCCGCAAAAATCGAGCGCTTTTTCCAAAATCATTCATACGTTTTGCTTGCCGCCGCGAGCTTGGAAAAGCATTACGATTTGAGCTTGCAGATTCAAGTTTTAAAAAATGTTTTAAAAGAATTTCCAGACTGCGGTTTGCTGATTGCGGGTTCGGGCGAGCTTGAGTCGGAATTAAAACGGGAAATCGCCGCCACCGATTACGCGGAAAACATTATGCTCGCGGGCGACGTGCCGCACGAGACGATTTTACATTTGATCAAGCGCTCGGAGGCGCTCGTTCGCACGACGCATTTTGACGGCGACGCGATTTCAATTCGCGAGGCGCTTTTTCTCGAAACTCCCGTTATTGCAACTGATAATAAAATGCGTCCGGGCGGTGTTCGCCTGATAAAAATCGGCGACGCGGACAATTTGACCGAAACGATTTTGACGGTTTTGCGCGAAGGCAAAAAACAAAAAATGAACAAACCCGACGATTGGAGCAACATTGACGCGGTAATTCTGATTTACGAACAGCTTTTAAACAAAGAAATGACATCACAGAGCGCTTCAATCAACAAACCACAATCCGTAATTCGTAATTCGTAATTCGTAATTGATTTATGTGTGGCATCGCTGGAATAGCTTTTTCCGAAAAATCACGGCGCAGAATTGACGAATCCGTTTTGCGGCGGATGAGCGACGCAATTCATCATCGCGGACCGGATGACGCCGGAATTTTCATTTCGGAAAACATCGGTCTGGCGCATCGCCGTCTGGCGATTGTTGACGTTTCCGCCGGTTTTCAGCCGATGACGAACGAAGACTGTTCTCTGCAAATTGTTTTTAACGGCGAAATCTACAATCATGCGGATTTTCGAGATGAGCTAGTCCAAAAGGGTCACGTTTATAAAACTCACTGCGACACCGAAACGATTTTGCACTTGTACGAAGAACACGGCGCGTCATGCGTTGAGCATCTGCGCGGAATGTTTGCGTTTGCGATTTGGGATTCGGCGAAAAAAGAATTGCTGCTGGCACGCGACCGTTTGGGCGTCAAACCGCTTTATTACGTCTTGGAAAACGGCTCTTTGTTTTTCGCTTCGGAAATAAAATCGCTGTTTGAAGCCGGAATCAAACCCGAAATAAATTATGCCGCCTTGCCCGACCAAATGGCGAATCACGGAACGACGGGCGAGGAAACTCTTTTCCGAAACGTCAAACGCCTGCTGCCGGGACATTTCTTGATTTGGAAAAACGGTGAAATCCGAATCAAAAAATTCTGGGATGTTTTGTTTCAGCCGAAAATTGAAGTTAACAGTGAGCGAGATTTGGTTGAGGAATGGCGCGAGCTTTTTAGCAAATCGGTCGAGCTGCGCCTTATGGCTGATGTTCCGCTCGGAATGTTTTTGTCGGGCGGAATTGATTCGTCGGCGATTGCGGCGGAAATGGCGATGCTCGTCAAAGAACCGATCAAAACTTTTTCCGTCGCTTTTGCCGAACGCGAAGCCAACGAACTTGAATACGCGCGTCTGGTTTCGAGTAAACTTAAAACCGATCATCACGAAATCACGGTTTCGCCGCAGGAATTTTTCGATGTTTTGCCGAAATTGGTCTGGCACGAAGACGAGCCGATTGGTTTTCTGGCGAGCGTCCCGCTATATTTTGTCTCCAAACTAGCGCAGCAGCACGTCAAAGTCGTTTTGACGGGCGAAGGCAGCGACGAGCTTTTAGGCGGTTACGGGCGTTACAGAAAAACTTTGCTCAATCTGGCTTTTGGCGAAAATTACGAATCGTTTGCGCCGCGCCGTCTTCGTTCCGCAGTGCAAAGCGGAATCGGGACTTTGCCCGTTGCGGTCAAAAACAAATTGTCGCGCACGTTTTTAAATTTACCTTCGGATTTGGAAAATCTTTATTTCGACAATTTCGCGGTTTTCTCCAGGAAAATGCAGGAACGGATTTTGTCGGAAGAAACAAAAGCGCAGATTTTCGAGACAAATCCTTATTCAAATTTGAAAGATTATTTGAGCGAATCGGACGCTGTGAGTTTGCTCGACAAACTGCTTTATGCCGACACGAAAACTTATCTGCACGAGCTTTTGATGAAGCAGGATCAGATGAGTATGGCGGCTTCGATTGAATCGCGCGTGCCGTTTTTAGATCATAAGCTGGTTGAATTTACCGCGCGTTTGCCGGAAAAATTTAAGATTCGCGGAAAAACGACAAAATGGATTTTGCGCGAAGCGATGCGCAATGTTTTACCGGCGGAAATTTTGACGCGCAAGAAAATGGGGTTTCCCGTTCCGTTCGGAAATTGGCTGCGCGAGGAATTTCGTTCGATTGTTGACGAGTTTGTTTTGTCAGAGCGCGCTTTAAATCGCAGAATTTTCAATGCGGATTTTGTTCGTGAAATAGTCAATCGTCACAACGCGGGCGAAAATCACGACGAGCGAATGTGGTTTTTGATTAACTTTGAAATTTGGCAGCGACAATTTATCGAAGGCGAAAAATTATGTTAGAAGTTGCGGAAAAAACGTTGCCGAAAACTGCCGATGTTTTGCGCGGGCGCGACATTGTTTGTTTTTCGCACGATTGGTCGGGCGATCCGCTTTCAAAAACTCATATTGTCCGCGTTTTGGCGCGTGAAAACCGCATTTTGTGGATAAATTCAATTGCCAACCGGATGCCGACCGTTGCTAAAAAAGATTTCTCGCGTATCGTCAAAAAACTCACGGCTTTTACCGAAAAAGTTAAAGAAGTAGAGCCGAATATTTTTGTGATGAATCCGCTGACGATTCCGGCTTACGGAAGCTCGGCAGTAAGAGGATTTAATCAAAAGTTTTTGCTCGCGCAGATAAAACGGGCGATGAAAAATCTGCGGTTTCAAAAGCCGGTGAACATAGTTTTTAATCCGGCTGCCGGAATGGTGGCGGGAAAACTGGGAGAAGATTTGCTCGTTTATTATTGCGTTGACGAATACACGGCTTTTACGGGCGCGACCGATGGGTTGAAGCAAATCGAAAACGAATTGTTTCGCAAATCGGATTTAGTCATCGTTTCGGCGGAAAAACTGCTCGCAGATAAAAAGCGATTTAATCCGAATACGGTTTTGATTCGACACGGAGTTGATTACCGTCATTTTTCTCGGGCGTTAAAAGACGAAACGGAAGTTCCGGCGGAAATCAGAGATTTGCCGCGCCCGATTATCGGTTTTCATGGGCTGCTGGCGGATTGGGTTGATTACGAATTGCTCAAAAAGACGGCGGAGCATTTTAAAAACGGCTCGCTCGTTTTGATCGGAAAAGTTTCGGTTGACGCCGGGCGGAAAATAAAAATTCTCGACGGTTTGCCGAACGTTCATCTGTTGGGGCGCAAGCCTTATGCGGATTTGCCCGCTTTTTGCAAGGGTTTTGATGTCGCTTTGAATCCGTTTGAGATTTCGGAATTGACGCTCGCCGCAAATCCTTTGAAAGTGCGAGAATATCTCGCTGCCGGTCTGCCGGTTGTTTCAACCGCGATACCGGAGGTCGAGGTTTTAGGAACTTGTCTAATCGGTAAATCGCACGCGGATTTTATCCGGCAAATCGAAATTGCGCTCGAAAATCCCGGCGTTTCGCAGGAAAGAAGCGATTCCGTAAAAAGCGAAAGCTGGGAAGCGCGCGTTGAAGAATTAAGAGAAGTTGTCAGAATGCGGAATGCGGAATGCGGAATGCGGAATTAAAACCGAGGACGAAATTTGGGCTGCGAATTTTAATTCTTTTGCCGGTAATTTGGTTTGTTTTCGCATGGTTTGCGGCTGAAAATTTGATTGTCGTAAAGCCTATAGAAAAATCGGACGCGATTTTGGTTTTGGGCGGCAGCTCGACTTTCATTGAGCGAACGGACAAAGCCGCAGAGCTTTTTCTCGCGGGAAAATCGCCGAAAATCTTTTTGACCAACGACGGGTTAAAAGGCGGCTGGTCGCGGAAAGAACAGCGAAATCCGTTTTACTGGGAATTAGCGCAAAGACAATTGACGAAACAGGGCGTTTCGGCGGAAGCAATCGAAGTTTTGCCGGAAACGGTCGAAGGCACACGCGACGAAGCGATTTTGCTCGTCAAAACGGCGAAAGAGCGCAATTTGAAGTCGATTTTACTGGTTACTTCCGGTTATCATTCGCGGCGAACGCTGTGGGTTTTTGAAAAAGTCGCAGCGGAACAAAATGCAAACGTCGAATTCGGAATCGAATCGCCGCCCGCCGGGCAGCAAACTTCGCTCCCGCAGATTTGGTGGCTCTCGCCGAAAGGCTGGAGAGATGTTGCGGGCGAATATCTGAAGTTTGTTTATTATTGGTTATTTTATTGAAACGACACAGTTTTCTTCAAATCATTTATGCTGGTCGGACAAATCGAAAAACAAACAAGCAAAACGGGACACGCTGCGGAAATCGAAAGCGGCGAGCGTTTTGAGTTCGGGAAAAATTGGGCGCGTTTTCTGGAGATTTTAAACGAAGAACGCATTATCCAAGCCGAAAATTCGCTCAAACAAATGCTTGAAGTCGAAACGCTTGCGGGCAAGACTTTTTTAGACATCGGTTCGGGGAGCGGGCTTTTCAGTCTGGCGGCGCGGCGTTTGGGCGCTACGGTTTTTTCGTTTGATTACGATCCGAATTCGGTCGGCTGCACAAAGGAATTGCGCCGCCGTTATTTTGCGAACGACGCCGATTGGCACATCGAAGAAGGCTCGGCGCTCGATAAAAATTACGTCGAAAGCTTGGGCAAATTCGACATCGTTTATTCGTGGGGCGTGCTGCATCACACCGGCGAAATGTGGCGGGCGCTCGAAAACGCGGCGATTCCGGTTAAAGAAAACGGAAAGCTTTTCGTCGCCATTTATAATGACACCGGTAGCCAAGCCGAGCGCTGGCTCTGGATTAAACAAACTTACAACAAATTGCCCCGAATTTTGCGCCCCGCCTTTGCCGCATTGACAATTGCGCCGGAAGAATTTAAAACCTTGTCACGCGCCGTTGTTTCGTTAAAGCCGCAAAATTACGTTCGTTCGTGGACGCAGTATCAATCAAGCCGGGGAATGAATCGCTGGCGCGATGTGATTGATTGGGTCGGCGGACTTCCGTATGAATACGCCGCGCCCGAAGAAATTTTTGAATTCTACAAATCGCGCGGTTTTACATTAACGAAATTAAAGTGCAAAGCAGTTGGCTTGGGCTGTAACGAGTTTGTTTTTGTGAGAAATAAATAGACCACAGACGACGCGAATTAGGCAGATATAACGCAGATTTTATTTCTGTTTTTTATCAGCGTAAATTCGCTGAATCTGCGTCATTTGCAATTTATCCCTCCGGCAAAACTATGAGCAATTTTGATTTGATCAATCGTTTCGGCGTTTCAAAATCGCCGTCGGAAGGCAGACGCCGATGGCAGGCGGAACAGCGTCGGAAAAACATTTTGCGCTTTTCTTTGCTCGCTTTGCTGGTGCTGACAATAGCGGGCGCGGGCGCGACTTTTTTTATCAAACAAACGGCGGTCGAAGCCGAGAAGCCGCTTGAATTTGCCGGAAAAACTATTAACGTTAGACGCGGCGGAAATCTGCAAACTGCTTTGAACCAAGCCCGCGCAGGTGACACAATCGTTCTCGAAGCGGGCGCGGAATTCGTCGGCTCGTTTGAATTGCCGAATAAAGAAGGCGAAGGCGTCGTCACGATTCAATCTTCGCGTGCGGCGGAATTGCCGGAAAATGTTCGCGTCAAGCCCGAACAAGCCCCGCTGATGCCGAAAATTCTGTCGCCGGGCAAAGGAGTTCCGGCGATTACGACCGCGCCGCGTGCGCATCATTATCGCTTTGTCGGCGTTGAGTTTTCATCAAAGGGCGATTACGTTTATAACCTGATTGATCTCGGCTCGGACGGTTATAAAAAACTCGAAGAGTTTCCGCATCATTTCGAGTTTGACCGCGTGTATGTTCACGTTGACGCCTTGAACAAAGCGCGGCGCGGTTTTGCTTTGAATAACTCAGACACGGTGATTAAAAATTCTTACATCGCCGGTTTTGCCGGAGCGCAGGACGAAACGCAGGCGATTGCAAGCTGGAACGGCGTCGGGCGTTTTAAAATCATCAATAATCATCTCGAAGCCGGCGGAGAAAACGTTCTGTTCGGCGGCGGCGATCCGAGCATTAAGGATTTAGTGCCGACCGATATTGAGCTTCGCAATAATTTGATCACCAAGCCCGAAGCGTGGCGCGGGCGGGCGACGATGAAATACACGCTTGAGATTAAAAACGCCCGCAAAGTCCAGATTGTCGGCAACATCATCGAAAATTGTTTCGACTGCATCGCCGTCGGTTTAACCGTCAGAAATCAAAACGGAACCGCGCCCTGGAGCACGATTGAAGACGTTGAAATAAGGGACAACATCATCCGGCGCGCGAGCGCGGCGATAAATCTGCTCGGAACGGACGACAATTTTAAAAGCCAGCGGATGAAGCGAGTGCGAGTCGTCAATAATTTGATTACCGATATTGATTCGGTCAAATGGGGCAACAATTCGGGCGGCGGTTACTTTGTTCAATTAGCCGGGACGGAAGACGTTGAGATCGCGCACAACACGGTTTTTAACGACGGAAATATGATTACGGCGCACGGTGAGCCGAACACTCGATTCATTTTCCGCTACAATATTCTTCCGCACAACGATTACGGTTTGTTCGGCAACGAAGGCGGAGTCAGCCTTTCGATGCTTGGAAAACATCTGCCCGGAAGCACGTTTATCAATAACGTCATTATCAATAATCGCGGAGTTGCAGCGGATTCGATGTTGATTCCGCCGCGGAATTTCCCGGCGATGACTTTTCCCGATGTCGGTTTCACGAATTTTCGCGGCGGAGATTACAGCTTAAAAACCGGTAGCCGCTATAAAGGAAAAGCCGAAAACAACAAAGATTACGGCTGCGATTTCGCTCAATTAAATAAAACAATCGCCGGAGTGGAAACTTCGGCGCAGCTTGCGGTGAATAAATAAAATGGTTTCCGAAATTAAAAACACAGCGCCGGCAAAATCCTCAGCGCCGCCTGTTTCAGGCGTCGGCGCAAACGCTTGTCTCGCCGTTTCCAGACTCTTTCTGACAGGCTCTTTAAAGCGTTTCGGTTTTCGCAAAGCGGAAATTACGCGATTTGACACGATGGAAAACTGGGTTGCTGATCGCGTCGAGCAAATCGAAGAATATGTGCGGCTTTTCAAACCTTTTACCTCGTTTGAAGGAAAAACCGTTTTGGATTTGGGCTGCAACAAAGGCTATCTGCTCAACAGCTTTTTGCAAAAAGAAAATTTTACGGCTGTCGGCGCGGATATTAACGCCGAAGCTCTTGAAATCGGCAGAGAGACATTCGGCGATAAAATTAAATTTCTCCGGTCGACGCCGGATTCAATTCCTTTGCCCGACGCCAGCGTTGACGTGATTTACACGATTGATACGGTAGAGCATTTGAGCAAACCGTCCGAGCTTTTTGCCGAGTGCCATCGAATTTTGCGTCCGGGCGGTTTGTTTTTTATCCATTTTCAAGCCTTTTACGGACCTTACGGCTCTCATCTCGAAGACATTATCCCGTTTCCGTGGGCAAACGCCGTTTTTTCGATGGACACGCTGCTCGAAGTCGCCGCGCATCTTTACGAATCGCCGGATTATCAGGTCGCCTGTTATTATTTGGACGAAAAAACCGGCGAGCGCAAACCGAATCCGTATCTGGACAAAGCGAAATGGCGCGAATTTTTAAATCACATCACAATTCGCCGCTTCAGAAGCATCATCAAAAAAACGCCTTTTCAGGTTTTGCAGCTTGAAAACATCGGTTTCGGCGGAAAAACATTCCGATTCGGGCGTTATTTAGGCAAGCTCTCGCAAATTCCGCTCGCTGAAGAATATTTTACAAAAGCGACTTTCTGCGTTTTGAAAAAATAGTCCCGGAAACAAAAAGCCTTGGGTGAAAAAGAAAAACAACTTCACTGGCAGAAAATTCTTTTCTGTTTGTTCGCAATCGGTTTGTATGCCGGATTGCGAGTGTGGCGTTTTGCCGGAAATGATTTGTGGTCTGACGAAGTGTTCAGCGTTTTTACTGCGCGCCTCGATTGGACGGCGATGTTTGCAGCGTTAATCAACGACGCCGTGCATCCGCCGCTGTTTTACACTTTGCTCAAAAGCTGGATTTTACTAGGCGGCGAATCGGTCGCGTGGCTGCGATTATTTCCGGTAATCATTTCAATTCTGACGCTTTTGCCGCTTTATCTTCTTTGCCGCCGGCTAAATATAACGCTTTTTGAATCAAGCATTGCGGTTGTTTTAATCGCGGTGAACGGTTTTTTTCTCGACTATGCATTCGATTTGCGGATGTACGGGCTTGTGCAGTTTCTGACGCTTTCGTCGCTCTGGTTGTTTGCTAAATTCAACAATTTGAGCGCAAAGTCTCAAAACACTTTAATAGCTTTATCTGTCGTTAATTTGTTTCTCGTTTTCACGCATTATTTCGGCTGGTTAGTAATTTTTGGGGAAGGTTTTTATTTAATCGTCCGACGGAGAAACCGGCTGAAAGAATTTTTGTTCGGCGTTTTGCCGATATTTTTATTATTTCTTCCGTGGGCGTTGACGGTAGTTCGGGCGATTGGTCAAAGAGAGAATTTTGAAAATCTCGACTGGCTGACGCGACCCGGTTTTCGTGAATTGATCTGGTTTTACGCGACTTTAAACGGAATCGGCGTGGCGCATACCACTTTAATCGGGATGTGCGTTTTCGGAATACCGATTTTGATTTGGAGCTGGCGCGTTCGGCAGCAAGCGGATTTGAAAGAGACCTGGAGCTTTTTATTTTTCTTTGCTTTCGCTCCGGTTTTGCTCGTTTTTCTGCTCAGTAATCTGCTCCCGAAATCAATCTGGGAGGAGCGTTATTTGATAGTTTCCGCCGCGCCTTATCTGCTTCTCGCGGTAAAAAGCGCGTCCGAATTGCCGCTGCCGAGATACAGCCGGATTTTTCCCGCTTTTATTCTGATTTGGGCGTTGACGACCGCCGTTTATCAGTTTTCATCGGAACCTGGAAAGATAAAATGGAGCGAAGTTGCCCAAACAATTGAGCGCGAAGACCAAGCTCCGAATAAAATTTATGTGTTTGAATCGTTTGTTGATTTACCGCTACGATTTTATTTGAACCGGGCGGACAAATTTCAAGTCGAAATCGTTCGTAATGCCGATCAAATCAATGAAAAAAGTTTTCAATTAGTTGTTCGCAACAGCGCCTGGCAGGAAACAAAATCGCCGCCGGAGATTTTGAAAGACAAAGGCTGTCGGATAAATCTCGAAAAAGATTTTTTTGCTCCGCGCGAAAAAATAACTCTTTTTCAGGTTGACGATTGCTCTCTCAGAGATTATGCGATTCGAGAGTAAAACGAGAATCAAATAATTATGAAACCGCTTTCTTTGACAATTTATTAAGTACATAATGAATAAAGCGATGCTGACGAGTGAAAATAAAGAATTAAGAAAATGGGAGCGCGTCGAGATCGAGCGCAGCAACGCCGAGGCGCAGCATCAAGACGCTGCCAATTTAAAAGCGGATGAAACGCAGATTGCGCGTTATCTCGATCCGCCCGCCGACACCGCTTATTATCTCGAATACGCTTATCATCTTCTCGGCGACGTGCGCGGACGGCGGGTTTTGGATTTCGGCTGCGGCAACGGCGAGAATACGATTTTGTTGGCGCGGCGCGGCGCGGATGTTTTTTCGATGGATATTTCGACCCAATCCATCAAAGTCGCCAGAAAGCGTCTCGAAGTGAACAATTTAAACGACGGCGTTCGGTTTTTCACCGGCTCGGCTCACGACATTCCGCTTGCAGACGAATCCGTTGACGTGGTTTTCGGAATGGCGATTTTGCATCATTTGGATTTGCCGCTCGCGGCAAAAGAAGTTTTCCGGGTTTTGAAAAAAGGCGGACGCGCTATTTTTCAAGAGCCGGTCAGAAATTCAAAATTGGTGTGGTTTGTGAGAAATTTGATTCCGTATGAACAACCGGATTTATCGCCTTATGAAAGACCGCTGACCGATGATGAGTTAAAAACATTTGCCCAGGATTTTTCCGATTACAAATCGCGCGCTTTCGCTTTGCCGTATTTGAATTTGACCGAGCTTTTTACCGCCAACGAAAAATTCCTGCGCCCGCTCAGACAATTTGACCGAAAAGTTTTGCAAACAATCAAACCGCTCGATTATTACGCTTCGATTCGGATTGTCGAAATGACGAAATAAATCAAGCGTTTTCTTCGATTCGGTGCATCAGTTCGACAAAACGCTCATCGTTGCGCAAGCTGTCCCAGTTGCGGTCGCGGTCGAACCATTCGTGATTTTCGTTGCCTAAATTGATCGCCTGTTCGAGCCAGCGAAACGCTTCGTCTTTTTCGCCTAAAAGCGCATAAGTCGAAGCCGTCCAATAAGCCATATCAAAATCGGCTTCAGCCATTTGCAGCGCGCGCGGAGTTAATTGTTCGCGCGCTTCGTCCCGTTCGCCTTGCGAGGCGAGCAGAATCCCTAAAATCGGGCGCATTCCTTCGAGATGCGGGTTTTTCCCCAAAACATCGCGCATCTGTGCAATCGCCTGCTGAACTTCGCCGTGATAAAACAAAATTCGGGCGCGGAAAATCTTAATCAGCGGATGTTCCGGCTCGATTTGTTCGGCGCGGTCTAATTCTGTCAGCGCGCGCTCGTTGTCGCCCATGTAAGCGTAAATTCGGGCGCGGTTGTAGCCCGCGACAACTTTCGCCGCCGGGTCTAATTTCTCCAATTTGTCCCAACTGCGAATCGCTTTTTCGTATTCGCCGTCAAGCCGGTGCAAAACCGCCTTTGCAAAATAAAGCGGCGCTTCGTTAGGAAATTGCGCTTGCAAGCGCTGCAATTCGGCGCGCGCTTTCTTTTTCTCGCCGCGCGAGAGATAAATAAACGCCATCAAAACGCGCGCTTCGACGACATCCGGGTTGAGCTGAATCGCGTGTGAAAAAGCGGCTTCGGCGCGGTCGAAATCTTTGTGATCGCCCATTCCTTTAAAAACCCGGTTAGCGTAAGCCGCTCCGAGACCGGAATGCGCGTTGGCGAATTTTGAATCGAGTTCAATCGCGCGTTTGAAATTTTCGATTGCGGCTTCGCAATCGGCGAGTGCGAGAGTTTGAAAGACGAAACGCCCGAAATTGTCGCGCCCGCGCAGATATTCTTCGTAAGCGGCGGCGTTTTCAGTCGGTCGGCGACCGAGTTTTTCCTGCTCGTTTGTTGTCAGTTCGAGCTGCAAGCCTTTTAAAATGCGCTCGGCGATAATGTCCTGGACGCCGAAAATGTCGCTCGCGTCCGAATCAATGCGGTCGCTCCAGAGAATTTCGCCGGATTCAACATTGAGAAGTTGAGCGGTGACGCGCATTCGGTCGCCTTGTTTTAAAAACCCGGCGCTCAAAACCGCTTCAACCTGCATTTCGCGCCCGGCTTCGCGCGGATCAACGTCTTTGCCCTGATATTTGGCGATAACGGACGACGGGCGGACGACGAGCGAGCGTAATTGCGCCAGCTCGGTTGTCACGGCGTCCGCCAGAGAAAACTCGTAAAACTGCGATGCGCCGTCGCCGTTCAAATTTTTAAACGGCAAAATAGCGATTGTTTTCTTGTCGCGGTCGCCGAGGCTGGTAATCGTAAAATCCGATGAGCTGTCGCGGCGCGAGGGCAATTGACTTTGATTTACGCTCGTCTGCGGCGTAAAAGTATCGGGCGATTTTGATTTTGTGCTGTTGCCGCGTTTAATCCAATTCCAGGCGCGGAAAAGCGGATTCGTGTTTTCGCCGGGCGCGTGTCGCGGGCGAAACATTTCGCCGGTCATTGCCGCATAGCCCGTGATTTCCTGCAAGATTCCGCGCAAATCGTCGCGCAAATCAACGATTTTTTGATAACGGTCGCGCGGATTTTTCGCCAGAGCTTTGTCCAAAATCTGCTGGATTCGCGGCGGCACGGCGTCTTTTCGCATATCCGCAATCGGCACGGGTTCGTTGTGCATTACCGCATAGCGGACTTCGACGACGGTTTTGCCTTGAAAAGCCCAGATTCCGGCGAGCATTTCGTAAAGCAAAACGCCGGTCGAGAAAATATCTGCGCGATGATCGACTTTTTCGCCGCGCGCTTGTTCCGGCGCTGCGTAAGTGGCAGTTCCGTAAGGCACGCCTACTTCGGTTAAATCCGAACGGTCAACTCCGTGCGGCGTGGGTTCTTCTTCGACTAATTTCGCCAGACCGAAATCCAGAATCTTGGCTTGTCCCTGCGGCGTGACGATTACGTTTCCCGCCTTGATGTCGCGGTGAATAATTCCGCGCGAATGGGCGTAAGCCAAACCGTCGCAAACCTGAATCGCAATCGAAAGTGCGCTTTTCAGATCGAGCGGTTTGCCGTCAACAAGATGGCGCACGGTTTTGCCTTCGATGTACTGCATTGCGATGTAGCGCATTTCATCGAAGTGACCGATGTCGTAAATTGTGCAGATATTCGGGTGGTCGAGCTGCGAGGCGAGCTGCGCTTCGCGCTCAAAGCGTTTGAGATTGGCGGTTTTCGCCGTTAATTCGGGTGGGAGAACTTTGATGACGACGGCGCGCCCCAGACGGGTGTCAACCGCTTTATAAACCGTCCCTTGTCCGCCTGCGCCGATTTTCTCCGTGATGCGATAATGATGAAGCTCCGTGCCAATCATACGCCAATTAGATATGCGATTTCAGATTTTAGATTGCCGCGCGAAAAACGATAATTGTAGCCCAAATAAGCAAAGCCGACAAACTGTCGGCTAATCATCACTGACCGTTCAGCCGCGCGGCGGGTCGCCCCAGCCCGATTGCACGAATTTTCCGTTTTCGACAATGCACGGAACAGTCGGGTCGCCGCCCGAAAAGCCGAACATTTCTCTGCGCCGCGCGCTGTCGTTTTCCGCGTCATACTCGACGAACGAAATGTTGTTCTCGTTGTAATAATCGCGAGCGCGCTGGCAATAAGGGCAACCCGGTTTGACGTACATCACTAAAGACATTTTTCTCACGACTCCTTAACGAAAAGTTTAACAGCAAAAAAAACTTTGTGAAAATATTTTCGTGCTAAAATCGCCCGCGTGACAAGCGAACCGGACATCTTCGAGCCTTACGAAAAACTAATTTCAATCGAAATCTGCGGCGAAATCCGGCAAGTGCCGGAGAATAATACGCTCCTCCGCTGTTTTCAGTTTCTCGCGCTCGAATCAATTTCAATTGGCGAATTCTGCTGGAACGGAACTTGTACGAACTGCCAGGTCTGGCTCGATAACGGAAACGCCGAAAAACCTGTTCTTGCCTGCCGCACAAAAGTTCGGGAAAATATGAAGATTTTAAAGATGAGCGATGAAATTAAGTTAACGGAGAACCGAATATAAAACAATCTTCCGCTATTCTCCATTCTCAGTTCTCCGTTCTCAATTCATTAATATTTAGGAACGCTCGGATCAACTTCGTCGGACCAGGCGGTAATGCCGCCTTTGAGATTATAAAGTTCTCCTTCGAATCCGGCTTGTTTTAAGGCTTCAATTGCGCGGCTGCTTCTGCCGCCGCCATGACAATGCAAAACAGCCGGACGCGACGAATCAAGCTCGTTCATCCGGTTAAGGATTTCTCCGCTCGGAATCAATTTGCTGTCCGGGATTTTGGCGAAATCGCGCTCGTTCTGTTCGCGCACGTCAATAATCTGCACTTCTTCGCCCGCGTCAATTTTTTGTTTTAATTCGGTTGCCGTAATTTCCTGCATAATTATTTCTTTAACCTGACTTCAGTTTCCAAAATAGTCTGCGTCGTTTGAATGACCGTATCGGGATTGAGGGAAATCGAATTGATCCCGCGTTCGACCAGAAATTCGGCGAATTCGGGATAATCCGAAGGCGCTTGCCCGCAAATGCCGATTTTTTTGCCGTTGCGCTTCGCCGCATCAATCGCCATTGCGACCATTTTTTCGACCGCGCCATTGCGCTCGTCAAAGAGATGCGCGACCATTTCCGAATCTCGATCAAGTCCTAAAGCAAGCTGCGTCAAATCGTTTGAGCCGATTGAATAGCCGTCGAAAACCTGCAAAAACTCGTCGGCGAAAACCACGTTTGCAGGCAGCTCGCACATCGCGTAAATCTCCAAATCGTTTTCGCCTTGTTTGAGACCGTGTTCCGCCATACATTGAATAACCTTTTCGGCTTCTTCGACTGTTCGGACAAACGGAATCATCGCTTTGACGTTCGTCAAACCCATATCTTCGCGGACGCGGTGCAAGGCGAGACATTCTAATCTGAAACCGGCTTTGTAGCGGTCGTCGTAATAACGCGACGCGCCGCGAAAACCAAGCATCGGATTTTCCTCGTGCGGCTCAAACTCTTTTCCGCCGATCAGCCGCGCGTATTCGTTTGATTTAAAATCAGACATTCTGACGATGACAGGCTTCGGATAAAACGCGGCGGCAATTCGTCCGACGCCTTCGGCTAATTTTCTGACAAAAAAATCTTTCGGGTCTTCTTCGCCGATGCGCGAAGCGATTTCTTCAATCGTTTCGCGCCGTTTGAGATTCGGATAATTGACAAGCGCCATCGGATGAACACCGATGTGATTGTTGATGATAAATTCGAGCCGCGCCAAGCCTACTCCGTCGTTTGGCAATTGCGCGACCGAAAAAGCGTGATCGGGATCGCCGACGTTCATCATCACCTGCGTTTGCGGGCGCGTTTCATTGTCAATCACGTGGCGGTCAACCGTAAAATCAATAGTACCGTAATAAATGTTGCCCTGCGCTCCCTCGGCGCACGAAACCGTTACGTCCACACCGGATTTCAAAACTTCGGTCGCGTTTCCGGTGCCGACGATGCACGGCAATCCCAACTCCCGGCTGATAATCGCGCTGTGACAAGTGCGCCCGCCGCGTTCGGTGACAATCGCCGAAGCGCGTTTCATAATCGGCTCCCAAGCCGGATCGGTCATCGAAGTAACGAGAATATCGCCCGCTTTGAAAGTCGTTAATTTGTTCGGATCGAGCAAAATATGGACTTTTCCGTGCGATATTTTTTCGCCGACCGCGACGCCCGACACCAGCGGCGTACCGTGAATTCCGGTTAAGCGGTAATTTTCGATGTAATTTTCCTTGTTCTGCGCGTGAACAGTTTCCGGGCGCGCCTGCAAAATAAAAAGCTCGCCCGTAATTCCGTCTTTCGCCCATTCGATGTCCATCGGCTGTAGAAAACCGGCGCGTTTTGAATAATGATCTTCGATCTGCGAAGCCCAGGTTGCGAGCTGCAAAACTTCGTAACCGGCGAGACAAAAACGTTTGCGCTGCGTTTCGACGACCGGGCGCACTTCCGTTCCCGTGCCTTCGTCGGCGAAAACCATTTTGACTTCTTTAACGCCCAATTTTCTGGTCACAATCGGGCGAAAGCCCTGTTTCAAAGTCGGTTTAAAAACAATCCATTCGTCCGGAGTCGCCATTCCCTGCACGACGGCTTCGCCGAGTCCCCAAGCGCCGTTTATTACAACGACATCGCGGAAACCCGATTCGGTGTCGAGCGTAAACATCACGCCGGAACAAGCGATGTCCGAACGCACCATCGGCTGGATGCCGATTGACAGCGCCACATCGAAATGATCGAAATCTTTGTTTTGACGATAAGAAATCGCGCGGTCAGTCCAGAGCGACGCGAAACATTGGCGACAGGCTTCCAAAAGCTGTTGTTCGCCGCGCACGTTTAAAATTGTGTCCTGCTGTCCGGCAAACGAAGCGTCGGGCAAATCTTCGGCAGTAGCCGACGAGCGTACGGCGACTTCACAGTTTTTCCTTCCGGCGCGCTCGCACAAACGCTCATAAGCGTCCAGCAGCGCCGTTTCCAATTCCGGCGAAAACGGCGTTTCGAGCATCAAACGTCTGGCTTCAGCGCCGACCCGCGCCAGCTCTTCGAGATTTTCGACATCCAGATTTTTGAGCAGCTTTTGCAGACGTTTGCGTACGCCGCCGGTTTCGAGCAGTAGATTGTAAGCGTGGCTGGTCGTCGAAAAACCGTCAACCGCGCGGACGCCCTGGGTGGTCAGCTCGCGGAAAAGCTCGCCCAAACTGGCGCATTTGCCGCCGACCAGCGCCACGTCGTCCGCTCCGACTTCCGATAAATCAAGCACGAGAGCGCCCGCGCGCTTTGAATTGCCGTTCAATTTTTCAGCGACGGTTTTAGCCGTTTTGGTCGAATCCAGATTCATAAATTTATTTGTTAATTTGTTTTCGTTTATAAACCTGCCCTTAGTTTTTGTCCAGATTTTTCTTAAACGCGAAGCTGGAATTATTTTGTTTTTAAGCTCACAAGCTCCGCTCTCAGACGCGCGATTTCAGCTTGGGCTTCGTCGTAAGTGCTTAAAAACTGTTTGGTTTTAGGCTCATACAAGCGCAATCCTTTTCCGGTGTCAACAATTTCCAAACCCAGCTCTTCGCTAAAAATTCTGCCTTTTTTCACCCGCGCTTTTTCAAATTCACCGTTTTTGCGTTTGAACGCGATAATTGGTTCGGGCAGGTAATCGTATTCCGGGTCGAAAATGTAATATTCCAGCACGCCGATCTGCTCATACAGCTTCCATTTTTTATAAAAATCATCCGCCCAAGTCGAGCGCGACGAGATTTCAAAGACAACCGAGGGCGGCTTTTCTTCCCACAGTTTGAAAACGCGACGCGGCAATTCTTTCTCGACGCCTTTGACAACAAAAACATCCGGTGCGACAAATTTCTTGGGATTTCCACGTTCATAATAAAGCGTATGATCGCCCAGAACCACGACCGGCTCGTCTCTAAAATGGAAACGTAAATACTGAATCAAATCTAAAATTGCGGTAACGTGCAAATCAGTTTCAGCCATTGGTTTGCCTTCTTCCCGAATCGGATAAAAATCTTCCTCGTCAAATTTAGGTTTTAAAACTGCGCTCATAAAATTCACCTCGCGTGTGCAAGAAAATAACATAATTTTAAACAACATCGTAGCGTTTCAATTTGCGGTAAAGCGTGGATAAATCAATGCCTAAAATGTTGGCGGCTTCGGTTTTGTCTTGATTGACGGAATTTAAAATCTCGAAAATATAACGCCGTTCGATTTCTTCGAGCGTCGGGCGAAACGATTCGGTGTCGCGAACCGGCAGAGCGTGGGCGGCTGAGTTTTTGATTCGCGGCGGCAGGCTTGCCGCGTCAATTTCATCGCCGCTCAATGTGAAAGCGCGTTCCACGGCGTTTTCAAGCTCGCGGACATTGCCGGGAAAATTGTAGCTGACGAGCGCCGCCATCGCGTCTGAAGCGATTGATTTTTCCCGCGCGTTTTGCGCGCGGGAAATTTTTTTGATGAAGTGGCGAACGAGCAGCGGAATGTCCTCGCGCCGCTCACGCAGCGGCGGCAGCCAGATTTCGATCACATTCAAGCGATAAAACAAATCTTCACGAAAATCTCCCGTCTCGACAGCTTTTTCCAAATCGCGATTTGTGGCGGCAATAATCCGCGCGTCGAATTTTACGGAAAGACTCGAACCGACGGGCGTGACTTCGTGTTCTTGAAGCGCGCGAAGCAATCTGACCTGCATTGCCTGTGAAATCTCGCCGATTTCGTCCAGAAAAACCGTGCCGTTTTCAGCCGAGCGAAACAAGCCTTTTTTGTCAGCAACAGCGCCGGTAAACGCGCCTTTTGTATGTCCGAACAATTCGCTTTCGAGAAGCGATTCAGGCAGCGCGCCGCAATTGACGGCGAGAAAAGGTTTCGAGGCGCGCGGGCTGTGATGATGAATTGCGCGGGCGATTAGCTCTTTGCCCGTGCCGCTTTCGCCTTGAATCAAAATGCTGGTGTTTGTTGCGGCGACTTTTTCAACGAGTCGGAAAACGCTTTGCAGAGATTCGGAAGTGCCTATGATTTCCGCGAAACTGTATTTTTTATCAAGCTCGCGCCGCAAAGCGCGGTTTTCGCTGAAAAGCTCGTGCTGGCGCAGAGCGTTTTTGACGGTTTGGAGCAAATCTTCGTTGACGAACGGTTTTGTGATGTAATCGTAAGCGCCTTTTCTGAGAGCGGCGATTGCCGAATCAACCGACGAAAATGCGGTCATAATAATTACAAGTGCTTCGGCGTCAACAGCTTTTATTTGATCGAGAAGCGCAAGTCCGTCCATTCCAGCCATCCGAATATCCGTCAGCGTGACGGCAACTGCGCTGGTCGTAAAAATTTCAAGCGCGGCTTCGGCGCTGTCCGCCGTTGCGACCGAATAACCGGCGTCTTCGAGCAGACGGCGCAAGATTGAGCGTAAGATTTCTTCGTCTTCGACAATTAAAACAAGCGGGCGCGCACTGTTCATAAAATTTCAGTGTGTTATGTTAAACTCTTTCGTTTCCTGACGGAGTTTGCTTTCACAAGGGGGAACTCCGTTTATGAATTTAGACGAAAAGACGCGAGTTTGAAAATGATGTTGGAAAATAAATTCGGAGCCGTTTTCGGCGTCGCAAACAGACGCTCGATTGCATGGGCGTGCGCGCAGGCGTGCGCGGAAAACGGCGCGCGTTTGGCGTTTAATTATCAAGGCGAGCGTTTAAAAGAAAACGTCGAAAAATTAACCGCCGATATGCCCGACGCGATCATCGCGCCGTGCGACGTGACGAACGACGAAGAAGTCGCAGCGTTTTTTGAGAAAATCAAAAACGAATTCGGCAGACTCGATTTTCTAATTCACTCAATCGCTTTCGCGCCGCGCGAAGCTCTCGAAGGCGAATTTGCCGCGACGAGCCGCGAAGCATTTTTAAAAGCGATGGAAATCAGCGCGTTTTCTCTGCCGCAGCTTGCGCAAGCCGCGCGCCCGTTGATGAACGAAGGCGGGAGCATCGTGACAATGACTTATTACGGCGCGGAAAAAGTCGTCTCGAAATATAACGTGATGGGCGTTGCAAAAGCCGCTCTTGAAGCTTCGACTCGTTATCTCGCCGGAGATTTGGGCAAAGAAAACATTCGCGTCAATGCAATCAGCGCGGGACCGATCAAGACGCTCGCGGCAATGGGCGTCGGCAGCGGAATCACCGATATGCTCAAACACGTCCGCGAGAAAGCGCCTTTAAAGCGCAGCGTCGAACAGCGCGAAGTCGGCAATACAGCGCTTTTTTTAGTCAGCAATTTATCCAGCGCAATCACGGGCGAAACGATTTACGTTGATTGCGGCTACAACATTATGGGAATTTGACAATTTTGGATTTTAGAGCCTGTTTGGGAATTCAAAATCGTTAAATAAATAAGAAATTGCCCGCGAAAAGGCGCGAAACAACGCGAAACAAATAAAGAAATAGTAAAAAGGATTTATTTTCCAAACGGCTCTAAGGGAAATTGGATGCTTGAAAAAGATGATATAATTCGCGATTACAAACTCGAAAAGTTTCTCGGTAGAGGGCAGTTTGGCGAGGTTTGGATGGCGGAAAAACAGTCGAAGTTTGGGAGCCGGAAATTTCGTCACGCTTTGAAATTCCTATCTAATCTTGGCGATGAAATCAATCTCAAAGCTGCCGAAGCCGAAATTGATACTTGGATTGAAGCAAGCGGGCATCCGAACGTGATGTCGGTTTTTGATATGTTCGTTCACAAAGAACATATTATTATTGTCAGCGAATACGCTGAAGGCGGTTCGCTTAAAAATTGGCTTGACGCAAACGGCAAGAAAGCACCTTCAAACGAAAAAGCAGTTGAAATGATAAGTGGTGTTTTGCGCGGCATCGAACATCTTCATTCGCGTAATATCGTTCACCGTGATCTTAAACCCGATAATATTCTTTTGCAGGGAGATTTCCCGCGCATTGCCGATTTTGGAATTTCAAGAATAATTTTAGAAAACTCCGCGCTGACCAAAGCCATCGGCAGTCCTTACTATATGTCACCCGAATCGTTTCTTGGCAGCAAATCACCGCAGACGGATATTTGGGCGGCAGGTGTCATTCTATATGAAATGCTAACGGGAACTCAGCCGTTTGGCGGTGAAACGGTTTTCGCTTTGAAGGAGGCGATTGATAGAAGCGAGCCGAAACCGCTGCCTGAAAATATCCCGCCGCAATTACAGAAAGTAATTTACAAAGCACTGGAAAAAGACCGTTCAAAGCGTTATCAAACGGCGCAGGAAATGAACGAGGCATTAAAAAATGTCTGGGTATCAGTCGAAAGTGAGGCGCGGCGAAAAAGAGAATGGGAAATCGAGCAGAAACGTCTCGAAGCCGAAGCGGAAAGAGCGCGATTACAAAAACAACTTGAAGAAGCGGAAAAATCGGCATTAGAAGAACGACGAAAAAGAGAAGAAGCCGAGCAAAGGCGGAGCGAAGAATCGCAACGACGGCAGCGCGATTCGGAAAATAAGACCGAAGAAAATTCTCCTGTCACATCGCCTATCAAAACAATAGAAGCAGATTGGGCAGAGCAAATCCGCCAAAAGGAGTTTGAAGAAAAGCGCCGGAAAGACAGAGAAGCAAAAGAAAATGAAAGACCCTCGATGATGTGGAAAGTTGCCGTTGGTTTCGGCGGCTTGTTTTTCGCAATCGCCTTAATAACGATTCTATTTGTCGTTTGGTCAAAATATAATTCGGCAGCCACAAACACGAACACCGCTGAGAATGTAGGAACGGCAAAAACACCGACATCAAATTCAAACAGCGAAACGTCCATTATTAAATTACCCGAAGCACCCAAAGGAATGGCTTACGTTCCGGGCGGCAAATTTACGATGGGGCGCGACGACGGCAAATCCGAAGCCGAAAAGCCGGCGCATAGGGTTTCGGTCGAGCCGTTTTTTATGGACATTTACGAAACGACTAATGAACAATATGCCGAATTTGTCAAAGCGACCAATCATAAACCGCCGACCGAATGGAAAAACGGAGCTTATCCAAATGGACAGGCGAAATTTCCGGTCGTCGGCGTAGATTGGAATGACGCGAGCGATTATGCAAAATGGGCGAACAAACGTTTGCCGTCGGAAGAAGAATGGGAATTTGCGGCGCGCGGCGCGAATAATTTTATTTATCCGTGGGGAAACGATTGGAAACAGGGAAATGCTAACGTCGGCGGTCAGACGTTTGCCGAAGTCGGAAAATTCAAAGGCGCGTCGCCGTTCGGAATTTACGATATGGTCGGCAATGCCGGAGAATGGACGGCAAGCGATTTCAAGGCTTACCCGAACGGCAAACTGGATGATGTTTACGCGGGCGAGATCAATTTAAAAACGGTTCGCGGTGGCAGTGTTAACACGTTAAAAGATTATGCGACGGCGACTTATCGCATCGGTTTGCAGGCAAGCGGCGCGGAAACTTATAACCGAACGGGATTTCGCTGCGTTCGGAATGTAGAGAAATAGAAGGAAAGATAAAATGCGAAAAGAGATTTTCAGAGTTTTTTTGATGTCGGCGGCAATGAGTTTGTATTTATTGTTCGGCATAGGCATTGTGCGAGCGCAGCAATGCGGGCGTCCCGGTTTGCCGGACTGTCTACCCAAAACAACTCCAAAGAAAACTACGCCGAAGAAAACGAGTCCAAAGCTAAAGATTAATAAAACGCAAGTTGCGGCGAGAAGCCAAGCCGATGTTGAGCGTAAGGAAGCTAGTACCCAAAATACAATCTCTAAAGCAAATGATGCAAACGACGGATTTATCACTATCAAAGGTGAAAACAATCCGCTCAAAGTTCTCGCCGATTGGACCGCCAACGGCTGGACAAATTCGGGCGTCGTAGTCAGAAAAGGTCAGCGCGTCCGCATCTCGGCGACCGGCAGAGTTTCGCTCGGTCAGGGACGTTTCGCGACGCCCGCCGGCGTCGGTTCAATCGCCGACAACCAGCGTTTGATGCCGACCATACCGACCGGCGCTTTGATCGCCGTCATTGGCGACGACAACAACGATTTTATTTTCGTTGGCAGCAGTCGCGAATTCACGGCACCACAAAGCGGAATGCTTTTTTTAGGTATTAATGAGAGCAATTTGGATGATAATTCGGGCGCTTATGATGTGGTAATCAAAGTAAAGAAAGTATCCAGTAATGGTTCAGAACAGCCAACATTGGAAAGTTCTAAAGACGACTTAGACAAAAAGTTCCGTGATAACCGGACAACAAATAGAAAAGTAGCTTATGAAGCGGCAAAGGAATATTTGGCTAAATTTAGTAACGATTACGACAATCAGGAATATGTTGAGTATTTAAA